>DATBHB010000017.1:0-14364 GCA_036557705.1 Xanthobacteraceae bacterium
ATTTGCCGCCCGACTGGGGCGGCGATGTCGGTGAGCTCACCGGCAGCTTTGGAGAGTGATTGAACGCGTGGGCACGGCGCGCAAGCGCGCCTTTGCCCACCCTACAGATGTCAGCTCCTGGCACAAGGCTCCTTTAGCCCCGGCGTCTCATTTCCGCAGCTCTTAGAGTATGAGCTGACATTAGACCGCACCAGGGCGGCCGAGCAAGCGCGCAAAGCCACTGTGAGGTCATGCCGTTTGAAGCACGGCAACACTGCGCTGCGCCCGGGACACAAGGTATTTCGGCGCCTATGGGCCGCCCCGGATTCGAGCTTGCGCTTTCAGCGCAAGCTCGAGTCCCGCCTACTCAGCTCGCCTGCATCACCGGTTCTCGTCCGATCAGCCGGGCGAGTTGGCGCAGCCGCACGAATACCCGCTCGCCGGCGAGCGCCTTCAACTCGTTTTGAAACCGCAGCACCAACCGTCCGTGTTCGACGACCATTGGGGTATTCGGCAAAACGCCGGGGGCGGATGCGGAGATGAGATAAGCCAATCTGAGGGCTGCGCCCAAGATCCGCGCGCGGTCGAGCAGCCGGGTAGAGGCCAATTCCCGCAACCGCGGTGACAGCTCCTCGTCGACCAGCCCGACGTGCCGGAAAAAAACAGCGAGCGCGAGGAACGTGCGGCCCGGATGGTCAACAGCCACAAAGGCTGCATTGGCGATGATGTTGAGCGATTGCTCTCCGCGATAATCCGGGTGCGCGCGCCAGCCGACGTCGGCGAGAAGACATGCCGCATGGCGCAGCCGCCGCTCCTCGGCGCTCTCGTCAAGCCCGGAACTCGCCATGAACCGGTCGGTCCATGCGATCGCTTCATCCCCGTGCGCCGGCGATCGGGAACGGAGCACATTGAGTTCGGCTGCGGCCGAAATGAGCGGATCCTTGCGACGCTCTTCGGCCTGTAACAAACTGTAGAGCAGTCCCTCGCGCACGCCCAGAGCGGAAACGATCACCTTGCTTGGCCGTGCTTTCGCGATCACCTGCTCAAGCACCAGCGCCGCATAAGCGAGCAGCGGACGGCGCGCATCATCGACGACGTCGATTTGCGACAGCGTCTCCGGATGAACCCGGCGAACGAGATTCGAGAAATCCTGCGCCTCCTTGGCCGGAATCGAATAGCCGTGCATCACGTGCAACGGATAGCCGGTCTGCCACATGTGCAGCCGCGCCAGGGCGCGCCAGGTACCGCCGATCGCATAGAAGTTGCGACCCTTCCCGGCCTTGAGGAGTTTCGCTTTTCCGAGTGCGGTCACCACAAACTTTTCGGCCTTTTTGATCGATCGCGCGGAGAGGTCCTGGAGAGCGAGGCCGCCGAGGGGAAGCGTAAGCGCAGCGCCGAGCCGATGCCCCTGCAAATCAGTGAGCTCCAGCGAGCCGCCGCCGAGATCGCCAACGATGCCGTCCGGGCGATGAAATCCGGATACGACGCCGAGTGCCGAGAGTTCCGCCTCGCGCTTGCCGGAGATCACGTCGATCGTTGTGCCGCACACCTGTTCGGCCCGCTCGATGAACTCGCTTCCATTCTTGGCATCGCGGCAGGCGGCGGTCGCGATTGCGTATCGATGCGGAACCTCGATGCGATCGCAAAGCGCGCGAAAACGCCGGAGCGCGCCCAATGCCTGCTCCACCGCGTCGGGCGCAAGGAGCCCGGTCGATTGGACCTTGCGGCCGAGGCCGCACAGCACCTTCTCATTGAAAATCGGCGTGGGGCTGCGTGTAAGCCCCTCGTAGACCACGAGCCGCACGGAATTCGAACCGATATCGATGACCGCAACAGGCGGCCCGAGCGCGAGGCGCCCTTGCGCCGCAGCTCGACCGGGACGGCCGCGCCTAAGCGCGGTCGATGCGGCGTACAAGGCTGCGCGGTGAGGAGTCTTTGAGCGATTTGCCACGTCCGGAGAGGCTCGGATTTGTCATGAAATACTTGTGGGCATTGAACGGTTCCTCGCCGTCAGCCGTCTTGATCCGCCGCGACGTGCCGTCCGGCAACAGCTTCCAGCTTTGTTCCGTGTCCTTGAGATTGGCGACCATGATCTGGCCGAGGACCTGCTCGTGCACGGTCGGATTGAGAATTGGACAGAGCACTTCGACGCGCCGGTCCAGATTGCGCGGCATCATGTCGGCAGAAGAGATGTAAACCGACGCTTTGGCATGCGGTAAGCCGTATCCTGACCCGAAGCAATATATTCGGCTGTGTTCAAGGAAACGGCCGACGATCGATTTCACCCGGATATTTTCCGAAAGGCCGGGAATCCCCGGTCGCAGGCAGCAGATGCCGCGTACCACGAGATCGATCTGCACGCCCGCACAGGAAGCTTCGTAGAGACAATCGATGATCTCGGGATCGACCAGCGCGTTGTCCTTCATCCAGATCGCAGCCGGCTTCCCGCTCCTGGCAAACGCGATTTCCTGGCTGATGTGTTTGCAGATGCGTTGGCGCAGCGTGTACGGCGACATCGCCATTTTCTCGAGATCGGCAGGCTCCGCATAGCCGGTTACGAAATTGAATACCCGCGCGACATCGCGCGCGATCACCGGATCCGACGTGAAGAAGGACAGGTCGGTATAGATGCGCGCGGTCACCGCATGATAGTTGCCGGTGCCGACGTGTACATACGACGCCAGCGCACCGCCTTCGCGGCGGACCACCAGCGAAAGCTTGGCATGAGTCTTGAGCTCGATGAACCCGAACACGACCTGGGCTCCGGCGCGTTCCAGGTCGCGCGACCAGCGGATATTAGCCTCCTCGTCGAAGCGCGCCTTGAGCTCGACGAGGGCAGTGACCGATTTGCCGGCCTCGGCCGCCTCCGCAAGCGCCTTGACAATGGGGCTGTCGGGCGACGTGCGGTATAGCGTTTGCTTGATGGCCACGACGTTTGGATCGCGCGCCGCCTGATTGAGGAATTGGACGACAACATCGAAGGATTCATAGGGATGGTGGACGATCAGATCCTTTTGCCGGATCGCGGCAAAGCAGTCGCCTCCGTGATCGCGGATGCGTTCGGGAAAGCGCGGGTTGTAGGGAACAAACTTGAGGTTCGGCCGGTCCACCGCCACGAGCTGGGACAGTTCGTTCAGCGCCAGCATGCCGTCGACGAAAAACACGACATCGTCCGTGACCTGAAGCGCCCGCTGCACGAACTGCCGCAGCTCCGCGGGCATGGCGCCGTCGATTTCGAGGCGTATGACTGAACCTCGGCGCCGCCGCTTGAGCACAGTCTCGAACTGGCGCACGAGATCTTCGGCTTCCTCCTCGATCTCGATTTCGGAATCCCGAATTACGCGAAAGGCGCCCCGACCCTTGACGGCATATCCGGGGAATAGTTCGGCGATGAACAACCCGATCGCATGTTCGAGCATCATGAACCGCAAACTGCCGTCGCTTCCGTCAGGCAAGAGGATGAAACGGTCAACGTGGCCGGGCACGCGGATCAATGCGTTCATGCCCTTGCCGTCCTTGCCGCGCGCAAGCTGCAGGGCGATCGTGAAGCCAAGGTTGGGAATGAACGGAAATGGATGCGCCGGGTCGATCGCGAGCGGAGTGAGCAGCGGGAAAATCTGCCGGAGAAAGAAATCTTCGAGCCAGCTCTTGTCTTTTTTCGTCAGCTCGGGACCCTCGACGAGCACGATTCGGTGCTCGGCGAGTTCGACGCGCAACTCGCGCCAGCGCGCCTGCTGATCGCTTTGCAGGACCGAAACCGCCAGGGCAATCTGCGCCAACTGTTCTGCGGGGCCAAGCCCGTCCGGGCTCTTGGCAGTCACCCCTTCACGCACCTGGCCCATGAGACCGGCGACGCGGACCATGAAGAACTCGTCGAGGTTATTGGCCGAGATCGACAGAAAACGCACCCGCTCGAGGATGGGATGAGCGACATTCTCCGCTTCTTCGAGCACGCGGCGGTTGAAATGCAGCCAAGACCACTCGCGATTGATGAAACGTTCCGGACTATGGGCGAGTTCGACCGCAGGCGTGCTTCCCAGCCCCGGCGATGGTATTTCCGTCGAGAATACAGAGGCTTGCGCCTGATCCATGACGCCAACTCCAAGATCGAATCGACGGCATGGTCGATTCCGGGAAGCGCCGACATGTCGCGCCCCTGCGGCTCGGGCGTCAAGGCTAGCCGGACCGGAGAATTTGCGCCGCGAGCGCCCTCGTTAACGGGCGTTTTTGGCGCAGCGCCTCCGCGTCGAGGCGCGCGACGACCGTTCGCGCAGCCGCAAACGAGCGCTCAATATGCATCACCACGTAGCTCACGAGATTTTCCTCGATTGCGAGTTGACGGTCGGCAAAAAGCTTTACCAGGACTGCGCGCAGCAGTGCATCATCCGGAGCCGAAATCGTAACCACCGGGAGCGCCTTGAGCCGGGACGACAGGTCGCGGATTCCGAGTGACCAGCCCGCCGGCGGGGTGCGGGCGGTGATCAACATGAAGGCCTCTTCCTCGCGCGCGAGATTGAGCAAATGAAAGAGGGCTCGCTCGTCGACTTGGCCGGCGGCGGCATCCTCGACCACGAGCGCGCCGGTAGCGAACGCAGCCGGCAGATTGCTTGCGGTAAGCGCCCGCGCCGCGAGGAAGCGGGCGCCACTCTCCTGCGCCCAGATCGCAGCCAGATGACTCTTCCCCGACCCTTCCGGTCCGGCGAGAACGATGGCGCGGCTGGGCCAGTCGGGCCAGCCTTCGATCAATGCAAGCCCCGCAGCATTCGAAGGCCCGCTCAGGAAATCCTCGCGCGCGAAGCTTTCCGGGTGCTCAAGCGCAAGGGCGAGCTGACGCGGACGACTCGCAACGGACATGACGACTTAGGCCCCCGCCCCGGCGATTTCGCGCACCAGCCCCGTCGGGGCATCCGGTTCAAGGTTTCGATATTGGTTCGTTCATGTGACGCACCCAGGCGATCACATAGAAAGCCAAAGAGAGCAGGGTCAAGGCGGCAACAAGCGCGGTCAAGGCCTCGATGGTCGCTTCCAGATGCAGTCCTACGCCGAGCCGCGCGAGCACGAAGGCCGCGAGCAGGACTTGCGCAAGCGTGTTGACCTTCGAAATCGCCAGCGGCTTGAGCTTGACCGGTTTGTCGACCAGCCAAGACAGGATCACCGCCGTCACGATCATGATGTCGCGCCAGACCACGAGAATGACGAGCCAGCGCGGAATGGCTTGAACAATGCCGAGCGCCACGTAGATCGAAACCAGCATGGCCTTGTCGGCGAGCGGGTCGAGATAGGCACCGAGTTCCGTCGCCATGCGGAACCGCTTGGCAAGAAATCCGTCGACCAGATCGCTCACACCACCCGCAATGAACAGGCCGAAAGCGACCTGCATCTCGTTCGACGCGATAGCCCAAACGATGACCGGCACCAGAAGAATGCGGGCCAACGTAATCAGATTGGGGATGCTCAATCCAAAGCCCCGGCTAGGCGCCCCGCCCTGCTCGCGGCCGGCGGGGTCTTGAACGGCCTCAGTATATCGACGATCGAGCCATTGCACAGTGCGTCATTCCGAAGTACCCAGTCGAGATGCCCAATGACCGGGTCAGAAAGCGCACCGCCGTGCTCATTTCCGGCCGGGGGTCGAACATGGCATCGCTAATCGAGGCCGGGAAAGCGCCGTCTTATCCCGCCGAAATTGCGCTCGTCGTCTCCAATCGGCCCGACGCGGCCGGCCTCGATCTCGCCCGAGGGGCCGGGATTGAGAATGAGGTAATCGATCACCTGGCATTCGGCGAACGAGAGGCCTTTGAAGCAATCCTGCAAGCCTTGCTCGAGCAGCACCGGATTGAAATCGTCTGCCTCGCCGGCTTCATGCGGCTGCTGACCCCGTGGTTTGTGGGGCGATGGGAGGGCCGCCTGCTCAATATCCATCCGGCGCTGCTGCCCGCATTCAGGGGACTCCATACCCATGAGCGAGCGCTGGCCGCAGGTGTGAAAATTCATGGCGCTACGGTGCATTTCGTGACGCCGGAGGTCGATTCCGGGCCGATCATTGTCCAGGCGGCTGTTCCCGTCCGCGAGTCCGATAACACCGAGGCACTTGCTGCGCGCGTGCTCGCGGCCGAGCACCGCATCTACCCCCAGGCACTGCGACTTGTCGCGGACGGACGCGCGTGTGCGGTCGGCGGACGCTGCATCATAACCGCACCGGATGCCGGCAACGACACAATCATGATTGTGCCGGTGGATTGAACTGCTGCACCTATGTAACAGGCTGTATTGTGCAACATAGGGGCAGTAAATGATCACCCTATATACATTCGGTCCCGGCTTCGGACTTCCGGATCCCAGCCCTTTCGTGACGAAAGCTGAGGTCCTCCTGAAAATGGCAGGACTGCCTTATCGCCCCGATACCACCGGTTTTCGCAAAGCTCCGAAAGGGAAACTGCCGTATATCGATGACGACGGGGAGCGCATCGCGGATTCGACCTTTATCCGCTTTCACCTTGAGAAGAAATACGGGAAGGACTTCGACCGCGGCCTCGATCCGGAGCAGCGGGCGATCGCCTGGGCGTTCGAAAAGCTCGCCGAGGATCATCTGTATTGGGCCATTGTCGACGCTCGCTGGAGTGACAGGGCGAATTTCAACCGCGGTCCGCGAAATTTCTTTGATGCCGTTCCTGGGGCTATGCGTCCGGTGGTAATCGCGATGGTCCGCCGCCAAGTCCGCAAAAACCTGCATGCGCAGGGAATGGGGCGTCATTCACGGCCCGAAATCATCGATTTGGCGGCACGGGACATCGATTCCATATCGAATTACCTCGGACGGAAGCTTTTTTTCATGGGTACCGAGCCATCGGGCGTCGATGCAACGATCTTCTCCTTTGTGGCTGGCGCGCTGTGTCCCACCTTCGAAACACCGTTGCGGCTCGCCGCAGAGCGGCACGACAACCTCAAGCGGTATGTCGGACGAATGGCGGCGCGCTATTATCCAGAACTTCCTGAAATCGCCGGCTGCAGACCAGAGGGCGGATGACAGAGATCAGATGTTAGAAATTCTGATCTCTGATCTCTACTTCTGACCAAATAGCGAGTTTGTGGCGGTCCCGCGTCTGCAGCGCAGCGCGGCTCAGATTCTATGCTCAATCGCGAGGGCCCTCGGCCGCGCTGCGCGGCGCGCGGGACACGCAACCGATGGCTCCAATCTATGTCGTCTGTCGTCTGTCCTCCGTCCTCTGTCATCTGAATCAAAAACCCCCGGCGCAGGGCCGGGGGCTACGGGAAGAACTCGCTGGCCGGACTAACCGGCCTTCCCGATGCGCGTCAGGACACCTTGAGATTCTCCGCTGATGTCTTGCCGCGATTGGTCACGAGCTCGTACTCGACCGTCTGACCTTCGTTGAGCGTGCTAAGCCCAGCGCGCTCGACTGCCGAGATGTGGACGAAGACGTCCTTATCGCCGGTTGAAGGCCGGATGAACCCGTAGCCTTTAGTTGGATTGAACCATTTGACGGTGCCTTTCTGCATCGTCTGTCTCCTAGTCAGTTAGCTCAGTAACACGCGGATCGTATTCGCTGCGATCCGCGCTACAACCCGGGTTTTGGAGAGATCCGAAGCGAAGACGGCCTGTCGGCACGCAACGGCCGGAACGGCCAAAATCCGATTGCGGCAAACACAATACCAAAAACGCGAAGATAGCAAGGACTTTTCACATAATGCCGCAATTCGGAGCCTCGTCATCGGCGCCGCCGGCCGGACTTTTCCTGCCCGCTGCAGAAACGATTGCGGAAAACCGCATAGGCGAGAACGATAAGACCCATGAGCGCAGCCCGGATGCTCCACATTGGGACGGTATCCTGGTCAATCCCGCCGAATACGCTTTCGTTCACCCGGTCGAGGACGATCCATGCCAGGAGCGCGCCCCCGGCAAAAACTTCATCCGGCAGCAGCCGACGGCTCCTGCCCAGGACGATATAGCCGGCTGCGACGGCAATAATCCCTCCGACCGGCCCGCCCCAGATCTGAAGCTGGTCAAGCACCCCTTTATTGAACCAGCCGCTCAAGGCGGGATCGCCGGCCATGACCTCCCCCGCAATCCAGCCAAGCAGCGCACCGCCGCTCCAGACCAGAGCGCGGTAGCGAGCAAAGAGCGGCATCAAAATAGCGCTGCCGGCGACGATGAGGGGGATGCTCGTGGCCAGACCGAAAGCAATGAGAGTAGCCTTGATGGTAAAGGCGCGGGCGGCGTCGACTTGCGCCGCAGCCGCTTCAGCCGAGGCGGCGATGGCGATCACGTTGTCGAGGCTCATGACGATGTCGGCGATGGCCACGATCTGCACTGCCCGCCAAATCGTCTGAGCGCGCTCCACGCCTTCGCCCGCATCCGTATCCTCGGTGACGAGCTTGATCGCGACGTAGAACAGCAGCGCACCTCCGATCAGTTTGAGATAAGGGAACGCCAGCGCCTGAGCGATGAGGAAGGTAAAGGCGAATCGCAGCAGCACCGCCACTGCGGCCCCGAGGATGATACCCCAGAGCCTCTGCCTGCGCGGCAACGTGAGGCAAGCCATCGCAATGACGACAGCATTGTCGCCCGACAGGATGAGATTGACGAACACGATCTGCAGCGCAGCGGCCCAGAAGGGCCCGTGCGTCATATCTTGCAGCAGGAAATCCAGGGCTTCCCCCATGGGCGCCAAATTACGCATGTCCCGGGCGCAGCGCAGCGCGGCCGATCCGCTTGCGATTGTGCACAAAACATCTGCCGCGGTGCGCTGCAGACCCGGGACCGCCGAGAACTCGGTTTTGGGCGGTCCCGGATCAGCAGTGCACCACTCGCGCGCGCAATGGAGAGGTGCAGATTGGCAATTTTTCTGGGCGCGCGCTCGTGCGGCACCGCATCCGGGATACGCTCGCTCATTATCTAGCTATTGTTAGGTTTTCCCACGTTTTCCGGCGCGCTCGTCACTTTCGGAGGCGCATGACGCTCTGTCCGCGGCACCGGCGAGCGCCGCGAGCCGCCGGTCAGCCGACGATGTCATTCCCGGCAAAGAATTGTACGACTTCTGTTGCGGCCGTTTCCGGAGCATCGGAGCCGTGCACCGCATTTTCGCCGATCGATTTCGCATAGAGCTTGCGGATTGTACCGGGCGCGGCCTTCGCCGGATCCGTCGCTCCCATGATCTCGCGGTAGCGCGCGATGGCATCTTCACCCTCAAGTACCTGAACAACCACCGGCCCGGAAATCATGAAGTCCACCAACTCACGAAAGAACGGCCGATCGCGATGCACCGCATAAAACGTTTCAGCTTGCTCGCGCGTGATCCGGACACGCTTCTGCGCGACGATACGCAGTCCGGCCTGCTCGATGATTGCATTGATCGCGCCGGTCAGATTACGTGCGGTAGCATCAGGCTTGATGATTGAAAACGTATGCTCCGCGGCCATTGAGATTCCGGGCAGGAAAAGACGCTGTTTGATCGCGGCGGCTTATAGCGGCCGAACCATTGAGCGACAAGGCAGCCGGGGCATGCTGGTTGCTTCCTTGGCGGCTGTCGGCCAGAAAGCCGCATGCTCGTGATCGATAGCATCTCGTTGCGGGTGGCCGGTCGTCTGCTGCTCGACGGCGCGTCTGTCCGCATTGCCTCCGGATCGCGAGTTGGCCTCGTCGGCCGAAACGGCGTCGGCAAAACCAGCCTGTTTCGCGCGATCGCGGGGGAAATCGCACCCGAGCACGGCGAAATCGAATTCCCGCCACGAGCGCGGATCGGCCGTCTCCTTCAAGAGGCGCCGGAAGGCAGCGAAAGCCTGCTCGATTTTGTGCTCGGCGCCGATACGGAGCGCGCGCGCCTGCTCGTCGCGGCGGAGGCTGCATCCACGGCGCAGCGCATCGCCGAAATCCAGACCCGGCTGGCCGACATCGGGGCACATTCCGCCCCGGCTCGCGCGGCAGCAATTCTCTCCGGTCTGGGATTTTCGCATGCCGCGCAAGGGCGGGCGCTGAGTGAATTTTCGGGCGGCTGGCGGATGCGGGTCGCACTGGCTGCAACCTTATTTGCCGAGCCCGATCTCCTTCTTCTCGATGAGCCTACGAATTATCTCGATCTGGAGGGCACGCTCTGGCTCGAGGATTACCTCGCTCGTTATCCGCACACCGCAATTCTCATCAGTCACGATCGCGATCTCCTCGACCGTGCGGTTGACTGGATCCTCCATTTCGAATCCAGCAAACTTGTGCTCTATCGCGGCGGCCATAGCGCTTTCGAACGGCAACGCCGCGAGCGCCAGGTGCTCGATCTCAAACTCGCCAAGAAACAGGACGCCGAGCGACGGCGGCTCACCGCCTTTGTGGACCGATTCCGAGCCAAAGCCACGAAAGCGCGACAGGCGCAATCCCGCCTCAAGCGGCTGGCGAAGCTTGAGCCTGTTGCCGCGATGGTCGCCGACGAGGTTCGGCCGATCGATATTCCGGGTCCGGCGAAGCCGATCTCGCCGCCGATCGTTGCTTTCGATGATGTGAGCGTGGGCTACGAGCCGGGAAAACCCGTGCTCCGGCGGCTCACCTTGCGAGTCGACGATGACGATCGCATCGCCCTTTTAGGTGCGAATGGGAACGGCAAGTCGACGCTGGTGAAGCTCATGGCGGGGCGGCTTGCGCCGCTGACGGGGCGCATCACCTGCGCCGAGAAGATGCAAATCGGCTATTTCGCGCAGCATCAGCTCGAAGAGCTCGACCCCGGCGAAAGTCCGTACGATCATCTGCGCCGGCTGATGCCGGATGCGCCAGAGGCGAAGGTGCGCGGAAGAGCCGGCGCCCTCGGCTTCTCGGATGCAATGGCGGATACGACGGCCGGGCAGCTCTCAGGAGGCGAAAAGTCCCGCCTGTTGCTGGGACTCGCGACCTTCCACGGTCCGCATCTTCTGATCCTCGACGAGCCCACGAATCACCTGGACATCGATAGCCGTTCTGCGCTCGTGGACGCGATCAACGTCTATCCCGGGGCGGTGCTGCTGGTGTCGCATGACCGATATTTAATCGAGGCATGCGCGGAGCGACTCTGGCTGGTCGCAGAAGGCGGCGTGCGGCCGTTCGATGGCGATCTCGACGACTATCGTCGTTATGTGCTTGCGTCCGGTGCCGGCGGGCGCACCCGGCGAGGCGCAAAGGAAGGCTGCGGCAGCCGGGCCGATCAGCGTCGAGCAGCCGCGGAAAAGCGCATAGAGCTTGCACCGCTTCGCCGGCGCATCGCCCACGCCGAGCAAACGATCGAGCGCCTTTCCGGCGAGATCACGCGCATCGATGCCGAATTGGCCGATTCGGGCCTCTTCGCCCGCAATCCGGCGCGAGTGGCTGAGTTATCCAAGGCCCGCGCCGAACGAATGACCGCCCTTGCGCGAGCAGAAAACGACTGGCTTGCTGCCAGCGCTGAACTGGAGGCGACGTCCTGACTCTCAGGACTTCTTTTTCGCCTGGGCGGTTTTTGGCTGGCGAGGGGAAGGAGTCGGATCGGGAGCGCGCTCGATCGACTCCAAACGCCCGGAGGCGAAACGATAGATGCCGGGCCGCGATCCCCCCGTATAGGTCAACACCACCGAGCGCTGACCCGCGGGAGTGGTCCCGAGTTCGACTCGCTCAGGCGCGCCGACACGCCGCACCACCTGGCATTCCGTCATCTGCAATGCAATTCCCGCTTGCGCAAATCCCGCCTGCTGTCCGGCAGAATCAGGAGGCGCGGCTTGTGCTTGGGTCGCGCAATTCCCCTGGGCGTCGATAAGTTCACCGGGGCCAGCCGGACCCGACGTGAGATCCTCAGCGTGCCCCGAATAGCTAAACCATGAGGGGCTCTGCAAAAGATTCTCCGGATGCGGCAAGTTGATGCCGGAATCCGAGCAGGCGCCACAGCAAGGCGCCAAGCCGACAACAGCCGCAATTATCGCATACCTTCGAGAGAAGCATCGCATCGCCAACCCCCCTTGTGCAACGACCGGGGCCGAACTGCACGCGCGGGATTAGCCGAGCCCTTTGCGGCAGGCTTGCGGCAAACGCGTTGCAGCCTGCAATTTCCGCGTATATGGCCCGGTCTTTGCCTATCTGAGGTTCTGTCAGTCGGTGACGACCCTCAGCCAAGCTCCTCGTTATTCTGCGGCGATCCGGATCGGCTCCAAGACTCCGTGAGACCGGTGCTGGCTGAACTGCTCCGCGTGGTCTGGATGCTCGATGAAAGCGTCGAGGGTCTCGTCGTTGCGCACGCGGAACCAGAGCGAGTAAAGCGCCGGCACAACCAGGAGCGTCAGCACAGTGGCGACGAACAGGCCACCCATGATGGTGATCGCCATCGGTCCCCAGAAAATGCTCTTGGCGAGCGGGATCATGCCTAGAATGGCCGCGAACGCGGTGAGCACGACCGGTCGCGCGCGCCGCACGGTCGCGCTGATGATCGCGCGATAGCGCCCATGGCCGGCGGCGATGTCGCGGTCGATCTGGTCGACCAGGATCACGGTGTTGCGCATGATCATGCCGGCGAGCGCGATCAGCCCGAGCAGCGCCACGAAGCCGAACGGGCGGTTGGAGACGATGAGCGCGCCGGTCGCGCCGATCAGCCCGAGCGGCGCGGTGACGAACACAAGCGCGAGGCGCGAGAAGCTTTGCAGCTGGATCATCAGGAATGAGAGCATGGCGACCGCCATGACGGGGAACACCGCAACCAGCGCGCCATTGGCCTTGACGCTCTCCTCGATCGAGCCGCCGGTCTCGATGCGATAGCCGTAGGGCAGGGAGTCCTTGATGGTCGTGAGCTTGGGCTCGACCTGCTTGCTGATGTCGGGGGCCTGCACATGGTCGACGACGTCGCCGCGCACGGTCAGCACCATATCGCGATTGCGCCGCCAGAGGATTGGCTCCTCGTACTCGTAGCGCAGTCGGGCGATCTGTGAGAGCGGAACCGCGACGCCGTTGCGGCTGGCGATGGTGAGCGTGGGCAGGCGGTTGAGATCGAGGCGCTCGGACGGAACCGCGCGCGCCACCACGTCGATATGCTCGATGCCCTCGCGATACTGCGTGACTGTAAAGCCGGAGAGCAGGGTCTGCAGAGTCTGCGCCACGTCTTGCGGAGTGAGGCCGAGTGCGCGGGCACGGTCCTGATCGACCTCGAGGCGGATGGACTTCACCTGCTCGCTCCAGTCGAGATGCGGATCGACGATTTTCGGATTGGTGGCCATGACCTGGCGCACCTCCTCGGCGATCGCGCGCAGCTTCATCGGGTCGGGGCCGATCACGCGGAACTGCACGGGGAAGCCGACCGGCGGGCCGAAGGTGAAGCGGTCGACGCGGGTGCGCGCTTCGGGGAGCGCGCCTTCGGCGAGCGCCTTCTCGAGGCGCGCCTTCACGCGCTCGCGCGCTTTCAAATCCTTGGCGACGATGACGATCTGGGCGAAGTTCGGATTCGGCAGCACCGGATTGAGGCCGAGCCAGAAGCGCACCGAGCCTTGCCCTACGTAGCTGGTGTAGGTCACGATATCGGGGTCGCCGGCGAGCAGCTGCTCGGCCTTCTTGGTGGCAACGTCGGTCACGCCGATGGCGCTGCCTTCCGGCAGCCGCAGCTCGAAGAATAGCTCGGAGCGGGTTGAGGTCGGGAAGAACTGCTGCTGCACGAATCCGAAGCTCGCGACCGAGACGGCGAACATCAGCACGGTCACGGCGACTACGGTCTTGCGCCACCGCAGGCAAAGCTCAATGACTCTGCGCAGCGACCGATACATGCGGGTGTCGTAGATCGCCTCGGGGTCCTCGCGCGCGCCGTGTTTCTCCAGATTGGGCAGCAGCTTCAGTCCGAGATACGGAGTGAACAGCACGGCCACGAACCAGGATGCGATCAGCGCGAGCCCGACGATCCAGAAGATGCCGCCCGCGTATTCGCCGGCGCTGGACTTGGCGAAGCCGACAGGCAGGAAGCCGGCGGCGGTGACCAGCGTGCCGGTCAGCATGGGGAACGCCGTCGAGGTCCAGGCGAAGATCGCGGCGCGGGCGCGGTCCCAGCCCTGCTCCATCTTAACCACCATCATCTCGACGGCGATGATGGCATCATCCACCAGGAGGCCGAGGGCGATGATGAGTGCGCCGAGCGTGATGCGGTGGAGATCGAGTCCGGTCGCGTACATCACCAGCAGCACAATCGCCAGCACCAGCGGCACAGAGAGCGCGACAACGATGCCCGTGCGCCAGCCGAGCGACAGAAAGCTCACCACCAGCACGATGACCAGCGCCTCGGCGAAGGTCTCGACGAACTCAGAGACGGACTGGTCGACGATGTGCGGCTGGTCGGCGATCTGCGTGATCTCAATACCGACGGGAAGCTCGGCGGTGATCGCGGCCATCGCGCGCTTGAGATTCTTGCCCAG
>DATBHB010000018.1:0-3787 GCA_036557705.1 Xanthobacteraceae bacterium
CTTCAAGCATTACGTCGCGCGCGGAGATTTGCCGCCCGACTGGGGCGGCGATGTCGGTGAGCTCACCGGCAGCTTTGGAGAGTGATTGAACGCGTGGGCACGGCGCGCAAGCGCGCCTTTGCCCACCCTACAGATGTCAGCTCCTGGCACGTCCCCTTTCGCCCCGGTATCATATTGCCGTAGCTGTTGAATCACGACCCGACATTGGACCAAATCGCCCTTGAGCGAATTTATTGACCTGCCGGCTTGCGAGGCGATTTTGCCCACCCTACCAAGCAACATGACCGGCAGATCATTCGATTTCGCTCCACTGCTGCCGGCCGGATTGCCGCCGCCGGCTGCGAAATGGGCGGGCATGCCAAAGTACAATTTCACCGGCGGCAATAACGATCCGGACGAAGTCCCGATCGACGGGCTGATAGCGGCCGCCGATGCTGTGCTCCGGCGCGAGGGCCGCACGCTCGCAAGCTACGGCCTCGCCAGCGGTCCGCAGGGATATCGGCCGCTGCGGGAATTTCTCGCCGACAAGCTCGAACACGATGCCGGCATTCGCTGCAGCTTCGAGGATATCCTGCTGGTGTCGGGGTCGCTGCAGGCCCTCGATCTCGTCAATGGTTTGCTCCTTGCACGTGGCGATACCGTGATCATCGAGCAGGAGACCTATCAGGGCGTCCTCACGAGACTCGCTCGGCTCGGCGTCAACGCGGTGGGGATTCCGCTCGACTGCGACGGCATGCGCATCGACGCGTTGGCGGATGCGTTCGCCGCCCTTGAACGCCGCGGCATTCGGCCGAAATTCGTCTATACGATTCCCACTGTGCAGAATCCAACCGGTACGATCATGCCGGAAAGCCGCCGCGCAGAAATGCTCAAGCTATGCAAGCGATATGGCGTGCCGATATTCGAGGATGATTGCTACGCCGATCTGATTTGGGATGGATGCCGCCCGCCGGCACTTTACGCGATGAGCGACACCGGCAGCGTGATCCACATCGGCTCATTTTCCAAATCGATCGCGCCCGCTTTGCGGGTCGGCTACATCGTCGCCGGCTGGGAGATTCTTTCGCGCATTCTCCCGCTCAAGACCGATGCGGGCTCCGGCGCACTCGAACAGATGGTGCTCGGCGAATTCTGCTCGCCCCATTTCAGCCAACACGTTCCAAAGCTTCGGCGCGCGCTGCGCGGCAAGCTCGAAACCCTGATGGCGGCGCTCGACGAACAATTCGGGACGGCGGCCGAGTACGACGATCCGAAGGGCGGAATCTTTCTCTGGGTCAAGCTGCCCGACTCGGTAGACTCGATGGCTCTCTATCGCGCGGCGCTCGCAGCCGGCGTTGCGATCAATCCCGGGCCGGAATGGTCGACGAATGCAGCCCACGCGAGGCCGCGCATGCGACTTTGCTTCGCCAGCCCGTCGAAGGAGGAGATTCGCGAAGGGATCGCCGTGCTTGCCGAAGTCTGCCGCAAGGAATTCGGCGTGCCGGCGCGAATCGCCAATGTGGCGCAGCGGGAGAGGCAGTGAATTTCGAAGCGAGCATGGCGCCATTGGCGGACGATCTGGATCGAAGGGAATCACAATGGTACGAATGGCGTCGGTACGAATTGTACTCTTGGGCCTGGCGCTGATCGCTTTCGGAATTTATTCCGGGCGCGCGCAGGACATTGTGGGAATAGAGGACTGCACGAAGACGACGGGGCTCGACAAGCGGACCGGATGCCTGCAGAGCAACGTCAACTTCCTGCAACGCCTCGTGATCAAGAATGCACTTGAGGCTGCGCAAAAGCTCAGGGCAACGGAAGCCGAAATCGCGGCGCTCAAAGGCACGGTCACCAGCCTGCAAAAGGCTGTGGAGCAGATTCAGGCCGCGCAGAAGAGGCCCGCCGACAAAAAACCGGAAAGCAAATAAATTGCCGCAGCCGCTGCCCCGAACGGCGGTTCTCGTCGCCCTCCTGCTTGTCGCCGCGACGCCGGCCGCCGCGACGCCGGTCGCCGCTCAGTCGCCGGAGGCCTTTTATCGGGGCAAGACCGTCAACCTCCTCAGTGGCAGCCAGCCCGGGGGCGCCTATGACGCCTATGCGCACCTCCTCGCCCGCCATATCGGCCCGCATATTCCGGGCCAGCCGACGGTCGTCGTGCAGAATATGCCGGGCGCAGCCAGTCTTGTGCTCGGCAATTTTCTCTATTCGGCGGCGGCGCGTGACGGGCTCACGTTCGGAGCGGTACAGCGCGGCCTGCCGCTGAACCCGCTCTATTCCGGCGGCTCGTCCGCCGGGCGCTACGATGCGGCACGCTTTACCTGGATCGGCAGCATCAGCAGCGAGACGGGCGTGCTGTTGGCGATGAGCCGTGCCGGATTGCGCAGCTTTGCCGACCTGTTCGACAAGGAGCTGATCGTCGGCGCCGAAGGCGGCGGCACTTCCGATTCGGAACTCTTCGCGCGCCTTACCAACGCTGTGCTCGGCACGCGTGCGCGCATCGTCACCGGCTACAAAGGCTCGGTCGACGTGCTGCTGGCCATGGAGAAAGGCGAGGTCGACGGCACCTTTGTGGGCGGCTGGACGGGACTTCGCGACACGGCGAGCCCGTGGCTCGCTTCTGGCAAGGCGAAGCTGCTCGTGCAGCTCGCCGTGCGTCCCGACCCGACATTTCGGGACGTGCCGGTGATCATGGATTACGCTCACGATGAGCGGCAGCGCCAGATCTTGCGGCTTGCCTTCACGGCCCAGCTCTGGGGCCGCCCCTATGTGGCGCCACCCGACCTGCCGCCGGAGCGCGCGCAAGCCTTGCGCGGCGCCTTCCAGGCGACGATGAACGATCCGGCATTCCTTGCGGAGGCGAAGAAGATGAGATTCGATATCGGCCCGCTTTCGGGCGAGGAGATGGCCGGTCTCATCGCAGGTCTCTATGCTTTGCCCACCGACATCATCCAGGCGACGCGCGAGGCGTTTCGCGGCGACAGGAAGTGAGCGCGCCGCGATGGCGGGTTGGTATGACTCGTCATTGCCGGGCCTGACCCGGCAATCGATCCTGCAACGAAGATGGATGCGCGGGCCACCAGCGCGTTTACGCGCGTCTTCGACGCGCTATGCCCACAAATGACGAGTCGAACATGGTTGAAATGGACGAAATCTATGGGCACCGGGCGCGTATCGGTTATGCCTCGCCGCCGCTGCTGACCGAGGTGTTCGCCTACGACTTCTACCGTCTCGCGCCTGCCGGCGTGACGCTGGCGCTCACGACCCTCGCCATCCTGGAGCGGAACAAGGACGAGGTCGACCGCTCGTATGAGATCAGTATGCAGGCGGCGCGCGCCATGGCGTCGTCCGGTGTCGATGTGGTGGTGCTTGGCGGCGTCACGATCAACCTCTCGCGCGGTTACGCCAACGCGGATCGCATGCTCGCCGACCTGTCTTCCGAGCTTGGCGTCAAGGTCACCAGCAGCGCGGCAGCCCAGAGCAAGGCCTTGGCGGCGCTGGGCGCCCGGAAGCTTGTAATTGCGAGACCTTATCCGCAGCTTGGCGAATTCAACGTCGGTGAATATGCCGGCCGCACGGTGCTCGGCGCCGCCGCGGCGAACACGCCATTTCGGGACATCGCGCGCCTCAAGCGCAGCGTCGCCCTCGAGCTTGGGCGCCAGGCGATGCGCGCCCATCCCGACGCCGACACGATCATGTTCCCCTCGCCGCACTGGCCGGTGGTCGATGCAATCGAGCCGTTGGAGCGCGAGTTCGGCGTCTCGGTCATGAGCGCGTTGCAGGCCATCGTCTGGCAGGCGCTGCGCCTCAC
>DATBHB010000019.1:0-6949 GCA_036557705.1 Xanthobacteraceae bacterium
CTTGGCGAGTTCGTCCCGACGCGCCGTGAACTCGGCGTCATCAGCCACCAGCAGTACGCTCGCTCCGCTCACCGCGAGGAATATCGCATCGAGATCGGTTATGTCGCGCGCGTTTTCGATCTGCAGCGCGATGCCCATATCCCGTGCCGCAGACTGCGATTCCCGCACGTATTGGGCTGCGGTCGGGCTGGTTTCGCGCACGAGGATCGCAATCCTGGCAGCATTTGGAACAAGCTCTGTCACCAACTGCAATCGTTTCGCTATCACATCACCGCTGATGCTTGGTCATGCCGGTGATGTTGCCGCCCGGCCGGGCGAGGCTTGCGACGAGTCCTGTCGCCACCGGATCGAACGTCGCCACGAATACGACGGGGATTTGGCCCGCGGCGTCTCGGGCCGGCGCGTGGGGCGCGCCTTTCAAAAAAACCGCTAAGGAATCGTGGCGTTGGGACATTGGTCACAGGTACTCCGCTCCGCTTCGCAATAGTTTTTGCAAATCCTAACACCCCCTGCCTCGGGGCTTAACACGTCAGGGAGCTGGGGCCGCAGCTTCGTGGAGAATGAAAATGGGGCGTGCGTTTGAGGCGATTAATATCGCAGTGGCCAAGACCAAGGAATCCGCGCCACGCGATCTGCTCATCAGCTTGATCCGTAAAGACCCGGATGCGCTTGTGTTGCTGGTTTTCCTGCGGCTGACCACCCCGCCGACGGGACATTTTCTGGTCAACGGGCATGTAGCCAACAATATGATGTGGACCAATCGGCGGTTGGCTGACGCGCGCGACCGACTGGTCGAGCTTGGATTGCTGGATATTGCGCCTGCCAACGGGCCTATTAAGCGGTATCGCTGGCCGGGGTGAGCCGATGGCCGGCCACCGCGGTCATAATAAGCGAGCGGCCATCGCCCGCGGATGACGGCTATATATCGAGGTCTAGTCTGCGGCCCTGCACCCGCACCTCGTCCGTACGCCTACCCAAGAATCCGGCGACCACCTCGACGGATATGCCGTGACGAAGCGCGTGTTCGAGGAAGAATAGGTCAGCTCTCAGCCACGGCTGATCGCTAGCTAGCTACTCCTGAGCGAGCTACTTCTGAGCAAATGGCTCTGCGCATAGCTTGTCCTCCCGTAAGCCTGTGCGGACCATCCGATCGCTGGTGCGGCCACACTGGCACACCACTCTCCGTGGCGCTGTGAACCGGTTCACCCACAGCGGCCAAATCAGATATTTTTGTGATGGCCATCACTCCGCCGTGGACCAGGCTGCACCTGCTGAAGCTGGACGCCCGGCCGCGGCGCGAGACCGGGTGACTTCGAAGCGGCGTGGGCACCCCGCCCAGGTGGAGCTTGGAAGCACCCGGGCGGGGCTAACCGACGAACTCGTCGACGGGAATCGGAGGAGAACGCCGGGTACAGGAAGGATTGCTCAAAAACCTGATGCTCACGCCATTCTACGTTTGGATACCATCTATAACTGCATCCCAATGCGTGATGCCGCCGCCCTCGCTTCACCGTGCGGATTTGGGGACTGTTCGCTGCTGGCAGTGGACAATGGCGGCGACGGCCTCGTCCTATCGGCTTGGTCGCATGCTGGTCGAGATAGTGCCGCACCTGGATGGCGAGATAGTGCGGCACTTCACCGCCGATCCACCTGCGGCGGGCTTGGCCTGATCACGGCGGGCAGCACCAACTGCACGCGCACTAGCGGCTCAACCCCCACCACCCCCGGCTCGCGTGTTTTGTCGGCCAGCCCGCATTTTGCGGAAAGCCCAGTGCGCTGCGGCTCGGTGTGGATGCCACGTGTTGGCATAGCGACCGAGCGCACCTGCGTGCAGCATCAAAAATTGGAATGCAGGGGTACTAGAAGATCGAATGACTTTGCGGCACAAAGAATAAGTTAGAATTTTTTCTCCCAAAAGGGAGGATGCCGTGCCGCAGCCGCGCGGCGGCGAATAATCGGGGCTACTGCGCGTCATTGAAGGTTGAGATGCCGACCGACCGTCTCGTGGTCCCCGTGACCTACGACGAGCATCGCGGCTACGTCGCCTCGCACCCCGACATGCCCCCGTTCGCGGCGCTCAGCTTGGCCCTCCTGCGCCGCAAGGTCGAGGCCGCTCTAGGCACCGACGCGTTACTCGTGCTCGACCGTGTGGCGCGCCAGGAGCGAGATCGGCGGCGAGGGCCGCGATGATTGGCGGCGTGTCCGGGCGTTTTCCGCCTACGGCCCGTGTCATGCCGGGGAGGCGCGGGCGATGGCGGCGATTGCGAGCCGGATTGCGGCGCGTCCCCAATCGGCCCGCTAGGACGACAGATCGAGTGATCTGTGACGATCGTCATCCCACCAATCTTGTCCGGACTGCTCTCTGCTACGCGCGGATGTGATTCTCGGGAAAGATAGATGGCGCTGATGGACGGGCTTGTTCCTGACCACAAGACGATTGCTGACTTGTGCGAGGACAGGCGAAGCCATTTGTAAGGTGTGCGCCCGTTTCATCATGCTTTGCTGGGCTCTGGATTTGTCTTTCCACGCGGCAAGGCCACAGGCGACGAGATAATGCATAAGGATGCCGCTGACGACGATCGCGGCCCCGAACGCCACCTCGTGGCTGAAAGCTTCTGAGCGCGTGTCCACGACCTCGCCCACAGCGCTCAGAACCGTGCCGGTCGCGAAAACCGGCAAACCGTAGCGGCCGATCAGGCACAGCGGTGGGAATGCCGGGGTCCGCCGCATCAGTCCGGTGAGGCCGGAATGGTAGATGATGTAGGCGAGCGCGAGGAAATGCACGAGCCGCGCGACTCCGAGATCGGTCTTGCCGCAGTCGAGCACGTCGCCCACGTCCTGCCACAGCCCCGACGCATAGCCGAAGGCATCGGTGCGCACCACCACGGCAATCGCGACGATAGCGAGGCAAGCGGCGAAGAGCCGCGCGTCGTAGGTGATACCGCCGCGCTTAATTCGGCGACCTGCGACAATGCCGATGGCGAAGATGAGCTGCCATGCGATAGGGTTGAAGAACCAGGTTCCCTCAACGGGCCATGTCGACAAATTGAGAGAGAACACGCGCGCCGCCAGATAGATCCCGGCCGAAGCTACAAGCATCAGCCGATCGTCGCGGCGCGCCAGCACCAGCAGCAACGGCGTCATCAGCAACAGCGCGATATAGAGCGGCAAGATGTTGGCATTCTCGAGCTGATGGAGGAGCGCCAGAATGGCGGCGGTCGTCTGCAGCGGGTTCGACACCACCGCGTCCGCATCTTCCAGGAGATCGTCGTCGTGCCAGAGGGCAGCAGCGCCGACAAAGATGGCTACGATCAGCAACGAGATCAGGATCTGCACCCAGTACAGCGTGAACGCCCGGCGAAGCACGGCGCGTACCGCCCCGACGGTCTCTCCATCGAAGAAACGCGTGCCGTAGGCGAGCGCGACGGATACGCCGGATAGGAACACGAACAGCTCGGCCGCATCCGAGAAGCCGAAGTTCTGCTGCGTCACGTGCTGAAATACATTTTCCGGCATGTGGTCAATGAATATCGTCAACAGTGCGAAGCCGCGCCAGAAGTCGATGCCGTCGATGCGTTTTGCCGGAGCCGCCATGTTCCCCCCATCCCCGATGTCATCGATCGCCCCTGATTAACAGTCATTCATCTTGACCGATGGTGAAAATGCGACGGTCCCCAGGCCGTCGCATGGCCTTGTGGTGAAGGCCCTGCGCTTGCTGCCATCGTGGCTGGAGTCGTCACGCGCATGTAGCAGCAAAAAAGCACGAATTTGCTGATCAAAACGACGGAGTGCGAGCATTCAAGCTCAGTCTGCGACTTAAACCCTGACAAGAATTTCTGTTGAACTGTGTCCGAACAGCAACAGACTGTCGTGACCGCTTTTTGGCTCCTCCGAATCGTAGGGCGTTAGCAGCGGCCACATTCGTGGCCGTCACGTGCCGGGAGGCATCAAAAGCAACTTAAGCGCGAGTAGCGATCCGAGACGCTATTTGGCTACCTCGTCCGCATTGGAGCCGCCTCGGGGTCAACAGCAACCGGCAAGTCTTTTATTCGGGCTTTAGGGCTTGGGCTCGCGACCGACCGCACCGTGAACCTTTTTCCAGCCCGACGCGACCAATGCCGGGGAGAGCGCGGATGAAACGCCGCCGGCAGGGGCGAAGCATCAGATCATGGATAGACACTTCTTTTTGCGCCGCGCGGCTGTGCTCGCGGCCGTTGTGACGCTGAGCTTTTTGATAAACGGCCCGGCCCGGGCCCAGCTGCGAGGGGCCGCCGCAACGCCAGCAGCGCGGCCAGCGCCGTCATCGACCACGCCGGCCGCCCCACATTCGGCTGCGTGCACGGTGGCGACCGATCAAGTCCGCTTCGATTTTCCACTTCCTCGGACGGCGCGGCTCCTCGTGAGCGGCCTGCCGATCAAGATTGTGGCGCTAGGATCATCGTCGACCTATGGCGCAGGTGCCAGCACGCGGGCCGCTTCCTATCCGAGCCGCCTTGCCGAAGAACTGATCCGCCGTTTCCCAGGGCAAAAGTTCACCGTCTTGAACCGTGGCATAAGCGGCGAGGACATTAGCGACATGCTCGCGCGTCTCGACACCGCGGTGATCAGGGAAAAGCCTGATCTCGTGCTCTGGCAACTCGGCACTAATTCAGTGCTGGACGGCAAGGCCATGCGGCCGCAGGCATCGCTGTTGCGCGAGGGATTGGCGCGCCTCAAGGCGACTGGCGCCGACGTCGTGTTGATTGATCCGCAATACGTGCCCAGGGTCATCGCCAAGCGACACGCAGACGAGATGGTGTCGCTGATTGCCATCACCGCAAGGGAGGAGCGCGTTGATCATTTTCGCCGCTTCGATCTGATGCGGCACTGGCACGAGACTGAACATTTGCCGTTCAAAAGGTTCGTATCGCCGGATGGGCTGCACATGAATGATTGGAGCTACGCCTGCCTCGCCAAAGGGCTCGGTCTCGCGATTGCCGAGGCTACGGAGCGGTCCACCACGACTGCGATCGGACCGAGCATCGCGCCCCATTAAAGCAGTACTCCGACTCATTGAAGGCTTCGCATCGCCGTTGCGGCGCTGTGTTTTCCCATCGGCAGAGGGTGATGCCGCCTCATGGCACTAACCGGCACGTCCCCTCTAACGGCTGCTTTCGAGGCCAAGAGCGGACCAGATATGCTCAGTTCGAGGTCTTCGCAATTTGACCCCAGACATGCACGGCTCGGGACTTCGGCGGTGCTCATGCCGCACTTGCCCCTATTTCGCTCTCGTGCTTGGCCTGAGCTCAAAGCCTAAGTTATCGTGCCCCTACATGCATGGGAGGGCAGTGAAATGGTGCGAATTCATCTCCCTGCTCGGCGACGCGGGGGCATGCCCGATCACAGGCGCTGGCGCAGGAGCTGGGCAAGGTCGAGCGCATCGGCTTCCTGCGCGTCAAGCTCGAATTCGGTCGGCGCTTGCACGGGAAGATCGGCCGCCTTCTCGCCCTTGAGTATGCGGCCGACGTAAGGTGCCGCCATGCGCATCAAATCGATGTCGTCGACGCCGCAGTACAACAAGCCTCCTTCCGGTCGCTTGATAACGATAGGGATAGATCGCGGGCAATGCGTGCCGCGCTGAGAGAAGAATGATCAGCTGGCGATGAACCGTCATGAAGGCGTCCGGCATTACGATCTGGCTTCCGCCGGGCTGGCGTGCCACCTCAGCAACGCGCTCACAATTTCATCGGCACTTTCGACGCGGGCCGCGATCGGAGCGATCGCGAACGTGGGCGCTAGGTGCTCGAATGGACCAGCGCTTCCTCGACCTATGTCCCCAGATCGAGAAATACATCGTGGATGGCGGGATTCGGTTGATCAAAATCTGGCTGGAGGTCGGCCAAGACGAGCAGGAAAGGCGATTCAAGGCGCGCATCAACGATCCGCTTCGGCAATGGAAATTGAGCCCGATGGACCTCGAGTCGTATCGGCGCTGGTATGACTATTCCAGGAAGGCGTCTATGTATTCCGCTGGCCCAGCATCCCGATATCGTTCCGCCCCAGGTCTCTGTCACCACCAATTTCCCCGGCGCCTCGGCCGCGGTGGTCGTGACAAGTACCGTGAGCACGCCGACTACCGTCCCGCTGATGCCACGCAAGATGGCTATGGCGGTGTTCGCGCACGGGCGAGGGCGACGCCTGCATCACGATGCCTTTGGCAAGGAGGACAAGACTCGTCGGACGAAAACGAACGCGCGCGCTTTCGGGGAGCACCTGGCCCTTGCGCAACACCTGGAATCGGCCACGAGCAGATCGGGTTTGGCCTCCTTGACTTTGTTGAGAATGCCGGAGAAATCGGTGGTGCCCTCTGGCAAAGCAGATAGCCCTCACGGAGGTAGCCGCCCTGAGAAGCTTAAGCCGCCTCAATCCTATTCCAGCCCCACCGCGTCTCCACCGAAGACAAGACGCATACAACGGCGCAAAATGGCTCCTCTGAACACGCCTCTGGGCTCGCGATGCTCATGGCGTCGAGGGTATTAAGGCGGCGACGCAGACCACAACTCGCGTACCCGTAGTTCCACGCTTTCGAACTGACGACCAACGGCCGCCAACGGGACATGGCGCACCCCCGGGCTACTTTGCTCGTTTCCACACAGCAACGGCGGTGCCTCCTCCCGAGAAAGCCGGCACCGTATACTTGAGTTCATCTCCGACCAACTCGAAGCTTCGCTTCTGTTCGGTTCCGTTGAAATTCGGGTACGTGCTCAGATCAATGTGGAATATGATGCTTTTGTCCGCGGGACTGACGGTGTACCGCCCGAAGTGTGAAATGGTCCCCTGCACGACCGCCTTGTTCTCGTCAGCGGTGCCACTCGTGCGGCTGTTGGAAGCGAACTTCGGCACATCCTTGCGGCTGAGTATCAGCCCATAGCGGCCATCGGCTTCGAAAATGAGCATCCCTTGCGGAGTG
>DATBHB010000020.1:0-4652 GCA_036557705.1 Xanthobacteraceae bacterium
AGTCTCGACTTCGAGGAGGTCGTACTTGCCGTCGCCGTCGGTGTCGATCCACTTGCCGATCGAGTAGCCCTGGAAGGTCGGCTCGATTCGAGCCGGCCAGTCCCGTCCATCGGTAAAAACGCGGCGCAAGGGGTCGTAATCCGCGATGATGATGTAGGTGGTCTCCGGCGTCACCACGAATTCGAGCGGCCGAAAGGCGACCATCATGAACGGCATCCCGGCCGCGACGCAGCGCGCATGATCGGCGCCCGCGCCCAATCCGCCCGCCTCCTGATCCTTCACGTTCTTCTCGAAGATCGCCTGATACTCGGGCGTCAGCGGTGCTCCCTGGTACTCTCCCCACCCCTTGGTCTGGTCGAATTGAGCCTGGCCGACAAGCCCATGAACGACGAAGCGGTCCCATTGACCTCTGAGATCCGGATATTTGTTTTCGTCATGTCCGCTTGCGCTCCCGATCGGGCTCAGCAAGGCGGCCCCGATAAGGAACGCAAAGATGGAATGTCGTTCGTGCATAGGCTAGCTCTCCCTGTGATTTCCTTTCGGCGACTCTCGCGATGGTATTCGAGCCGAGGTACCGGATCTCACTCCGCTTTGATGTTCGCGTCGCGAATGACCCGGCCGTATTCCTCATATCGGGTGCGAAGATAGGCGCCGAATTCAGCACCGCACGCTCCCATCGGGTAAAGGCCTTGAGACGCAAGCTTTTGCTTTGTTTCTGGAGCCTGGATCGCGGCGCTGAACGAGGCGGAAAGTCGGGACAAGGCCTCTTTGGGCGTCTTTGCAGGCGCGACCACGCCAAACCAGGCTTCTTCGGAATAATCCTTGTAGCCGGATTCGGCGGCCGTCGGCAGCTCCGGCATCGCGTCGATGCGGGTTCGCGACGTGGTGACCAAGGCGCGCAGTTTGCCGGCCGCGACCTGCTCTGCGACGGTAGGATAGACAGCAAATACGGAAGTCACATGATTGCCCAGGAGCGCAGTGACGGCAGGCGCATTGCCCGGATAAGGCACAAAGATCATGTCGATGTTGGCCACGCGCTTGAACATTTCGAACGCGATCCGGAACGTGTTGATGCTCGCCAGCGATAGCTCGCCAGGTTTTGCGCGCGCCGCATCTACCAGGTTGGCGAGCGTCCGGTAGCGGGAAATGCTGTTTACGACGATTACCGTAGGTGAACTGGCCAGGCGACAGATCGGTTCAAAGCTCGTCAGCGGATCGTAGCTCAGCTTCGACAAGTGTGGGTTCGTGACAAATGGATTCGCAACAATCAAAACCGTATTTCCGTCAGGCGCAGCGCGTGACACTGCTTCCGTTCCGATCACGGTGTCTGCGCCGGGACGATTCTCCACCACGACCGCACTGCCTGTCGTACGCTTGATCTGCTCGGCCAGGAATCGAGTCAGAATGTCGGCGCTGCCGCCCGGCGGGAATGGAACGACTATCTTGAACGTCGCCTGTGATCTCGCGGTATGAAAAGTCGCGAAAAAAAATGTCGTAGCAAGCGCCATAGCGCCAGCGGCCAAACGCAAAAACTTGCGACGCGGAAGCTTCATGGAGTTCCCTCCCAAATTATCCTGCCTTGATGTTGGCCGCCCGGATTACCTTCGCCCACTTGTCAGTATATTCGACGACAAACTTGCTGAACTCCGCTCGGGAACTGGCGAACGTTGCGTATCCAAGCTCCACGATACGCGCCCCGAGCTTCGGATCAGCGAGGCAGGTGTTGATGCCCGAGTGGAGCTTATCAAGCACCTCGACGGGCGTGTTCCGTGGTGCACCAACCCCCTGCCAGCCGGTGGCCTCATAGCTCGGTACAAATTCGCCGATTGTCGGGAGTTCCGGCAGTGCCTTCGAACGAAAATCAGAAGTGACTGCCAGCGCTCGTAGCCTGCCGGCCTTGATGTGCTCCATTGAGGTCGCGAGCGTATCGAACATGACCGGCACTTGTCCGGCCAGGAGGTCGATGAGCGCAGGGCCGCCGCCCCGATAAGGCACGTGTACCATGTTGACGCCGGCCAACGTCTTGAACAGCTCGCCGTAGAGGTGTTGTGAACTTCCGATCCCGCCTGATGCCATGTTGATTTTGCCTGGATTGGCTTTGGCATAGGCGATGAACTCCGGCATCGTCTTCGCTGGAAACGACCGGTGCACGACCAAAACGCCGACCCCAAGATCAACGCTGGCGATAGGCGCAATGTCTCGGACAAAATCGAAACTCAGATTGTCGTAAAGCGCGGTGTTGTAGGAATTGACCGAAGTAATGTATAGCAGGGTGTAGCCATCCGAGGTCGCTCGAACAACTCCTTCCGCCGCGAGATTGCTGCCCGCACCCACTCTGTTTTCAATGATGACGGATTGACCGATGCGCTCCGACAGTGAGTGACCGACCAGTCGCGCAAACAAATCTGCCACGCCACCAGCAGGAAAGCCGACAACCAGGCGCACCGGACGAGACGGGTAGGTTTGCGCCCACGCAAGGCGCGAGACAGTCGGCAGGGCGGCAGCACCCGCGGCCAGATGAAGAATTTGGCGACGATCAAGCTTCATGACGTTCCCTCCCTAAACCGACTTCCGCGTGGGCACGGCGCGCGAAAGTCTGTGCACAAGCCGCAAGCTGCGGTGGCGCGCCTTTGCCCACCCTACACAGTCCGGTGACCATCACGGCCGCGTTTGATGGAAATACCTCAGATCGGGTGGCGGCTGGTCCTTGCGGGTCGGCATCAGCACGTCGTCGGCGCCCTTGAAATAGAGCTCATTGCGAAGTTTGATTAGACGGCTTATCGACGGGCAATTCTCCTCGCGCCAGACCGGATACTGGTCGGGGTTGCGCCGGTAGGATTTGAGCGCGCTCCACGGCTTCGTCAACGCGTCGTCGACCGTCGTGATCTGGTCGTGCAGGAGATTCGGATCGGCCTTGTCCAGGTAGATCCGCTCGGTGATGACACTTCGATTATTGGCGTGCAGCGGCAGTCCGCTATTGTCTGTGGCGCGCCGTCCCGCGAACCCGCGCGTATCAACCTCAAGCACATCGTAATGGCCGCCGCCGGTGGTATCGATCCAGTGGCCAATCGAGTAGCCTTGCAGGCTCGGCTCGACATTGCTTGGCCGCGTACGCCCGTCCGTATAGATGCGGCGATAGATCGGCAGATCGTGCTCGACCAGGATATAGGTAATCTGCGGCAACACGACGATCTCCATCGTGTTGTAGCCGTTCATCGTCCCCGGCATGCCCGGTGGTATGCAACGCGCGCCGGAATCCCAATTACCCTGGCCGCCATTCGCCTGGTCGGCGAGGCTGGCCGCGAAAATCGCCTGATATTCCGGAGTCAGCGGCGCCTGCTGGCCGCGGCCTGCGGGCTTGCTCGGGTCGTAGCGCGGCGTGCCGGTATCGGTACGCAGCCACTGGCCGGAAAGGTCGGGATATGCCTTGTCGTCGAATGCGCGAGCGCCGGTGAACGATGCGCACAGCGCAACTGCCAGCGCCAGCGTGCCCACAGACCATCGGTACCACATGGTTTGCTCCGTTGATTAATTTCGGCCGGTCACTTCGTCGATGATTTGAAGAAATGAAGATCCGGAGGAGGTTGATCCTTCTTCATCGGCATGAGGTATCCGTCGGCGCTCAGCATGTAGCCTTGCTGGCCGATATCGACATATGGACTGCTCGCGGCACAGATGCTTTCCCGCCAGACCGGCCGTGCAACGGCAAGACGCCTGTAGGATTTGATCGCTGTCCACGGGCGCGTCAGGGCATGATCGAGCGTCGTGATCTCATCGTGGAGGATATCTGGATTGGCCGCATCCTGGAATAATCGCTCGGTGATGATGCTTTCACTGTCGGCGTGCAGCGGCAGACCGCTGCTGTCGTAGGCCCGCGGACCTTTGAATCCGCGAGTCTCGATATCGAGTTCGTCATAGCGGCCGGTTCCGCCGCGGTCGATCCATTTGCCGATCGAATAGCCCGCGAACGAGGGGTAGATATCCTGCGGCCAGGGCCGTCCATCCGTGAAGATGCGGCGGAGATCGTAGATGTGCTCCATCAGCACATGCGTGCTGGCTGGTGTGATGACAAACTCGGCTCCTTCGTAATTGTTCATGATGCGGGGCATGCCGGGCGCGATGCACGTATAGGTCGGATCATTGCCGTGGCCGCCTTTGGCGAGATCGTCGAGGCTGGCCTGGAAAACCGACTGATATTCGGCGTTGAGCGGTGCCTGTTGTCCGGGACCCGGAGGCTTGCTCGGGTCATAGCGCGGAACGCCGGTGTCAGTACGCACCCAGCGGCCCTTCCAGTCCGGATACCTGCTTTCGTCGAATGCCCGGACGCTGCTGGTGGTTGCGCCCAATGCCATCGCCAGCAGACCTGCGAGCATCGGTGCCCGATGATGCATCGTATCCTCCCTGCAATCCGCTCGGCGGACGTCGTCCTGGCGGATTTTGGACCAATAGCAACATTCACGGACTGACCGATGATGAATTGCTATCAGTCGCCATTGCCGGGCTTGACCAGGCTTGACCCGGCAATCCATCCTACCAAGAAGATGGATGCGCGGGTCAATAGCGCGTTTACGCGCGTCTTCGACGCGCTATGCCCGCGCCTGATGAGTCGAAGGAGAGGAACGCCATGCGCAGACTTGTGCTCGCCGCCGCCG
>DATBHB010000021.1:0-66845 GCA_036557705.1 Xanthobacteraceae bacterium
TCAAATCCAAAAATCGCAAAATATACTTGGTCTACACTACAGGCGATTTACAATCGCGCCCCATTGATTCGACTCACGAATACTTCGTCAACAGCACAAAAATCGCTGTTGACCGGCGCGAGTTGAGAAAGTTGGGTTAGCGGCAATTATTAGGGTCCCGAACCGAAACGGCGACGCGGCGAGCGTGCCTCGGCGGCGTGCGGGGACGTGACCGGATCGAGCGACTTGGCTCGCTCCGCCTCGGCCTCGGTCTTAGCGATCAGCACCGCGACGGGTGGATAGGTTCGTTTCAACCGGGAGCGACGCCGTGATCCGGTTCTCGAGGCGATGCCGCAGCGGCCGGCGTGCGGGGCGGGAAGAAGTTGGCCCAGATGTCATCGAGCCGGAGCAAGGTCTTCTCGGGCGGCGGCACCGACAAGCCGGCGCCGTCGCGGGAAATCAATCCGAGCCGATCGAGCTTCGCCAGCGCGCGGTCGACGGCGAAATCGATCTCGACCGCGAACGTCTCCTTCAGCCAATCTTCGATGCGCTCCTCGAGCGCGGCCTTGCCTGTCGGCTGATCTGCCGTGCTCAGGAAATAATACGCCAGGAACGCCTCTTTGCACTCCTGATCCTCGGCGGCGCCCACAAGATAATCGAACACTCCGGCATTGTTGTTGATGTTGCGGTAATAGACATTTTCGTTGATCTGCATCTGATGTCGGAGCGACTGGCGCTGATATTTCACCCACTGGCGAGCGATGAATCCGCCAAGCGCGACAAGGCCGCTTAGCGCCGCCAGCGCGGCTTTCATCTCGCTGTCCCCGACCGCGGCCGAGACGCCGAGGTAAAAGCCGATGACCACAAAGAGGACAGTGACCGTCGTGGAAAGTTTGAGCAGGATTGGGATGCCGCCCGCGATTGCCGGGACGGCAAGGAAGAGCTTATCGAACTTCGTCATCACGACGCGCGCATTGGGATAGAGCGCATGGAGGTCGGCGCGTGCGATGCCGCGAAAATACTTGATCAGTACGGAGCCGGGCCGCAGATGGCGCTTGGCGAGCCGATGGCGTTCGACCTTGGAAGCGATCTCGCCCTGGGGTTTCATGGCGGCAAACAGGACTACGGCGTCGTAAATCTGAGATTCTGACTCCCGCTCGGCGAAACCGAACCAGCGCCGGGTCCGCACCCTCTGGTGATGACGGCCGCGGCGGAAGAAGCGCACCTCGCGGAAATCATCGAGCAGCGTCGCGGTGGCAACCGGCGCCACCGCCGTTTCGCGGCGCGCGCGCTCGACTTCCTCGTAGGACAACTCGACGAAGTTCGCGTCCCTGAGCACGGCAAGCAACGATTGGACCAGTTCGGCATAAGCCTGTCCGAGGGTCGCTGGAGCAAAGGCCGGGTGCCCGCTAAGGTCGGGGTCGAAATAGAAATAGGCGTGGCGCAGCCTTTCCAGCAGGTCGTAATACTCATAATGATAGATCGCAGTGAGGATGCGGCAGAGCCGACGGAATTGGTCGCGCTCCGCTTCGCTTGCTATAGGACCGTGATCGATGAGGGCGTCGAGGATGTCGGTCTTGCGGACCGGAATGAAGCGATCCCGGTCCGGCGCCGCCATGATCGGTTCGCTGCGCTTCTGGTCACGATGGCTCATGGGCGTCCTTGTCGCACGCGTGTTCGTCAGCGAAACTTCTCTGCCGACAAAGATTGGTGCTGTTGATCGGCCCTAGGTTAGCCAGTTCCGCGCGCAGCGCAACGCAGCCGAAGCATTTGCGTTGCCGCATGGTTGGCGTGCTCAAAACGCGCTTGCCTTGACCAACCCGGGGCGCGACCTGATCAGCACAGAGCCTGAAGTAGCAGCCGGTTGGAGCGCGTTGGCACAAATGAGTTTCATGCTCGACGGCGGCCGCACGGATTCTCACAGGCGAAGAAGCCGAATCGGCAGACGCTTGTTAACGAGTCCCGATTGAGAGAGGATACCGGAGCTCGCCAAAAGCACTCTGGTCGGATTCTAGGGAGAATGGCCATGCCGCATCGAATCTCGACATGCGGGGCCGCGCTGGGGGCCGCGTTCCTCACGGCAGCGCCCGCGGTCGCCCAGGTGGTCGATTTCAGCAGGTATCCCGACCTCAGCGGCCAATGGGATCGCCGGGGTCCGCCGATCAGCTTTCTCGCGCTTTCCGGCGCGCCGCCGCTGACGGCCGAATATCAAAAGAGGTACGAGAAGAGTCTCGCCGAACAGAGCAAGGGCCAACCGGGCAACTGGCCAACGACCTACTGCCTGCCGGAGGGCATGCCGGCCTTGATGAACGTCTACAATCCCATCGAGGTCGTCATTACGCCGGAGACGACCTACATCATCACCAGCCACAACAACGATGTGTATCGGCGGATTTATACTGACGACCGCGATTGGCCGGCCGATCCGGAACGCACGCTGGTCGGCTATTCGATCGGCCGTTGGATCGACGAGAACAGCGACGGCAAGTACACCACGCTCGAAGTCGAGACCCGATTTTTGCGGGGTCCTCGCGCGTATGAGGTGAGCGGGATTCCGTTTCACGACGACAACCAGACCATCATCAAGGAGCGGCTCTATCTCGACAAAGCCGACCGCAACGTCTTCTATGACGACATCGTCGTGCTCGATCATGCCATGACGCGGCCCTACGGCAGGCTGCAGAAGATCTTCCGCAAGCCGGATCCCCGCCCGGTGTGGCGCGTGGAGACCTGCCCGGCCGACAACGTTTGGATCAAGATCGGCAGCGAGGCCTATGTGAGAAATACCGCCAACGGCAAGCTGATGCCGGCGTTCAAGGATCAGCCGCCGCCGGATTTGAGTTACTTCGGGCAGTCGCACAAGTGAGGCCGGAGCCTTCTCTGCAAACCAATCGAGAACGCATGTCATTGGTCGATGTCGTCGCCGCACTGCTGAATGACACCGAACTTTCATCTAGTCCAGGCATTTGCGTGGGGCTACGTCGAGGCCGCGCCGGCGGTCCAGAGCATCCGCCTCGTCGAGGTATTGCATTGCACGCACAATCAGGACGTCCGCCCACCCGATATGCCCGTTCTCGTAGGCTTTCATCGCCGTTGCGAGCAGTCGAGCAGCCTGAGATCGCAAGTGCCCCGGATCGGTCATGACCAACGTCAAAAGAAGCCGCCGAAGCGGCAGGGTAGACACATGATCCGGCTATCCCAACGTCGGCCAGCGCAGCCGATAACGAGCGAGCTTGCCCTTCGGGCCGCAGACCATCTACGGCCCGAGAATCACGAACTGCGCGTCGGCCGGTCCTTTTAGAGCAGCGAGAGCGTGAGCAGCACGCTCGCGGTGACGAACACCGCCGCTGCGACCAGCATCATGCGATCTTCGGACATCGGTTCAATCCAGCAGGGCGGAACCGCCCCGTTTCCGGGGCGGCCCGAGGGAGGAGATCCAATCATGTTGACACGCTCAATATGCAGACTTGGCGCTGCACGGTCTTGCGATGAGGTGCCAAAAAGTTGTTCTTCCATCCCTCTGACTCGATTGGACGTTGGCCGGCTAGACGTGATGCGCAAGCTGCCGCCCGAGGACTGCTCCAGCCGCTGCAGGCTTCGCTAAGGTGCCGTCGTGATTCCTCGTCACGCGCCGATGGGCAGTCTTCGCACACGGTGCCGCCCATCCTCGACCAGCACCACGGCTCCCTGCGCCAGTTCCTCCACGGATTGTTCCAGAACTGTCTTGAGGCGCTGGATTACGAAGTCAGCCCGCGTGTTGCTTAGGCGAAATAGGATTACGCTGACGCTTCTTGCGCCGCTAGCCGCGACGATTTCGCCGAAGTCAAGATCGAATGTCAGCACGATACGACCCTCGCGGAGCGCCTTCTGGAAGATTTCGCCGTTGGGCAACGTTTGCAGCCCTTCATCGCGGAGATGGATTACGTCGTGACTGAATGAACGCAGCCATTCCACAACCCGCAGCGAAACACCCATGTCGGCCAAGAAGCGCATGGTCTCAGTCAGCTGCTTCGGACTTCCTCGTGCGTTAGCCATGCTGCGTACTCAAGGGCCTGCTGAATGTCCTCACGTTCGAGGTCGGGATATCCCTCGAGCACCTCGTCCCACGTCGCTCCGTGGGCAATCTGGCCGACAATCACCGACACGGGAATCCTCATCCCGCGGATACAGGCCCGCCCGCCCATGATATTTGAACCAAATGTAATTCTATCGAACATAGCTTCGTCCCTCGTGTTGAGGTGGTAATCATCATATTGCTTGATCTCGGTGGACCCGAGTGTAATCGTCCGTTGAGTGCGAGGAAGATAAAGCACAGGAGGCAAGCATGGCAGAGACAGGGCGAAAATATAAACCTTCGGCCTCGCGCCGCGAAATCCTCAAGGCGGCGAGCGGGCTTGCGGCCGGCACGGCCGTGCTGTCGCTTCCAGCCGGCACCGCAGCGGCGCAGGCGGCAGGCGATCCTGATGCAGCAATTTTGGAGCGGCTCCTCGGCGCGAACCCCGTCACCCGGCGCGTGCTGTTCAAGGGCGGCACCATCCTGTCGATGGATTCCGCCGTCGGCAATTTCGCCGTCGGCGACATCCTCGTTACCGGCAAGACCATATCGGTTGTAGGCCGCGATCTCGGCGCCGCCGCGCAGGACGGCAACGCCATCGTGGTCGATGCGGCGGGTTCGATCCTCATTCCCGGCATGGTCGATTGCCATCGCCATTCCTGGGAAGGCCAGCTCCGGGGAATCATTTCGGACAGCGCCACGATCGGCGAATACATGGCCGCCACGCACCAGGGCTTTGCGCCGTTCTATCGGCCCGAGGACATGTATGTCGGCAACCTGATCACTGCGCTGGGCTGCATCGACGCCGGCATCACCTGCTTCATCGACAATTCGCACAATTCGCGCTCGGCGGCGCATTCCGATGCCGCCATCGTGGCGCTGTTCGATTCCGGCGCGCGTGCCGTGCACGCATCCGGCGCGCCGACCTTCGGCGAGTGGGACCAGCAATGGCCGCACGACCTGGAGCGCCTGGCGCGGCAGTACTTCTCCTCCGACGATCAGCTGGTGACGCTGCGCATTTTCTCGCGCGGCCTGGTCAAGGCCGATTGGGAAAACGCGCGCCGGCTCGGCCTCTGGGTGTCGATGGATGGTGCCGGGCGGCCGGACGCGGCTTCGTTGCTGGCGGACTTTAAGGCTGCGGGCCTGCTCGACGATCGCCGCACCATCAACCACGGCAATGGCTTGTCCGATCCGGCGTGGGAGCTGATCCGCGAAGCCGGCATCGCGGTGAACGTATGCCCGCGCTCGGATTCGCAATGGGCGCTCGGGCCGGCGGCGATGGGGCTCCAGGACGCGCTCGATCATGGCGTGCGGCCAGGGCTCAGCGTCGATAACGAGGCCGGCTACGGCACCGACCTGTTTACCGACATGCGCGTCGCTTTCCACCTGCAGCGCTGGACCGCGCACGAAGCCGCGATGCGCAAGGAGAAGACGCCAGCGCTGCTCAAGGTTCACGACCTCATCGAGTTTGCCACCATTCGGGGCGCGGAAAATGCCGGGTTGGCGAAGAAGGTCGGCTCGTTGAGCCCGGGCAAGGAGGCTGACATCGTCGCCGTTCGCACTGGCGACATCAACACGATGCCGCTCACCAACGCGGCGAGCACGGTGGTGTCCTACGCTCATGCCGGCAATGTCGATGCGGTGTTCGTCGCCGGCGCGCCGCGGAAGTGGCGCGGCCGCCTGGTTGGCCAGGATCTACAGAAGGTCCATAAATTGGTGCAGGACTCGCGCGACCGCCTGTTCGCACGCCGCAACATCAAGCTCGACGTGGTCGGGTGATATGACTGCGTCAGAAACTCTGTAGGGTGTGCAAAATCGGGTCCGAGGTCTGACCGCGTGCGCAACCGCGCGATTAGCGATTTTGCGCACGCGGTCCGCTCGTGCCGCGCGGCTGCACACCCTACGCGGTGCTTCTGACGCCGTGAGGCTAAGGCGATCCGCGGGGAGCGCCACGCTGTGCAGCACCATCTTGCCGGCACTGGCAATTGGGTGCAGCCTGTGGGCGTGCGATCGTGGCGGGAGTTATGACAAGCGAGGCGGATAACCGCGCGACCCGACATGTCGCGCCGCAACCTTTGCGTCGAGTCGAATGGGAGGAACGAATGTCAGTCAAGCGCAAACGCGCAATCCGGATGGCGTTGCTGGCAAGCGGCGCGACGATGATGATGTGGCCCGTCGCGGCGGCGGAGGTCACCTACCAGCGGCTGCTCGCTCCCGAGCCGCAGAACTGGTTGATGAACCACCGCACCTATGACGGCCAGCGTTTCTCGCCTCTCGATCAGATCAACCGCCGTAATGTGCGCGGGCTCAAGCTTGCCTATGCGGTCCCGCTTGGCGGCACGGCCGGCAACGAATTCAACGAAGCGACGCCGCTCGCCGACGACGGCTTTCTCTACACCGTCGATTCCTGGGGTGTCGTCTACAAGATCGATGCGACATCCGGCGACCGCGGCCGGATCGTCTGGCGCACGGACCCCAAACAGCAGAAGCAAGCCGCCAATCGCGGCGTGGCGCTCTGGGGAGATCTCGTGATCTCGGCCGCGAACGAACCGGCGCGGATCATCGCAACCGACCGGGACTCGGGCAGGGTGGTGTGGGAAACGAATGTCGAATTCGGCGAGCCGGCCACCAATATCAGGGCCGCGCCGCTCGCCCTCAAAGATAAGATTATCTTCGGCGCGGGCGGCAGCTCGCTCGGCGTGCGCGAATGGATCGCTGCAGTCGATGCCGCCACGGGCAAGCTCGCATGGCGCAAGTTCACCATTCCGGCGCCCGGCGAGCCCGGCAGCGAGACCTGGAAAGACAAGAACAACGCCTGGCAAACAGGCGGGGGGTCGATCTGGGTGACCGGCACCTACGATCCCCAGAGCAACCAGACGATCTGGGGCACCGGCAATCCGGTGCCGGAATACGATCCGACGGTCCGTCCCGGCGACAATCTTTTCACCAACAGCGCGATCTCCTGGGATCCCGACAGCGGCCGGATGAACTGGTATTTCCAGTATACGCCCGGCGACATGTGGGACTTCGATGAAGTCGGAACGCACATCCTGGTCGACGGCGTCGTCGCCGGCGAGCCGCGCAAGCTGATTGCCCATTCGGCACGCAACGGCTTCCTTTACACGATGGACCGGATCAACGGTCAAATCGTCGGCGCGAAGCCCTACATGGACGATATCAACTGGACGAAAGGCATCGACCAGAAGACCGGCAAGCCGCTCGATTACGATCCTGCAAAGGACATTCAGACCTATGCAGGAGTAGGAAACCTCGTTCCCGGCGCGCCGCTTAAGAAACTCTGCCCGTCGCACGACGGCTCCAACAATTTCTGGCCATCGTCCTACAGTCCGAAGACGCGGCTGATGTACATTCCGGCGCTCAACGGCTGCGAGACCGTGATCGACAGCCATCAGGTACACGTCCCGGGCAAAAGCTGGATCGGCGGCTCCTATTCGACGACCGAACGGTATGACAGCAATCTCACCGCAGCCGACCCGGGAAGCGGCGAGGTAAAGAAAACCGTCCACCTGCCCTATCCAATCCTCAGCGGCACGGTCGCGACGGCGGGAGGTCTTGTGTTCGTCGGCCTGCTCGACGGCACCGTGGCGGCTTATGACGACACGACGCTTGAGGAACTCTGGAAAGTGAACGTCGGCGCCGCCTTTTCTGCGCCGCCAATGACGTTTGCGGTCAACGGCAAGCAATATGTCGCGATCGCCACCGGGCCGAGCGGAAATGCCAAGGCGCATATGAACCAGCCCGAACTCAAGGATCAACGCAGCTCGACCGTGCTCTACGTGTTCGGGTTATAGACTTTCTACACGGGCTTCTCAGTCTCCGAATTCGTAACCGTGCAATACTCTCAGGGAGGTAACCTACATGACGCGAATACGAATTTTGACTGTGGCGGTCCTCGCCAGCGCACTGGCGATGTCGGCCGCCTCTGCTCAGCAGCGGCAGCAACCAGGGACCCAGCGCCTAAACGGCACGATCGAGCGGGTCGACGGCAATACGATCTACGGGAAAGGCTCCGACGGCAGCGCGATCACCCTCAAGCTTGCCGACAAGGTGGCCATTACGGCCGTATTGAAGGCGACCTTCGCGGACATCAAGCCAGGCGACTACGTCGGGACCGGCGGGGTGCCGCAGGCCGACGGCACCCAGAAGGCGGTCGAGTTGCGCATCTTCCCGCGGCCACAGGCCGACGGCGGCCATTTTTATGAAGGGTGGCCCGGCGCAACCAACGGCACCATGACCAACGGGTTCGTCCAACCGGTCGGCACAGTTGGCGCCACACTCAGCGGCGCCGGCGATCCAAGCATCGTGGTCAAATATCCTCAAGGCGAGCAGCGGATCGTCATCCCGGCAAATGCGCATGTCGTGCGCAATGTGTTCGGCAGCAAGGACGATCTCAAGGCCGGCGCGGTATTCAGGGCACCGGCAGCGACCAAGGGGCCTGACGGTACCTACGCGGCCTCGGCCATTACGGTCGGCAGAGACGGCGCCCGGCCGTTCTGAACCGGGTTTGAGTACAGGGCGAATTCTGCAGGCGGCAGTTCGAGGCTTGCGAAAGCCGCCAGCCGCCTGCAAGCGCCAGGTATATGGCGGCGGCCCGTGGCATTGAGAACGGGAGGAAGGGTATGTCGAAGCTGCTTGCGGATTTCTGGTCGATCGCATTTGCGCTTGTCGCGGACCGGCCGCGCGCTTCGAGAAACATGAGCGCATGGGGCGCGGCCGCTCTGATACTGATTTCGTCCGGCGCGATATCGTGGCAGCCCGCTGCCGCTGAGGTTCGGAACGAACCGAGCTTGGTGCTCTCGGGCTTTGGAAATTTTTATGTGGGCGGCTCCTATGACCAGGCACATGCCGCCCACCACCATGTCGGGCAGATGTACGTCCAATACCTCATTCCGGCAGAGCGCAAGCACCCATTTCCCATTGTTCTTATCCACGGTGGCGATCAAACCGGCACCGGCTTCCTCTCTACTCCCGACGGTCGTCCAGGATGGGCGCAATATTTTGCGCGCCTGGGATACGGCGTTTACGTCGTAGATCAGGTTGCGCGCGGGCGATCGGCCTTCGTCCCTGATGTCTATGGCGTCACCAGCGGGCAACCGCGCGATTACGTCATGCAGAAATTCACTTCCCAGGAACGTTACAAACTCTGGCCGCAGGCAGCACTGCACACGCAGTGGCCCGGCAAGGGCGAACCGGGCGATCCCACCTTTGACCAGTATGCATCTTCCGAAGCCCAGGGAATGGAAAACCGGGATTTGCAGACGCAGATGAACGTCGATGCGCTTGCCGCTTTGCTCGACAGGATTGGAGCTTCGATAATTCTGGTACATTCACAATCCGGCGCCTATGCTTGGCCGTTGGCGCAGGCCCGGCCGGCCCTGGTCAAAGCCATCGTTGCAGCGGAGCCTGCCGGTCCGCCGGTACACGACGTTGTCGTTCACAGCGCCCAGAGGTTCGATGTCGGCTGGGACAAGGCCATCAAACAGACCGAAGACGACTATTACCGCGATAACCCCCGCGTGAAGCCTTACGGCCTGACCAGCATTCCGCTCGCCTATGAGCCGGCAGTGACGCCGCAGTCGCCGCTGTCGTTCGTGCAGCAGGAAAGGCCTGAACGTCGCGATCTCGCGCGTTGTTGGCGGCAAAAGGAACCGGCCCGCAAACTCATCGCTGTCGGAGAGCGGCCGATCATGGTCCTGGAGGCCGAAGCCTCGTTCTACGCGGGCTATAATCACTGCAATGTCGAGTATCTTCAGCAGGCCGGCGTTGGCGTAATCTTCATCAAGCTCGCCGACCTTGGCATTCACGGTAATGGTCACATGATGATGCTGGAGAAGAACAGCGATCAAGTGGCGCAGGTCATCGCCGACTGGCTCGATAAGGCCGTGGACGGCGCCGCGGCGGCGCAGCGGAACGTGCATTGAGGGAATTCGCGTCGGCGCGGTCCGGAGGTGATTCGGGCCGCGACCAGCAATATCAAATACTGCGCAGTTCGGTAGGACAGAGGTGGCGCTCGTGGCACGCGAGTTGCCCAGCGGCTGGACGAAACGGGAGGAAACCTCATGAGGACCCCAGGATGGCGCATCCATGAGTCGTGGTCCCTCGGCTCGGGGCTTCTGTTGCTCGCGGTGGTCGGCAATACGGGCATTGTCGAGGCGCGGCTAACCAAGATCCATGCCAATCCGCCCGCTCTGGTTGATGCAATGGTCTTCGGCGCCACCGGGCCGTACCTCGAGATTTCCGGAACCTACGAGGGTGAGATCGATCCTGGTGACCGCCGGAATGCCGTCATCGCCGACATCGAGCTTGCGCCCAGAACCAACGGCAAGGTGCACTATTCATCGACCTTTACTATTCTCCGACCGCAGAACCTCGCCAACGGCAACCGCAAAGTGTTCTATGATTTCGGCAATCGCGGAAACAAGTACATCCTACAGTGGCTCAACGACGGAGCGCCATCGAACGACCCGACGAAGTCAGAGCATTTCGGCAACGGGTTTTTGATGCGACAAGGCTACACGATCGTCTGGAACGGCTGGGACGGTGATGCACCGAGAAGGCCGAACATGATGAATATCGACCTGCCAATCGCCACGCGCGCCGACGGTGGCTTAATCACCGGAATGGTGGTCGCAGAATCCGAACCTAGCAACCCGGGCAAGACAAAGATGGCGCTGCCGTATGCGGCAAGCCGAATGACGCCAGATAATGGCGTGCTGACGATGCGCCAGCATGAGAGCGACCGCAGGATTCCCGTTTCAGGCTGGACTTGGATCGGCCCACGCGAGATCAGTTATCCCGGACCGGCGCGTGTCGAGTGGATTTATGAATTTGTTTATGAGGCGAAAGATCCTGAAGTCATGGGAATTGGCCACGCCGCCACGCGCGACTTCCTGTCCTTCCTCAAATACGCGGGCAAGGACGATGAGGGAAACGACAACCCGCTCGCGATCGCTGACGATCAACGGACGACCTTTGGTCGCGCCGTGCCTCGCAACCTGGCCGCGATCTATTCGTGGGGACGCTCACAAGGCGGCCGTGTGCAGCGCGATTTCCTACGGCTGGGATTCAACGAGGACGAGCAGGGACGTATCGTCATCGACGGCATGATGCCCTACGCTACCGGCTCCGGCGGCAATCTCTGGCTGAATTACCGGTTCGCGCAGCCGACGGTGAGCGCGCAGCAGCATTCACGCCGGTTTTCTCACGAACCTGAATTGCCGCATACGCTGCCGGTGACCTATGATCCGATAACCGGCGAAACCAGCGGCGTCCTGCAATCCTGCCTCGCCAGCAATACCTGTCCGAAATTTTTCAACATCGACGGCGAGAGCGAATATTGGAACAAATCGAATTCGCTGCACCACACCGACGGGCTCGGAAAGGACCTGTCGATCCAGGATCTTGCACCGAATACGCGCATCTATTTCATTTCCAGCATCCAGCACAATACCCTCTTCGATGACTTGCCGAAAGTCATGCCTAACTGTCAGCAGTTGTCGAACCCGCTCTACAACGGACCGGTCTTTCGCGCGCTCGCCGTTGCCCTCGATGAGTGGGTAAGCTTCGGCATTGCCCCGCCGGAGAGTGTCGTGCCGCTGGCACGCAAGGGAACATTGGTGCCGCCCGATGCTGTTCGCTTCCCCAGAATACCGGCAACCGCCTATGCCGGTTGGCCGAAGCTGCCTCCCGTTCAATTCAATCCGGCCGCCATGAACGTCAATATTGTCCTCGACTTCTCGCAAGTGCCGCCCAAGCCAACCGGGAAGCACTATGTAACGTTGGTACCCCAGGTCGACAGCGATGGTAACGACATCGGCGGGATTCGGCTGCCTTATCTCCAAGCCCCTTTGGGGACCTTTACTGGCTGGAGTCTATTGAAGCAGGAGTTCGGTGGCGCGCAACCCGATCGCTGCGACTCGGTCCAGGTCGGCCAATTCATCCCGTTCGCCAACACCAAGCAGGAGCGTTTGGCCGCTGGTGATCCGAGGCCGTCAATCGAAGAGCGCTACCCAAATGAGGGCGACTACGTTCGCGCAGTGCGGGACGCCGCAGCGGCGCTTGTAGTACAGCGCCTCTTGTTATCCGAGGATTACGATCGCATGATCGAACGCGCGCTGAGTCAAGGCACCGATCTCTGGAAGAAGAAGAAATAATTTTGTCGCATCCATCAATACCTCCGGCGGTTACGGCGCATCGAAATATCGCAGATCCGGCGGCTTCTGGCCCTTCTTGGCGGGCATCAGCAAGCCGTCCGCACTCAGCATGTAATCGTTATGACCGATCGCGAGATGCTCATTACCTGCCGTGCAGACGTACTCGTCCCACGCCGCCGGGAGGCGCCGATAGGTCCGTGTGACGGTCCAGGGGCGCGTAAGGGCATCGTCCATCGCGGTGATCTCGTTGCGCAAGTGGCCGGGATCGGCCTTGTCGAGGCTGATGCGTTCCTTGACGATGGTCGAGTTGTCCGGGTGGAGCGGCGCGCCGTTTCCATCGAACACGCGAATGCCGTTGATGCCACGGGTCTCGACTTCCAGCGTGTCATAGCGGGCGTCGCCGTCAGTATCGATCCATTTGCCGATCGAATAGCCGACGGAAGTTCCCGGCAGCCGCCCCGGCCAGGCACGCCCATCGGTGAAGATGCGCCGGACCTGGCTTAGCCGTTCGAGAATCACATAGGTCGTCTGCGGCAGGACGACGAAGAAGATCGGCTCCAGGGCGAGCATCACTCGCGGCATGCCGTGCGAACCGCAGTGATAGCCGGGATCATTGCCCTGGCCGCCGGCCGCAATATCCGCAACGCTGGCCTCCAGGATCTTCTGGAATTCCGGCTTCAGCGGGGCCCGCTGGCCGAGGCCTTTCGGTTTCGACGGATCGAAGCTGCCGCGCGCAGGGCCGTTGACTGTGAGCCAGGAACCGGACCAGTCCGGGTAGCTCGCGTCGTCGAAGGCCTTGGCACCGGTAGCGCAAATCGCAAGTGCCGCCGCCAACGCAAACGCAGCCATTGCGCTTCGGTAGAGCATGAGTAATCCTCCCTGGTTGCCTTCAACGCCGGTCCTTGGTTCGGTGACGCATTTCGGTGACCGGGTGTGGACCATCGTCATCCTTCGAGGCTCGCGCGCGTGTCCTTCGAGACGGCGCGCTAAAGGAGCGCGCCTCCTCAGGACGAGGGCGCGCGCTCGCGCCCGAGGATGACGGGCACCGCTCTGAGCCCGCACATTGTACCACAGGATGGCGTCGGGTTGGGCGCTGAGTTCCGGCTTTTGCCGTGCCGCCGCAAGTTATACTACGCTGCGAAAGCGACACGGATGCGAAGGGAGCACATTCATGACCGAAGCCAATGAAGGGGTTACCCGCCGCGGTTTTGGAGCGTTGGCTGCGGGCGCCGCAACGGCGAACGTCGTCACGCCGGCCGCAGCACAACAGAGCGCAGTCATGGCGGAAGCGACGAGTGAAGATTATGTTCGCGATCCGGCGCGCTGGGGTAGCCCGCAAGTCGCTGCGTTCTTTCCGGGCTTCAGGCATCTCGACTTGCGCACGAAAGATGCCGTCATTCGCGTGCGTCACGGCGGGTCGGGACCGCCGCTCCTGCTCCTGCATGGCAACCCGCGCAACCACGTGACCTGGCATGGCGTCGCTGCGCGGCTGGCGCAGCATTATCACGTGGTGCTTCCCGATCTGCGCGGCTACGGCGACAGTTCGCTCCCTGAACCCGGCCCCAACCACATCAATTACAGCTTTCGCGCGATGGCGCAGGACATGGTCGAGGTCATGGAAAATCTCGGTCACCAGCGTTTCTTCCTCGCCGGCAATGACCGCGGCGCGCGCACGAGCCATCGCCTGTGCCTCGATCATCCGGAGCGGGTCATGAAGCTATGCCTTCTCGACAGCGTGCCGTCGTATTACGAGTGGACCCACGCCGACAAGAACTGGGCGGTAAGGGATTGGCATTGGTTGTTCATGGCGCAGCCGGAGCCGTTCCCCGAAACTCTGATGAGCGCCGTGCCGGCGGAATGGTTCTTGCGGGTCCGCGGCGGCGACATGCTGCCGAAGGCGGTGTTCGATGAATATGTCCGCTGCTTCACGAAGAAGACGATCACCGGCTCGTGCCGCGATTACCGGGCCGGCGCGACCATCGATTTCGCGATGGATTCGGCCGACAAGGACCGCAAGATCGCAATGCCGCTGCTGCTGATCTGGGCGACGCGCGGGGCGCCGGCAAGCCCGCAAACCGCAAAGATGTGGCCGAGCTTCGCGAGCAACATCGTCGATACGCCATCGCTGCCGACCGGCCATCACATGCAGGAGGAAGCGCCCGATCAGATCTATGAGCATTTCGTCCAATTCTTCAGGACGTGAAGTCGCGACTCGTTCCGAGATGCCGCGCGTCACTCCGAGTCTCAAGGGAGCAGAAGATGAAACACCGATCATTTTGTACAATAGCTGCTTTATTGGCTGCCGCAGCCTGGGCCCCATCCGGCTCGGCGCAGACGTTTGCTCCAGTCACGCAGCAAATGCTGGAAAATCCCGACCCCTCCGATTGGCTCATGATGAGCCGGACCTACGATGCGCAGCACTTCAGCCCGCTCAAAGAGATCAATAAGAGCAATGTGCGCCAGTTGCGCGTGGCCTGGTCGCGCGGTCTGCCGAACGGCACGCAGGAATCGACCCCGATCGTCTATCGCGGAGTCATGTATCTCTACGTGCCCGGCGCCGGCGTAATGGCCGTCGATGCCACCACCGGCGACCAGGTCTGGGAATACAAGCGCGACTATCCGAGCAGCGTACGGCCGGCGGCCGCCCGCAACAAGAGCATCGCGATATTCGAGGACATGATCTATTTCGCGGCGCCCGACGGCGTTCTTGTGGCGCTCGATGCAAGGACCGGCAAGGTCCGATGGGAAACCAAGGTTGATCATGGCGGCCAGACCGCGGGCGGTCTGATCGTCGCCGACGGGAAGGTCATCTCGAACCGCACTTGTCTGGCCATGGGGAGCGAGCCGCTGACGCGCGACAACTGCTTTATCGCAGCGCATGACGCCAGGACCGGCAGGGAACTCTGGAAGTTCTTCACCACGGCAGCGCCGGGCGAGCCCGGAGGCGACACCTGGGCCGACATGCCGGTGAACGATCGTATCGCCGGTCCGTGGGGACTTCCGGGCTCCTATGATCCCAAGCGGAAGGTGCTCTACTGGGGAGTGGCCAATCCGGACCCTTATACGCGGCTCACCCGCCACGGCCGCCCCGATGCTGTTTCGGTTACGGCTCCAGCCAACCTCTACAGCAATTCTACCGTTGCACTCGACGTCGGGACCGGCAAGCTCGTGTGGTACTACCAGGAACTGCCTGGCGACGATTGGGATACGGATCACAATCACGAGCGGGTGCTCGTGCATACTCGCGTGAGTCCCGATCCGAAATTCGTAAAGTGGATCAGCTCGACCTTCGCGCCTGGCTCAGAGCATGACGTGGTACTGACCGTGTCGGAAGGCGGCGATTTGTTCGCGGTCGATCGGGAAAGCGGGGATTTTCTGTGGGCGATGCCGTTTCCCTATGACGATCCCAATTTGAACATGAACGGCGTCGATCCCAAAACCGGAAAAACCCAGATCAATTACGACAAAGTCCTAAAACGCAATGGGGACAGCAAGATCATTTGCTACTTCAATACCAAGAGCTTGTGGTCGATTTCCTATCATCCCGGCAAGAACGCCCTCTACGTTCCCTACCAGGACCAGTGCGAATCGATCGGCATCCAGAATTACGAAAGCAGGAACAAGCAGGACTGGGCGCAGAAGAAAGGCGTCATGCACCCGGGGATCGACCCGAATAAATACATGAACCTCGCCAAGATCGACGTTGCGACCGGGGAGATGAAGGTGCTCTACTCGCAGCCACAGGCGAGCGTCGGCTCGGCGCTGGCGACGGCGGGCGATCTCGTGTTCTGGGGGGACCAGAACCGACGGCTGCGCGCCTTCGATGCCGACGACGGCAGAATTCTGTGGCAGGCAATCGTCGCCGGCATGGTCGTGACCAGCACGATCAGCTACGCGGTCGATGGCAAGCAATACATCATGGTCTTCACCGGTGAGGCTCAGTCGGCTACAGCAGGGCCGCTGGGGCTGACGAGAACGAAAATGCCGCCAGCAGTGCGCGGCCACAACTCCATTGTCGTCTTCGCTTTGCCATAGGCAGTCCGCAGTCCGTTAACTGCCCCTTGATGTTTCGCTGCTGAAATCAGCGTACAAAAGGGGACACCGTATGAAGCCCGCACGGATTTTCGTGCTTGTTCTCGCGCTCGGCGCCGGCGGTGTCGCCGCCTGGCTTGCCGGTCGGCAAACGCCGCCGCCGGCAGCGCCAGCACCAGCTGCGCCGGAGCCCGCGCCGCAGATTGCACTGGCCGAGGTCTTGGTTGCCAACGGCGATATCCATGTGGGCAGCCGACTTTCCGAGCAGGACATGCGCTGGGAAGCTTGGCCAGCCGCCGCGGCCGGGTCGTTCATCCGCAAGGGCGAGCGCCCGGATGCGATGAATAAATTGGTCGGCTGGATCGCCCGGGCGCCGTTTGCCGCTGGCGAGCCGATCCGGGAGTTCAAGCTGATTGACTCCACCGGTTCTGGCTACATGGCGCTGATGTTGCCCTCCGGCCATCGTGCCATCTCGGTGGAAATATCGCCGGAGACCGGCGCGGGCGGGTTCATCCTGCCCCACGATCATGTGGACGTGATATTGACGCGCCGCGATAGAGCGGCGGAAAAGGACAACGGCGGACTCGAAACCTTCCGCAGCGGCATCATCCTCTCGAATGTGCAAGTGCTCGCCATCGATCAGACAGTCGAGGAGAAGGCCGGGTCGCGGGTTGTGGTCGGCAGAACGGCAACGCTTGAGCTTCTTCCTTATCAAGCCGCCAAGCTGGCGCTTGCCCGGCAGCAGGGTACGCTGTCGCTTGCCCTGCGCAGCGTTGCCGATTCGACCGGGACCGTGGCTGTCGACGAGAGTGACGAGGGAACCGAGCCAAAGGGCCCGTTGGGCCCCACCATCACGGTTTTCAGGAGCCTCGGCGGGGCGAGCACCGTCTACCGGGTCGTCAACGGCGAGCGTCGCGTCGAATCAGCTCGCTGACGTCATCCAAACCGTCACCCTGAGGTGCTTGACCGGCCTCTTCGGCCGGGCAAGCCTCGAAGGGCGACGGCCGAGCTATCGCCAAACCTGATGAAATAACGTGCAACAACCGTCATCCTTCGAGGCTCGCATGCAACCAAGTGGCTGCATGCTCGCGCCTCAGGATGACGGCTGAACACATCGCAGCCTATTCGATTTAATTGAAAATGCACTAGGGACGGGTTTCGACCGCGGCAACGTTCGCTTTCGCGTCGGCTTCGGCCGGGTACCAACCAAACTCGCAATCCTTCGTGCCCGACGCATATTCGTAATAGCTGACCCCGTATCCATTCGGCTCCTTCAGCCGCAGTCGCGGACGGCAATAGGCCATCCAAGCGGCGTCGCGGGCAGCCATCTTTGCCACATCTTCCTTTGTGAGAGCGCGCGGCGGAAGCGGGGATTTCTTCTCAAACGTTTCGGTTACGCAAACGTGTTCTCCGGTCGGCTTGTCCGAGCAGGTCTGCTCCGTTCTGTCAATTCTCGGCGCGGTCTGAGCCTGCGCCAAGCTTATCGACGCCAGCAGGAAAACCAACGTTTTCTTCATGGGGGCCTCGTTGGATCGGCCTCACCATGCCAGAAAACCGTTAATGCCTTGTGGCCGGCTAAGGAGCGATGCCGTATTTTGCGAACTCATCGGCGATGCCGGCCTGGATTGCCTTTGCGGCTTGAATATCCATCTCCGCGGCAGTGGCATCGCCCTTCCTCAGTTCGACGATGCCGCGGCCGTATAGCGAACCAGGAAGCCTGGAATTCAACCCAAGCGCGGTATTGTATTCGGCGAGCGCACGATCGAGATCGCCCAGTTTGAGATGGGTGAACGCGAGGCTGTCGTGGGTGTTGGCCTCGTTGGGCCGCAGGCGCAGGGATTCGCCGCAGTCGGCCAGAGCCTGCTGCAATTCGCGGCCCGCAATCGCCCGAGTCCAGCAGCGTGCGTTGAACACCTCGGCATTACCGGGATCAAGCCGGATCGACTCGCTGAAATCGGCGATCGCGTGCTCGTAATCCATCTTCATTCCATACGCATCCCCCCGATTGTTATAGGCCGTCACATATTTCGGTTCGATTCTGATCGCCTCGCTGTAATCCGCAATGGCGCGATCGAGTTCATTCTTGGCCCTCCAGGCGTTGCCGCGGTTGTTGTAGGCGAGCACATCCTTCGGCTCGAGCGCTATCGCCTGATTACAATCCGGCAACGCCAGATCAGCTTCGCCCTTGTTGTTATGCGCCAGGCAACGCCCGTTGTAAGCGATTGCAAAGTCGGGAGCGAGGCTTATCGCTTCGGTGTAATCGGAGATGGCGCGATCGTAGTCGCGCTTGAGATTGTATGCGCTGCCCCGGTTGTTGTAGGCGGAGCTGCTTTTCGGATCGGCCCTGATTGCCTCGCTGTAATCAGAGATGGCGCGGTCGAGATCGTGCTTGGCGTTCCAGGCGTTGCCGCGGTTGACGAGGATCCAAGCCAAGTCCTTGCCCTTGTACTGGCCCGAGTCGATCATGGCGGTACAGGCATCGATACGACTGTCGATTGAAAACGGCTTTCCTTGCTCGGTGCACCGATCGTCATTCGGCGGATTTTCCGCAGCGGCCGCAGAGCCCATTGCCGCCAACATGGTCAAGTCCGACCCGGCGAGCAGGGCCAGTGCAAGTGAAATGCAAAGCAGATATCGCATGGCAACCTCGTTTAATCAAACCGAGCCCCCGCGGGGTCGACTCTCCGGCTGAAGGTGGATGCTGCGGACCGTCAGGTCCCATGCCGTGCGACTTTGTCGGATTTTGGAATGTACGTCGGCGCGCACGAGTGGTGCAAGCGCTGCGTCATTGTTGCCGCTGGCTGGTTGCCGCTGGCCGGGCGCTCCAAATGAAACCAGATGCTGTCGTCCGGGCCAGGCGAGCCGGGACCCACTCGATCCGCAAGGGCTCGTTGCCAGCGTGGGTCCCGGCTCTCGCGCCTAAGGCGGCGCTCGGTCGGGACGACAGACGTTTTCGTATCAGGTGCGCACGCCGGATTTCAGCGCGCGCTATGACAGGAGCGATTGCGCGAACAGCATGGCGCCGACAAACGCCGCGCCAAACAGCGCCAGCATCGCGTAGTTCTCATAAACGTGGCGCCAATACCGGTCGGACTCGTGCTCGCGTCTGGCAGCTCCGGCCCAAGTACGCGCCCGACCCGTTCTGATCGTCCAGAGGAGATCGAGCGTTACACAGATCGCCATGCTGCAATCTATCAGAAGAAAGCGAATCAAGTTGCTCATCTTAAGACCCCACTCATCCTCATTCCCGATCCGCTGGGCGATTGTGCCGAGCAGCTCCTACGATTTCGCTTCTCATTTCGGTAAAAATGTCCAAGCATCCAGCCGCGCCGCGCCGCGCCGGCATCCTTTGCGACCCCGCCCGGCGCTTTGCCATAGCCGATGCCCCGCACCGGCATTTTTGTCGCCAATGGCGGCAGTCGGCCGCCTATGCCCGTTCAGGGCCCTTCACGGGGAGGTAAGGCTGCGGCACAGGCCCGTGTAGGCATCATTGGTGCGGGGCCTCCAGCGTCGGCTGGGCGGGGATGGCGCAGTGCATCGGGGTCGTGCTAAACTGTGTGAACAGGTGCTGGGCTCGATTGGCCTAACCTTCGGGTTTGGACGATGTTTCGATGCACGGGGTCGCTCCCCGAATGTGCGGTCGAATAGCCAGCCCACTGTTAGGCCGAGGAGCCGGGGGTCGCTCCCCCGGCTCCTTCATTTATTGCACTCTCGCGGACGCGAGGTAGCGGAGATCGACGAAGCGTTCGGGCGGCCAGGGGCCCTCATGCAAGACCGTCTTTGCCGAGCAGTGAACTCGCGCGAAATAATCTCGCATAAGCACTGCGCGCTGGACCATAAATAACCATTATCTCAGTTCCGCCTGACCCCCTGCGTATTATCCGTCATCTTGCAACCACAGACCCGTCAGCGTACCCTGTCTTTAGTATGTGAATTGCTTTGTCGAACTTTTTGCGCTTGTCGGGAGCGATAAATGATCCGAATCCGGAGCCTGGCCGCAATAGGGCTGGCCGCAAGTGGCGCGATTCTACTCTGCGCTGCCACACTGCTCACTGCGGCGACGCCGCCACGGCAAAATTCGGCCTCCGCGTCGGCTGCCGCCGCCCATCCGTCCTTATCTGGTCAATACGCGCTCTGGCAGGCCTGGAAGCTCTATTGCGTTGAATGCCACATTGGCCCGAAGGCCCCGGCGGGATTGAACCTCCAGGCCCTCGACATCGCCAATCTCGATGTCAATGGCGCAAGCTGGGAGAAGCTTTTACGCAAGCTCCGCAACCGCGAAATGCCGCCCGCCGGGTTGCCGCGTCCCGGCGAGGCCACCTACGAGGCGATGGTTCGATATATCGAGACCGAGCGCGATCGCGTCTCGCTGATCAAGCCCAATCCCGGCCGGCCGGCGCTTCATCGCCTCAACCGGACCGAATATGCCAATGTGATCCGCGATCTGCTGGCGCTCGATATCGACGTCTCGGATCTGCTGCCGGCCGACGACATCGGTTACGGATTCGACAATATCGGCGACGTGCTCAACGTATCGCCGTTGCTGCTGGAGCGCTATCTTTCCGCGGCAAGCAAGATCAGCCGGCTCGCGGTCGGCGATACGACTCTGTCGACCTCCTATCAGACCTATGTGATTCCTCACGGCTTGATCCAGACCGATCGGATGAGCGAGGAAATGCCGCTCGGCTCGCGCGGCGGCAGCGCGGTCCATCATCTCTTTCCGGTGGACGGCGAATACGAGATATCTGTCGGCCTGCAAACCGGCCGTTATGACGAGTATCTGGGGCTCAATCGCGAGCGCAAGCTCGACCTGCGGCTCGACGGACAAAGACTCGAACTGTTTACCATCCCGGCGGATCCCCGCGCTGGGCAGCTGGTGCACGGCGACGGCAGAGATCCCGACGCGCATCTTAAAATCCGCGTGCCGGTGAAGGCAGGCACGCGGACACTCGTGGCCACGTTTGTCAAAGACACGGTAGTCCCGGAAGGCATCCTGGCCAGAACTCGCGAATTTGCCTTTTTCGAGGGTGTAGGCAGCATTTCGGTGGCCGGCCCGTTCAACGTGGAGGGGCCGGGGGCAACACCAAGCCGCGACAAAATCTTCCTCTGCCATCCCGCGGCGCGCGCCGAGGAGGCAGCCTGCGCCGAAAAGATCATCGCCAACCTGGCGCGGCACGCGTATCGGCGGCCGTTGACCGGCGAAGATCTCCCGCCGCTCCTTGCGCTCTACCGGCAGGGCGCAGAGAACAACGGTTTCGAGGGCGGAATTCGGTTGGTTCTGCAGAAGATTCTGGTATCGCCCGAATTCATCTTCCGGATGGAGTTCGATCCGCCGGATGCGGCGCCCGGGAGCGCTCACCGGGTCAGCGATGTCGAGCTTGCATCGCGGCTGTCGTTCTTCCTGTGGAGCAGCATGCCCGATGACGAGCTGCTCGCGGTTGCCGAGCGTGGGGAGCTGAGCAACGCTTCTGTGCTGGCGCGCGAAGTGCGGCGGATGCTTGCCGATCCGCGCTCGAAGGCGCTGGTGACGAATTTCGCCGGCCAATGGCTGTTCCTGCGCAACATAGAGCGGATACAGCCGGATCCGGCGGCGTTTCCCAATTTCGATGAGAATTTGCGCCAGGCATTGGAGCAGGAGACCGAGCTGCTGGTCGAAAGCACGCTGCGCGAGGATCGCAGCGTCGCCGATTTGCTGAGCACCGATTACACGTTCGTCAATCAAAGGCTCGCCCAGCACTACGGCATCGAAGGAATCTACGGCAGCGAGTTTCGCCGTGTCCCGGTGACCGATCCTAACCGGCAGGGTCTGCTCGGACAGGCGAGCATTCTCACGGTGACCTCCTATCCGAACCGGACTGCGCCGACGATCCGTGGAAAGTGGGTCCTTGAACAGCTGCTGGGGATGCCTCCGCCGCCACCGCCGCCGAATGTGCCCTCATTGAAAGAGGATGCGAGCACAAAGGCGATGACCATGCGCGAGCGCATGGAGCAGCATCGGGCCAATCCCTCCTGTGCGGTGTGCCATAAAATGATGGACCCGCTCGGATTCGCGCTGGAGAATTTCGATGGGCTCGGCCGCTGGCGCGACTCCGCCGCTCCCGGCGCGGGGGCGATCGACGCGTCCGGCGTGCTGCCCGACGGCACGGAGTTCGATGGGGCCAAGGGCCTGCGCGAAGTGCTCATAAGCAAACAGGACCTGTTCGTTGAAAATTTCACCGAGCGGCTGCTGACCTATGCACTCGGCCGCGGCGTCGAAGAATACGACCGCCCGGTCATTCGCCGAATCACGCGCGAAGCCGCCGCCGAGAACAAGCGCTGGTCGTCGATCATCCTCGGCATCGTCAAGAGCGCGCCGTTCCAGATGAGGAGAGTGAGCAATGCTGATCTCTAGGAAATCGATTCCCCGCCGGACCTTCCTGCGCGGTGCGGGTGCGGCGCTTGCGCTCCCCACGATCGACGCCATGACCCCGGCGCTCGCGGCGCCGACGGCGCGGCCAATCCGGCTCGCTTTCATCGAGGTCCCCAACGGGATCATGATGGATAAATGGACCCCGGCAGCCGAGGGCGCCGAGTTTGCGCTCACCCCTATCCTCGAACCGCTCGCGGATTTCCGTGACCGGATGCTGGTGCTCAGCGGGCTCGATCAACGGCAATCGGCGGCGCTCGGTTTCGAAATCGGCGGCGACCATCCGCGAGCCTGCACAGCCTGGCTCACCGGCTCCCATTGCAAGATGACCTCCGGCGCCGATTTGCGCGCCGGCATCTCCGTCGATCAGGTGGCGGCGCGGGAATTCGGGAAATACACGCAGCTTGCTTCGCTCGAGGTCGGGCTCGAATCTGCCGAAGTGGTGGGCGCCTGCGAGTCCGCCTATGGCTGCGCCTATTACAACACGATCTCGTGGCGCAATGACACGACGCCGCTTCCCATGGAGAACCGGCCGCGCGCCATCTTCGAGCGTCTTTTCGGCGATTCCGGCTCGACCGATCCGCAAGTGCGCCTGGCGCTGCGCCAGGAGGAGCGCAGCATTCTCGATTCGGTGCTGGCGGATGTGCGGCGCTTGCGCGGCAAGCTTGGCGGAGCGGATCGCGGGAAGATCGACCAGTATCTCGACGCGGTGCGCGACGTCGAGCGGCGCATCGGGCTCGCGGAGGCGCAAGGCGATCAGGAGGTGCCGCAGATTGCGGGGCCGGCCGGAGTGCCGTCGGTGTTCTCGGAATACTACAAGCTGATGACCGATCTCATAGCGCTCGCCTGGCAGACCGACATGACGCGCGTGTGCACATTCCAGATCGGGCACGAGATGAGCGGTCGCGCCTATCCGGAAGTCGGGTTCGGCGACGCTCACCACTCGGTCACACACCACCAGGGCGACCAGGAGAAGATCGCGAAGGTGATCCGCATCAACATCTTCCATACGAAGATGCTGGCCTACTATCTCGACAAGCTGCGCTCTACGCCGGATGGCGACGGGTCGCTGCTCGATCACTCGATGATCTTGTATGGGAGCGCGCTCAGCGACGGCAATCTGCACCTCTATACCGACCTGCCGCTCGCATTGTTTGCCGGCGGCGTCGCCGGCATCAAGGGCGGGCGCCATGTGCGCTTTCCGCGCGGCACGCCGATGGCCAATCTTCTGCTTACGATGCTGGATAAGGCGAATGTTCCGCACGTCGAGAAGCTCGGCGACAGCACCGGGCGGCTGCAGCTGCCGTCGAGCTCGGCTTGAGACGCGCCAGGCGTGTGCATGGCGCGGCTGTAGGGTGGGCAACGGGCTCGGCAAAAGTGTGGTTACGGCGCACGGCCTCGCGCGCCGTTGCCCACGCGGTCGTATTTCGCGCGGGTGACCGCGTGGGCAAAATCGCGCGCAGAAGTTGTTGTGCGCTGAGCATCACCGCGGCGCGATTTTGCCCACCCTACGGTTGTTGCGAATAAATTGGGGAATGAAATGAGCATCGGAGCGATCATTCGGGCAGCATTGCTGAGCCTGCCTTTGTCGGCGGGCGCGGCTTTTGCCGCCGATGCTGGCAATTGGGCGCTGCTCGATGCGGTCAAGCGCGGCGACGTCGACGCGGTGCGGTCGTTGCTGCAGAGCGGCGCCAAGGAGGATGTCGCTTCTGCAGACGCTGCGCTGATCTCGGCTGCATCCGCCAATGAGCCGGAAATGGTTGATGCCCTCCTGGGGGCGGGCGCAAACGTGAACGGTGCGAACGAATATGGTGCGACCGCGCTTTATGCCGCCGCAGCGAGCCCCGACTCGGCCGTGGCCGCGAAACTTCTTGCGGCCGGCGCCAATCCCAACGGGCATTTATTATCCGGCGAAACGCCGCTCATGCAGGCGGCGCGCCGCGGTAATCTTGCAACCGTGCAGGCGCTGCTTGCGGGCGGCGCCAATCCCAATGCGCAGGAAACAAACGGCGGCCAGAACGCCCTGATGTGGGCGATATCGGAACGCCACTCGGCGGTTGCGCAGGACCTGGTGCGCGCCGGGGCCGATGTGGCTGCCCACTCGAAAAGGGGATTCACGGCATTGATGTTTGCCGCCCAGCAGGGCGATGCGGAGTCTGCGCGCATTCTCCTCGCCGCCGGCGCCAAAGCGAACGAGGTGATGCCGAGAACAGGCCTCACTGCGGTGCTGATCGCGAGCGCGATGGGGCGCACGGAAGTCGCAAACCTGCTGCTCGACACGGGCGCCGACCCCAATGCTGTGGACGCGAACGGGTTTACTTCCTTGCACCGTGCCGCCCGAGACAGGAACTCGGTCGCGATCGTGCGGGCGCTGCTTGCGCATGGCGCAAATCCGAATATGCGCCTGCATCAGCAAAAGCCCACGGTGACGGTAAACGGCGTCTCGCTGCAAGGCGCCACCCCGCTCGCACTGGCGGCTAACCTCAATAATCTCGAAGCCGTCAAGGCTCTGGTCGAGGGCGGGGCGGATCCGCTCATTCCGACGGAAAAGGGGATGACGCCGCTGATGCTCGCCGCCGGCGGCGGCACCGACGTGGTTCGGCCACGGCCGCCCATAGAGCGCGAGACGGCAATCCATACGGTGAAATTCCTCGTGGAACACGGCGCCGACGTGAACGGGATGGGCCAATACGGTTTTACGCCGCTGCACGCAGCCGCCTATCAGGGACTGAACGACGTGATCGAATACCTGGTCGGCAAAGGTGCAAAGATCGACGCCAAGGACGGCTACGGGCAGACGCCCTTGAGCATTGCATTATCGATCATGACCGAGGAAATCGGCGGCAACGTTCCGCAGATCCCGCGCATATTCCGGAAAGACACTGCCGACCTTCTTCTCAAGCTCGGCGCGACGCCGCTCGATCGCTCCGGCGTCAAGGTCGTCCTTCAGCGAACCGACAGGACGGCGGAGTAGATGCGCTTTCCGTTTCAATTCGGGTAACCGCGATGAATATCAAGAGAGTGATTCTGGCGTTGCTCCTGGCCGTGCCGCTTTCTACGGGCCACGCGATTGCCGGATACACGAAAAACCTGTCGCTCATGGACGCGGTGAAACAAGGTGACCGCGAAGCCGTCCGGTCTTTTTTGGCGGACGTGGCCAAGGGAGATCTTTCCAGTGCTGAAAGCGCTGCCGCGCTGATCTGGGCGGTGTCCCGCAATGATGCAGAGGTGCTCGATCTGCTCCTTCGCGCAGGCGCAGACGTAAACGCCGCGAACGAGTACGGCGCGACGGCGCTTTACGCCGCAGCCGCTTCCGCGGATTCGACAATGACCGAGAAGCTGCTCGCGGCCGGCGCCGATCCCAATGCGCACCTCCTTTCCGGCGAAACGCCGCTTATGCAGTCCGCCCGCCGGGGCAATCTCGCCACCGTGCGGGCGCTCCTTTCGGGGGGTGCCGATGCCAACGCGCGGGAAGGAAACGGCGGACAATACGTCCTGATGTGGGCCATATCGGAACGTCATTCCGCAGTCGCCGACGAACTGATTCGGCGCGGCGCCGACGTGGGAGCCCGTTCGAAACGAGGCTTTACGGCGCTGATGTTCGCGGCGCAGCAGGGGGATTTGGATTCCGCCCGCCTGCTGCTCCGTGCCGGCGGCAATCCGAACGATGTCATGTCGAGGACGGGACTGACCGCCCTGCTCATCGCGAGCGCCATGGCGCGCACCGAAGTCGCAACCCTGCTGCTGGACAATGGCGCCGATCCGAACGTCGTCGACGGGCAAGGCTTCACGGCTCTGCATCGCGCGGCACAGAATAAGGCCGCCGTGGCGATCGTGCGGGCGCTCCTCGCGCACGGCGGCAATCCGAACATTCGGCTGGTTCAGGATAAGCCGACAATTCTCATTTCCGGGGTATCCATGCAGGGCGCGACGCCGCTCGTCCTTGCGGCGGAAATCAACAATTACGATGCTGTCGTGGCGCTGGCGGACGGCGGGGCCGATCCGCTAATCCCAACCGAGCAGAAGACCACCGCGCTCATTCTCGCGGCCGGGGGCGGCACCGATGTGTCCCGCCCAAGACCCGCCCAAGAGCGGGCAACGGCGGTCCGCACCGTGAAATTTCTTGTCGAGCGCGGCTCCGACGTGAATGCGGCTGGCCAATTCGGCTGGACGGCGCTGCACGCGGCCGCCTATCAGGGCTTGAACGACGTCGTCGCATATCTCGCCGGCAAGGGCGCCAATCTCGATGCGATGGACGAATTCGGCCAGACGCCGCTGAGCATCGCCAACGCGGTTGTCACGAAAGGGCTGGGCGCCGCTTATTATCAGACTGCGCGCACGTTTCACCGCGAAACCGCCGAACTGTTGCTCAAGCTCGGCGCTACTCCGCTCGAACGCTCCGGCGTCGTCGCCGTCAACCGAAGGGCGGAGTAATGAATCTTCCTGGTCTGCGCTTCCACGCACTCAAGGGCCGCGACAGGGGCCGTTATGCCGTGTGGGCGAGCGGCAATTGGCGGATCACCTTCGGGTGGGAGGGTGAGGACGCCATCGACGTCGATCTGGAGGATTATCACTAATGAGCGCTAATCCGATGCTGAGTGGACTTGCTCCGATGCACCCGGGCGAACTTTTGCGCGAGGTGGTGCTGCCGGCACTGCGGCGGCCAAAAAAGGAAATTGCGGCCCTTCTCGGAGTCTCCCGGCAGACGCTCCACGCGATACTTGAGGAGCGTGCGCCCGTGACGCCGAACATGGCGCTCCGCCTCGGTAAGCTGTGCGGCAATGGCGCCGCATTATGGCTCAACCTGCAGCGCGCCTACGACCTCAATGCTGAGGAGAAGCGGCTCGCCGGCGAACTCAAGCGCATACCGACGCTCAAGGCGGCAGACGAGGCAGCATGAGTCCGCTATCGTCCCCAACGGAGGCCTATTTCGGCGTCACCAGTTCGTAAACCGTATTCGAAGTGCCACCCTCCGGCGGCGGATTGAAGACGTGCACCGCAACGGAGCGATAGCCGATGATGCCCGTGTTCTGCGCAGGTCCTGGCGGGCTGTAAGGATCAGGCGCCGCGCGCGCGGCGGCGCTCGCCGGCAGATCGAATTCCAGCCGCCGGGGATTTCGGAATGTCGTCTTCACCGACACTCCGTCGATGCGCGCGAGCGAGGTCGTGGTAAATCCGCTGCCTTGAAGCACGATGTGATTAGGCGAAGAGCCTTCAGGCACGCGATTCGGCTCGATTGCGCTGATCACGGGCGCCAAGGTCGAGCCGGCGAGCGGATTTGGAGGCCGCAGAACCGTGGTATATTCGGGATGGTAGCCGAGCTCGATCCAGCGTCCGTTCTTCATCACCCGTTCGATTTTCTTCGTATTTGCGATGTCGCTCAGGGGGTCTGCGCTGATCACGACGAGATCGGCAAAATTGCCGGGGCGGATCGAGCCGATTTTCGCCGGGCCGCGAGCTCCGTTCTTGCCTTCCAGCAGTTCGGCGGGCCATGAGGACGCGGCTTTGAGCGCCTGCATCGGCGTGAGGCCGGCCTGGACCAGCATTCCCATTTCCTGATGCAGGCTCAGTCCTGGGGTTCCACCAGTCACGGTATCAGTGCCGGCCTGTATCTTGCCGCCGGCCGCGAGGTAGCTACCAACGAAGTCGAGCACGTTTTGGTACCCGGCCTCGACCTCTTTACGATCTTCCGCCGACAGGCGGCTGACCCATGGCGTGTTTTCATAACGCGATGAGAAATTCTTGATCTGGCGATGCCTGGCGAGGATGCCGTCGGTGATATTCCTCGGAAAATACGCGAGATCGGGATTGCTGAGCGTGAGATAGTCTTCAATCTCATCTTCGCGAGCGCGGCGATTCATGCCGCCCCATTCGTAGTTCAGCGTCGGATTGAGATAGGCGCCTCGGCGCACCGCATCCGAAATCATCTGCTTGAGTCGATTTTGATCGTTCAGGAATGTCGCCCAGGTCACATACTGTCCTTCCTGGAACAAGCGCAGCTCCTGCGGCGACATGAGCGCCTCTCCGAAGCCCCACACATGTTCGAGAACGTCCATTCCGTCTCGCAGCGAACCGGGCGCATTATCGGTATGGCCGAAGACGAGAATGCCTGCCTTGTGGACTTCGTCGGCAGCGATTGCATAGGGCTGTGCGATCCTGTTGTTGTATTGAGGGAAATTCGCCAAATCGGGCTCGTTCAGGAGCCAGGTTCGCACCGCTTGACGGATGTCGGCCTCTGCGGAGGCGTCGGTGAATGGCGGTCGGCCGCCATTGTGGAAAAGCCGCGGAAGATCGGCGGCTTGCTGGCTTCTTACGCGCGCTGCCTTGGGCACATTGAGCAGCGCCATGATGGAAGTCACACCGTGATTCACATAGAGCTCGCCCATCCAGTCTTGCCAATGCACATGCGAATCGAACAAGCCCGGAATGATGAACTTTCCGCTCAAATCGAGGACCTGTGCTCCCGCCGGCGGGGCGGCGTCGGCGGGAAGCAGGTCTCGTATGGTATTCCCCTCAATCAGCAGCGCACGATCGTGGAGGGGCGCGTCGGAGATGCCGTCGATGATGGTTGCTCCTCTGATAACAAGCGGTGAAGGCGCCTGTGCGTGGCTCGCTGTGAGCGCAGTGAAACCGACAATAGTGATGGCGAGGACAGAAGACACAATGAGTCTCGTGCACATCTTTGATCTCCCTGAGAAATGCGTTGCTGATTTTTCTGAGAGCGTGCAACAGGAGAAGAGTATTGCATTCTTGAAATTCAATCCAGCTGCTCTTTGTACGACGATCGGCTATATCGTCGTAGGGTGGGCAAAGGCGCGCGTATCGCGCGCCGTGCCCACGCGAATGCGTGCGCGTGGGCATGGCGCTCCCATTTCTTTCGTGTGGGGAGCGTCGTGCGTGTGAATGCGCCTTTGCCCACCCTACGGACTGAGATATACTCGGGCAATAAAACCTAATCGGATATGGGAGGAAGCGGCATGTCATATTCGCTGATCGTCAACGGCAGCGCCTACACGGTGGACGTGGAGCCGGACACGCCTCTCCTTTGGGTGCTTCGCGACTCATTGAAGCTCACCGGAACGAAATACGGCTGCGGCATTGCCCAGTGCGGCGCCTGCACCGTGCTGATCGACGGCAAAGCCGTCCGCTCATGCAGCTACCCGATTGCGTCCATCGCCGGCAAGAGCATCACCACGATCGAGGGCCTTTCCACTGATGCCACTCATCCTGTGCAGCTCGCGTGGATTGAGTACGATGTTCCCCAGTGCGGATATTGCCAGTCCGGTCAGATCATGGCCGCGGTGTCCCTGCTCAAGGAAAACCCGAAGCCGACGGATACCGATATTAACAATGCGATGACCAACATCTGCCGCTGTGGGACCTATCCGCGCATTCGGGCGGCCATTCATCGCGCCGCCGAGTTGGCAGCCTGAGCGAGGGAGAAACAGGCCATGACGAATATTCACTCCGCTCCGCAACGCGACGTCAGCCGCCGCGATTTCCTCACCTCCACGGCCGCGGTCGGCGGCGCGATGGTGCTCGGTTTCCACCTGCCGGTGACGAGCGCGCAGGCAGAGGCAATAGCGAGGGAGCCCTGGTATCGCGACGCAACTGTCCCCGAAATCAATGCCTGGCTCACCATCGCACCCGACGACACCGTGACCATCCGCGTCGCCCAGACCGAGATGGGCACGGGCGTGCTCACGTCCTGTCCGATGATGGTCGCCGAAGAGCTTGCGTGCGACTGGAGCAAGGTGCGGGCCGAATATGCGTCGCCGCAACGTGATGTGGTGGAGCGGGCTCCCGAATGGACATTGAAGGTTCCTGGCGGGGGAAATCCGAGAATCCGCGACGGCGGCGGCGAGCCGATTTCATCGGTGAATTTCAAAGGGGTCTACCGCCGACTGGATACGAATTCGAGCGGGTCGGTGCGCGAGAGCCGCTACTATCTGCAAATGGCCGGCGCTGAAGCGCGCGAGCGTCTCCTCCTCGCTGCTGCAACGATGTGGAAGGTGCCGGTTTCGGAGTTAATCGCCAACGACAGCGTCATTACGCATAAGCCGACCGGACGGCGAACGACCTATGGAGCGATTGCTGGCAGGGCCGCGCAGATGGCGCTGCCCGACCCGTCGAAAATCAAGATCAAGGGCCCCGACCAGTTCACCCTCATCGGCACCGAGCAAAAGAACCGGGACGTGCCGCTCAAAGTCACCGGCAAGGCGGTCTACGGCATCGATGTCGATCTGCCGGGCATGCTCTACGCTGCCGTCCGAGCCTGTCCCGTCTTCGATGGCAAGGTCAAGAGCTACGATTTCAACGCGATCAAGGACCGCCCGGGCGTGCACTCGGCTGCCCTGATCGAGGGCAGGGGCACCCGAAAGGACGCCAATTACGGCACCAGCGGTCAGGAATACCGCTATGAGGCGGTCGCTGTCGTTGCTGACAGCTGGTGGCGCGCGAAGACCGCGCTCGATCTGATGCCGATCGAATGGGATTTTGGCGGGAACGGAAATCGCAACAGCCAAGAAATGTTCAAGGCCGACTTCGAGACCATGAAGCAGGGCGGCACCATCGTGCTGGAGGAGGGCGGGAGCTACGCAGCCGCGAGCAGCAAGGCCGCCAAGGTGGTCGAAGCGACCTATACCGTGCCTTATCTCGCTCATGCGCGGATGGAGCCCGGCAATGCGACTGCGATGATCATCGACGATCGCGTCGATGTGTGGACCGGCGATCAGTCGCCACAGTTTGCCCTGTTGCGCGCAGCCGACGAGGCTGGCGTCACGCCCGACAAAGTGTTCATCCACACGACATTTCTGGGCGGCGGTTATGGCGGCGGCGGCGGCTCCGATCAGGTGCGCCAGGCGGTGGCCATAGCCAAGACGCTTCAAGGCAGGCCAGTGAAGGTGCTTTGGACGCGCGAAGAGGACATGCGGCTTGGCGAGAAATATCGCCCGATGGGGATCGGCCGATTCGAGGCAGCGCTCGATGCCGAGGGCTGGCCGCTCGCGATCAGAATGCGCACCAACGGCGATCGCTACGATCGCAATCTGGCGCCCGCCGGCACTTACAAGAACAGGGTTGCTGAACAGGCGGTGCGCGGGCTGCACGAGCTGCCGTACTTCGTTCCCACGACCTATTACGACGTGCACACCCAGAACAGCCATGTCCCGGTTGGCTTCCGGCGTTCGACCGGCAGCGGGGTCAATGTCTTCTACCTCGAGAGCTTCGTCGATGAACTCGCTCACGCCGCCGGCCGGGACCCCTATGAATATCGGCGCGAGCTGATTTCACGGAACAGCAAATTCCGCGACCGTGACGACTGGATCAAGGCGCTGGATCTGGTGGCGAAGATGTCGGGGTGGGGTACGCCGCTGCCCGAGGGCTGGGCCCGCGGCATCGCCGTCGATGACCGCCGCCGGGCCGTGCCCGGAAGGACCGCCGTATCGCTGTGCGCCCAGGTCGTCACGGCATCGGTCACCCGCAGCGGTCAGGTCCGGCTGGAGCGCGTCGATGTGGTGTTCGACGAGGGCTTCTCGTTCGTCAACCCGCTTTCGGTGCGCAAGCAGATCGAAGGCCAGATCGCCTGGGCGTTGAGCGACGCGTTGTGGCAGGAAATCACAATCAAGGATGGGCGCACGGTTCAGGGCAATTTCCATGAATACCCGGTCATCCGGATGGCGGATTATCCACCGCAGATCAACATCGAATTCCTGAAAACCGACAACAAGTGGATTTCCGGAGTGGGTGAGGAAGCCTGCCCGCAGCTTGCGCCCGCCATGGCACAGGCAATCTTCAAGATCACCGGCAAGCGGATCCGCTCGCTTCCATTGGGCAAGCAGGATCTAAGCTGGGCGTAGAAATGTGTCCCTGGCCGGATAGCGCTGGGAATTTCCGCGGTACCCCTCCGGGGCCGCCAGGCGACCTTGTGACGCGCTGTCAGGTTCCTAGATTTTGACAGGGTTTAAATCGCAACATTGCTACAGTGCCGCTATGACAAGAGAGCAGGTGAAGAAAATCCTTGATCGCGTCCTCGCTTGGCCTCCAGAGCGACAGGAAGACGCGGTCCGCGTTTTGAGCGAAATGGAGAAACAGGACGCAAGCCGGTACAGCCTTACCGACGAGCAAGCCGAAGAGGTCGATCGCCGGCGCGCTGATTTCGCTGCCGGTCGAGAACGTTACGCAACGGATGAGGAAATTGCTGCACTTTGGAAGAAGTGCGGCCTATGAAAGTACGATATCGACGGCGCGCACAGCTCGATATCGAGAACATTCACGAATACATCGAGAGGCAGAATCCGCGGGCGGCAGCCGAAATTGTCGCCCGCATTCGTTATGCGGCTGAGCGCCTTGGAACGTGGCCATATATGGGACATGCTGGTCGCGCCAAAGGAACGCACGAATGGGTCGTGGTCGGCTCACCCTACGTGATCGCGTATGAAGTTGATCCCGCTGCTGATGAGGTTGTGATCATCGCAGTATTTCATGGCGCACGACGCCGCGATGAAGAATGGTAGATGCCGCATTCAGCCTGCCCGAAGCCGTGACTGCATTTCAAGTTATCTGCCGTCGCGGATTGATTTGAACCGATCGACGAGGGGCTTGGGCGTGGCATAAATCGCCTTGAGGATCTCGGTCACCTCCTCGCCCGAGATCGGGTTGTCGAGTTCGAGGCCCCCGCGCGCCGCATCGTCGCGGAATTCCGGATCCGCCATGGTCGCATCGAAGGCTCGGCGCAGCGCCTGCACGCGGTCAGGCGGAACGTCGGGCGGCGCAGCGACCGGCCGGCCCATCTTCTGCGTGCCGAAGGCAAGGGCGAAGACCTGGCGAGACGTGTCGTCAGTTGCCAAATCAGTGACCAAAGGCACGCCCGCGAGCTCCGGATGTGGGCTCAGACTCAGCTGCAGCAGAAAATGAATGCTCTTCTCCGCCAGCCATTGCGGGCGCGCCGATTTGATCGCCGACCACGTGAAGCTGCAATAGCCGTCAAGCTCGCGCCGCTCCATCGCAAGCCCGACGGCTGCGCTGTCCGGGTAGCCGAGCACGGTCTTGAATTTGGTGCCGAGGAACGCATTGAGAAGCTTCGGGAAGACATTGCTGTCGGCCGGCGCGCCGGTTGCCCCGACCGTCACCTCTCGCCGTTTTGCGTCCTCGATCGTGTTCACGCCGCTCGTATGCCAGCTGATGCAGGTCGATACCTCGCGGGTCATGCTGCCGAGCCAGACAAATTTCAGCGCGTCGTAACGCGCCTGTTCGTTGCCCAGGAGCGGCTCCAATGCGAGATTTCGCGAGGGTACGCCGATCGCCGTGCCATCGCGCGGCGCGACATTATAGAGATAATTCATCATCACCATGCTCCCGGCCCCGGGCATGTTCTCCGGCATGATCGTCGGCTGCCCGGGTATGTGCTTGCCGATGTGGCGGGCCAGGAGCCGCATGTAAACGTCGTTGCCGGTGCCGATGCCGTAGCCGACGAGCATCCGCACCTTCTTGTCCTTGTAGAATTCCGCAACCGACGATTGGGCGCGGACCGGCGCGGCAGCGCTGAGGAGCAATAAGACCGCGAGCGCGAATTTAACCGGAACGTGCTTTACATTCGGCATCGAATCTCCACCCCTACTGGCTCTCGATCATGTGGCGGACAGCCAAGTAACTAAACGTCATAGCTGCGGCGAGGGAGAGGCCGGCTTGGTAGCCGATCCCGTGTTCGGTCGCGGCCGCGACATTGCCCGAAGCGTAAAGGCCGGCGATGGGATGGCATCGCTGGTGAATCACCTGCCCAGAGCCGTTCGCCCGCAGGCCGACGGAGGAGGCGCCGGTCGGATGCAGTTCGATCCCGTAGAACGGCGGCTCCTCAACGGTGCCGAGGCTGGCATTGGCGCCGGGCGTTCCCTTCGCCGCCGCGAGCTTCCATTGAGTTTCGCCGCGGTGGAAATCTTCGTCCGCGCCGGTGCTGACGAAACCGTTGAACCGCTCCGCTTCCCTCACCAGTCGATCGCCATCGATCCCGAGCTTCGCGGCAAGTTCCCGCAGGTTTGCGGCCCGCGGCACCGCCTTGGGCACCTCGCTGCCCGCCGGCCGGTTGGCGAAGGAATATTGCCTGGCGTATTGCGCATCGAAGATGAGGTAGGCAGGCAGGTTCGTATATTCGTGCCGAATTGGATCGAAGAATCGGAGCTTCGGTACGATCCCCTGGAAAAACGTCTCGTCGGCGAAACGCCGGCCCGCTCTGTTGACCACCATGGTATGCGGGCTGCACAGTTCGACAATGCCGGCGTGCACACAGGTCGCGGTCTGCCCAGGTGCATCGGGGGGAATGGTGTAGGAGAGCATCACGCGCAGGCTGTTTTCGATCTTGTGCAGCATGCCGCCGACCTCGGCGCCAAGGACAAGACCGTCACCGGTGAGCGAAGGCGGCGCCAGGCTCGATGCCTCCTGCGCGATTCCGGGAAGTTGCTCGAAGTCCCAATTCATTTTCGGATTGGCGCTGTAGGCGCCCGTTGCAAGGATCACTCCTCGACGCGCAGAGATGACTTGGCCGCCGTTCATGACCACGCCGGTGACCCGCTCCCGGTCGACTGCGAGCCTGTCCGTCTCCTGATCGGTGAAGAGCGGGATACGGCGGTCGCGCAGCGCCTTGGCAAAATGGCAGATCAGTCCGAGCCCCTTCCCGCGCATGTCGCGCTCCCGGCGCTCGCGCACGAGATACCGATCCCACCGCGAAAAATTGTTGATGCCGCCCCAGGAGACTTGCTCTTCCGCGGTCACGAAGCAGGGAACGTCGTCTGGCGTGGAGACACGGTCCCGCCACTCCCCGAGATCGAACCCCGAGATGAGGTCGACTTCCACCGAGCGCCCGCCTGCATGCGACCCGGGCGCCTTGCCGTAGTAATGGTCGGTCACTCCGCGCACTACCCGAAAGCGAACGCCGCAGGACTCGAAGAATAGCAGCGCTTCCGGAGACCGATCGACAAAACTCTGCATTCGATCGTCGTCGAGCGAGCCGCCACCGAGGAAGCGCATATACGCGATGGTCTCCTCGCGGCTGTCGGCATAACCGGCGGCCTGCGCCAGATGGTTCTGTCCGACCCAGATCAGGCCATAGGAATTGACGGTGCCGCCTCCAACCTTGGGGGCCTTTTCGAATACGGCCGGCTGTAATCCGAGTTGGTGGGCGGCGAGCGCGCCGGCGAGACCGGCGATACCGGATCCGAGGATGACGACATCATAGCCGTCGCTGGCGCTCATACTCGTTCCTGATGGTTTTGCGCCGAATAATTCGCGCTACTGTTGAACTGTTGTACCAAAGTTCCTGAATATCATGGAGATAAAATCTTGATTGCATCTTACGACTTGGCTTGCGGCGCCGCGCGGGGTCGGCGGAACTCGGTTAAACATTTTTGCGTTTCGCTTTAACGCACCGCAACCCCGGAGAGGTAAGCCATGTCCGGCAGCCGCGACTCGTTGCCGCGCGACCGCAAAGCCTGGCTGCTTGCGATCGGCAGGAGGCTGCGAGCCGATTACGACGCGCTGCGGGAGCCCGTCCCCGAGCGCCTCTCCGCGCTCATTCGCAAGCTTGAGCAGCCGCCTATGGCTGATCCTGCCGAATCGAAAAAAGCAAATAGGCCCGAGTAGGGCGGGTTAGCATTACTGCGTCAGACATCGTAGGGTGGGCAACGGCGCCTTCTCCAATGCCGACCGCGTGGGCAAAATCGCGCCGGGCGCCGTTGCCCACGCTGTCAGGCGGTGCCACGCGATTTTGCCCACCCTACGAAGGTTATGACGCAGTGTGATTAGGCGCGCTGTTCGCAAGTGTCTGCGACAAAGAGCCGTAAGAGGCAGCGCCGTAACCCGCCACACGCAATGGCGGCGGATTACGCGCGATCGGGAAGTCGCGTAAATAGCACGGCCGCGGCCGCGTTAATTCGCCCTGCGGCTCTCTACGGCTCCAGCGAGGCGACATAGGCCGAGATCGCCAAGACGTCATCGCCGGTGAGCTTCTCGACGACGCCCTTCATGAGCGCCACCGACGGGCCGCCGCGATCGCCGGTCTGTATGTAATAGATCGCGCGCGCGATGGTCCCCGGCGAACGTCCCGCCAGCGGCGGCACTTCGCCGAGGCCTTTGAGGCCCTGGCCGTGGCAGATGGCGCACGGGATCGTCTTGCCTGCGCCTGTCGTGACAATGTTCTCGCCTTTGGCGACGCTTCCGGGAGGCACATAGGAGACGAAGCCCGCGTGCGTGTCGCGAAGCTCCACCAACTCGGGATCCTGCGGAACTTCGATGATACGATTGCCGATCGCCTCCTTGCCGCCATCGGGAAGCTGCAGGCGCCGCGTGCCCTTGAAATAAGTCTTCGGAACAGTGTCGGTTTCGACCACTTTGGTCCAGCGCCCAGGCTTGATGCTTGCGAAGTAATCGGCGGCCGCCTTTGCATCCTCATCCGTCATGTATTTCGCGAATTTGACCATATTGCCCGCGCCTTCGCCCTTGCGAACGCCGCTCCTGAAATTATCGATCTGGCGGATGATGTAGGCCGCGGGCGAGCCGGCGAGACGGGAATTTTCAGGATGGCCATAACCCGTCGGGAGATGGCAGCTCATGCAGGCGCGTACCATGTCGCCCTTTCCGTGCGCCACGATATTCGGGGTCGGAGGGTGTTCGTTGGGAAACCAGTCCGGCGGGCTATTGATGCTGTCGATCTCTTTCTGGGTATAGGACTTCGTGCTCCCGGGCACGTGCTTGGCTTGGCCGTCGTCGGGCGGCGACGCAACGGCAGGACCCGCCGATTTCGACGGAAATGCCCAGTCCGGGCGGTCGGCAGCGGCGGCCGCTGCCGGCAGCAACGCGAGCGCGACGATTGAGATGAATGTCTTCATGATCTCCTCCCAGATGTTGAGATTCGGGTCGAGCATATTGGCTTCCAGGTTGCTGGACAAGCTGGACCCGCAACGCAATTCCTGCGCAGGCGACCTGCTGTCCTTTCACAGGGCCCGCGGCAGGCGATACATTGGCTGGAACCACCGACAGGAGCAAGCAGTGATCGGGCCTGTCCGTCAGCTGATCTTGAAAGAGAAATACGGATACGGCACCCGGTAAACTGCCATGCTGGACTTGACGGATCTCTGGTCGCCAATTCGGCTCACGCTTGCGCTGGCAACGATCACGACCGTTCTCCTGCTCCTCGTCGGAACTCCGGTCGCGTGGTGGCTGGCGCGCTCGAAAGCGCGGTGGAAAGAGGCTGTCGCCGCGGTAGTTGCGCTGCCGCTGGTGCTGCCGCCGACCGTGCTCGGGTTTTATCTGTTGATCGCGTTGGGCCCGAACGGGCTGGGCGGTCTCGTCGGCGGCATCTTCGGGCTCCGCACTTTCGCATTTACGTTCGAAGGCCTCGTCATGGGCTCCGTTATCTATTCGATGCCGTTCGTGGTGCAGCCCATTCGCAACGCGTTTGAGGCATTTGGGGAGCGGCCCCTTGAGGTCGCGGCAACGTTGCGTGCAACGCCGCGCGATGCGTTCTGGAGCGTGGCCGTACCGCTGGCTCGGCCGGGTTTCGTGACCGGCGCGGTTCTGGGCTTTGCCCATACGGTCGGAGAGTTCGGCGTGGTGCTGATGATCGGCGGCAACATTCCGGACCGGACGAAAGTCTTGTCGGTGGCGATCTATGACTACGTCGAGTCCTTGCAATGGACGCAGGCTCACATCCTTGCCGTCGGCATGCTGGCATTTTCCTTCCTCGTGATTTTTTCGATGATCGTGGTTGAAAAGCGCATTGCGCGGCCGGGGAAATGAACCAGTTCGACGCCAAAATCACTGCTCGGTATGCGGGCGCTTTGGGCGGTTTCAAGCTCGATATTTCATTTGACGTACCGATGCGAGGCATCACGGCCCTGTTCGGTCCTTCGGGTTCCGGCAAGACAACGATCCTGCGATGTGTGGCAGGGCTCAACCGGCTGCCCGGTTTCCTCAACGTGGGCGGCATCGTCTGGCAGGACGATGCGACAGGAAAGTCGCTGGCCCCGCATGAACGCCAAGTCGGTTACGTTTTTCAGGAGGCGAGCCTGTTCCCGCATCTGTCGGTTCGCAGGAATATACTCTACGGGTACCGCCGCGCGCTCGCTGGCGGCGCGAAGGAAGAGATCCGGTTCGACGAGGTCGTGGCGCTCCTCGGTATCGGGCATTTGCTGCCGCGGGCGATCGGACAATTGTCAGGCGGCGAGCGTCAGCGCGTCGCACTCGGCCGCGCGCTTCTGGCGCAGCCGCGGCTTCTGCTGATGGATGAACCGCTTGCAGCGCTCGATCGAATGAGCAAGGAGGAAATCCTGCCGTATTTCGAAGCGCTCCATGCCTCGCTCTCGATTCCCCTGCTCTATGTGAGTCACGACATTTCCGAAGTAGAGCGTCTCGCCGATCACATGGTGCTCCTCGATGGCGGACGGGTCATGGCGGCTGGCCCGCTCTACGAGTTGTTATCCGATATACGGCTGCCGCTTGCGCGCGGACGCGACGCCTCGACGGTTTTGGATGTGCGCGCAGGTCCATACAACGCCGAAGACGGACTCACCCAACTCGCAGTCGGCGGTGAAACGCTGCTGCTGCCAAGACGCGCTGGCAAAGAGGGCAGCGCGGACCGTGTGCGGATTGCGGCGACGGATGTGAGCCTCGCGGCGGAGCGGCCGTCGCAGACGACTATTCTCAACATCCTGCCGGTGCGCGTGCAGCAGATTGAGCCGCTCGACGAAGCGCAGATCAATGTGCTGCTCACGATCGGACACCGCGAAGGCGGGCCGCGGCTCCTCGCCCGCGTCACGCGCCGTGCACAACGCGTTTTGGATTTCCATCCGGGCCAGGACATCTACGCACAGATCAAAGCCGTATCGCTGATCCGATCGGCGCGATAGTCCATGGGAAACAATGGTCGAGCCAGTCGGAACTCCAAGCCGCAGCGGTACCGATGTACCCGACTATCAAGCGATCAAGCAGATCACATAAAATCATCATAAAGCTGCGCTGTCATTTGTGACAACATGGCTGGCGACGAGCCGGGATGCGGCGGGCTTAGCGGGCTTTCAAATCCGCTTGTTGGGGAGAGCACACGTGCGGAAAGAGGCGAGACTCTCCGCACTTATCGGTGACGTTTACGACGCGGCGCTCGACCCCGCGCTGTGGATCGATGTGCTCACGAAAACCGCAGATTTCGTAGGCGGCCCGGCAGCCTCGCTGGTATCCAAAGATGCCGCCAGCAAGACCGGCGAGTTCGCATTTCAGGCCGGTCTCGATCCGAAATACGTGCGGCTCTATTTCGACAAGTACATAAGGCTTGACCCGAATACGACCGGTCAAGTGCTCGCGAAAATTGAGGAGCCGGTTTCAGTGGTCGATTTCTTGCCCTACGACGAGTTTGTTGAAACCCGATTCTACCGCGAATGGGCGCGGCCACAGGGCTTGGTAGATGCTGTCAGCTCCGTGCTCGAGAGATCGACAACGAGCGCGGTGCTGGTCTTGGTTTTTCGTCACGCCCGCGATGGCCTGGTGGATAATGAAACGCGCCGGCGCATGCGGCTGGTTGTGCCGCACATCCGCCGCGCCGCTCTCATCGGCAAGGTCATCGATCTGAAGAAGGCGGAAGCGGCAAGTTTGGCTGATTCGCTGGATGGCATCAGCGCGGGTATGTTTCTTGTCGACGCGACCGGCCGTATCGTGCACGCCAATACTGCGGGCCATACACTACTCGACAACGCAAACGTACTCCGTGCAGTCGACCGAAGGATTATTGTCAACAATCGGGAGCGCCATCAGGCCCTGGCCGATCTGTTCGCCAGTGCTGGCAGCGGCGATTCAGGTATCGGGATCAAAGGCGTTGCGCTGCCGCTCGAATCGCGCGACGGCGATCGTTACGTGGCGCACGTGCTGCCGCTGACGTCCGGGGCGCGCCGGCGAGCCGGCACCAGTTACCGCGCCGTTGCTGCCCTGTTTGTACACAAGGCGCCGCTCAGCACGCCCTCCCCGCCGGAGGCGATAGCGAAAGCGTACAAGCTCACGCCGATGGAGCTTCGGGTATTGCTTGCGGTCGTGGAGATCGGCGGGGTTCCCGAAGTGGCCGAGGCGCTTGGCATCGCCGAGACTACGGTGAAGACGCACCTCCGCCACATCTATGAGAAGGCCGGCGTCCGCCGGCAGGCCGATCTCGTCAAGCTCGTCGCCGGATTTTCGAATCCGCTCTTGAGGTAGCCTCCTCCGTTTGGAGGAGGTGAGACTATGAAACTACTGTCAGAATCCGAAACAGCAAAGGGAAGACATGCCTAAGTCACTAAGTGGGAGGAGCCGATGTCCTGCCATTCTCAGATTGGAGACTTGCCTCCGTCGCTGCTCCGGGCGCTGATATCTTCAGCTGCGGGCATGCTCGCGATCTTGCTTTCGAACCTACCGCCTGACGCGGCCCGGGGGCAAGGATCGGAAAATTTGTTTGAAGGCGCCCAAATAAGTTCCCAAATACCACCTCCCGTCATCCCGGAATTCAGCATCGGTCTTGATCCCAGCGGACTCATTGCGACCTATCAGCCGAGTGGGCCAACACAAACGGGCGCTAATGCGTTCTTCCAGAATCTCGGGACCAATGGGCGCACCTGTTTCACGTGTCATCAGCCACAAACCGGCTGGACCATAAGTGCGGCCTCCGCTCAGACGCGATTTTATGCCAGCGCAGGCATGGATCCGCTCTTTAGGCCAGTGGACGGCGCCACCTGTCCGACCGTCGATGTCTCCACCCTCCACGCCAGGCAGCGAGCTTACCAGCTGTTGACCGGCAAAGGCCTGATCCGGATTGCTATCCAGCTTCCTCCGAATCAGTTCACTGACAATCTGCAGTTCGAAGTGTCCAAGGTCGACGACCCTTACAATTGCACAAGTCTGACGAGCAACAGCAGCAGCAGCAGCAGCAGCACATTATCCATGTACCGCCGCCCTCTGCCGGCGACCAATCTCGGGTTCCTCACCGCCTTCATGTGGGACGGCCGCGAGCCTAGTCTTGCGCAGCAGTCGATCGACGCGACCATGGGTCACGCGGAAGCCAATACGGCGCCGTCCTCCGATCAACAGAATCAGATCGTTGCATTCGAGACCGGAATCTTCACCGCCCAGATTTTCGATTTCAAAGCCGGCAATTTGAATGCCGCCGGCGCGACGGGAGGCCCGGTGGCGCTCTCTTTCGAGATCGCCAATTTTTTCATCGGGGTCAATGACCCGCTGGGGTTAAATCCGAAGGGCACGCCATTCAACCCGAATATCTTCAGCCTGTACAAGTCGCGTAGGTGGTCAGACGACGAGGACGAGGATGCAACGCCGCAGCGCGCCTCGATCGCTCGTGGCGAGGTCGTATTCAATACCACGCAAATCAATATCACCGGAGTTGCGGGTCTCAACGACGTGCTCGGCACGGATAATGTTCCTGGTTTCTGCGGCACCTGCCATGACACGCCGAATATCGGTAATCATTCAGTCAAGGCTCCGCTCAATATCGGCGTTGCCAATGCGGGATCTAATGCGCCTCCCGGCCTCGACATTTCGGGCTTGCCGGTGTTCACGCTCAAATGCACGGCAGGTCCATTGGCAGGTCAGAAATTCGTGGTGACGGATCCGGGTCGTGCATTGATTACCGGTAATTGCGCGGACATCGGCAAGGTGAAGGGTCCGGTCCTGCGTGGGCTCGCCGGGCGGGCGCCCTATTTTCACAATGGCTCTGCGGCTACTCTGATGGATGTGGTCAACTTCTACGATCAGCGCTTTGATATCGGATTTACCGATGAGCAGAAGCAGGACCTCGTTAATTTTCTCAACGCGCTTTGATCGGCGGGGCTCGCCGGCGCCTGATCGAGGGGCTGAGCAGTGGTCCTGCTCCGCCATTTGGTGGGCAGGTGCCCACCCGCGGCTCCCTTGACGGACCTCCCCCATTGGCAGATAGTTTTGACAGTAATCGCTGGGCTCGGGCGTGCTCGTTATTGCCTGGGGCGAGCCTGATACGGGTGGAGACTTTCGGGAGGACCACGAGCGTCGCGCAGCGCGGCAGCGTAATCGTGTGAGCCCGCCGGCGCCCGCTTCCATGCGACTTGCCAAACTCGGTTGATTTCATCGCGTGTGCCGAGCGACTGCCGGCGCCCATCAAGCCGGATGCTGAAGGGAAAGCATCATGCCGAAATTTACTCGCAGGGACTTCATCAAGGCGAGCGTTGCCACCGGCATCGTGGCGGGCACCGTTGCAGCGCCGGCTTTGGTGTCCCCGTTCCGGCGCAGCGTACTTGCGACCGGCGCGGGCTCGGCTCCGCCGCTGGCGAACGCGATGACGACGTTCTCGTCCACGTTCAACCTCAACGGCGCCCGACATACGGTCGAGCATGAGGCGAGGACCACGCTTTGGGAGGTGATTTCCGAGCAGATCGGGCTCACCGGCACCGTGCGCAGCTGCAACCGCGCGACCTGCGGGGTCTGCACCGTTGTGATCGACGGCACGCCGCATTATTCCTGCCATATGCTCGCATTCGAGGCGGCTGAGAAACCAATTCTCACCGTCGAGGGCCTCGGCGACGAGAAGACGCTCGACCCCATCCAGGAGATCGGAATCCGCAACATGGCGGCGGACTGCGGCTATTGCACCGCCGGCTGGCTGACGGTGGCGAAGACCTTCCTCGAAAAGAACCCCAACCCGACGGACGATGAGATCAAGGAGGCGCTGGCCGGGCATCTGTGCCGATGCGCGGCCTATGCCGGCATTATCAAGACCGTGAAGGACACGGCGGCCTATATGCGCGGCGAGGCAACGCTATGAGCTTCAAAATCGAACCTTCGCTGGAAGGGGCCAACATCATCACCCTGCCGATGGTGCGGAATTTTTCGACCGGCGGCGGCTATGGGCCGGGCGACACGCTGATCGAAGGCGATGCGCGGATCGTCACCAAGAAATGGCAGGGTCACCCCCCGGTCGATCTTGCCATGATCGGCAAACCGCAAGCCCCGCTGCGCGAAGTGGTCGAGCCTCGCTACCGCGGCACCGCCGAATTCACGACGCGCGTGCGGCTGCCGGGTATGTTGTACGTAAAATTCCTCCGCAGCCCCTATCCACGCGCGGCCATACGCCGGCTCGACACCAGCGCGGCGGAGAAAATGGCGGGGGTGCACCACATCCTGACCTACCGAAATGCGCCGCGCACCAACCCGTTGCATACCGAGCTGATGCTGCAAGGCGACATTGTCGCGATCGTTGCCGCCGAGAGCGAAAACCAGGCGGAGGATGCGGTCGAAGCCATCGTGGTCGACTATGTCGATCTCCCGTCGGTGACTACGATCGCCAACGCCGAAGCCGATGGCGCGCCCGATATCCGCGAGGGCAAGGGCAACCTGCTGCAGCTGCCGCCGAACAGTCCCAATCATCACCCGACTGCGAGCGGGGTGTGGCGGCGCGGCGATGTCGAGAAGGGGTTTGCAGAGTCCGCCATTGTGCGCGAGTTCACTTACTATTTCGGCGGGAGCCGTATCGTTCCCATGCAGCCGTTCAGCTCATTGGCTCAATGGGACGGCGATAAGCTTACCTTCTGGGGTCACGGGCAGGATATCTATCCCTCGCGCGAATATCTCGCCCAATGGCTCGGGATCGAGAAGAATAACGTCCATTACATCAACAAATGGAACGGCGGCACCTTCGGCGGCGTGGGCACTCGTTACGCGCCGGTGTGCGGCCTCGTTGCCCATATCGCCCGAGTGACGAAGCGGCCGGTCAAGATGGTGCTGACCAAGGCCGAGGAACTCTACCATATCACGCACAAGCCGGAGACATTCTCGAAGTTCAAGGTAGGGCTCACGAAAGACGGGCGCATCCATGCGCTCCGTTATGAATTCCATATGGTCGCGGGTCAGGTGGAGGCGCTGCCCCAGCATGTCGCCGGCGAGGTCTCGAAAAATCAACTTGAACTCTATACGGCGCGCGTCCCCCACTGGGAGCAGGTCTCCTACGCCTACAAGAGCAACACGCCGATGACGGGTTGCAACCGCAGCTGCACCCAGCAGGAGGTGAAGTGGGCGTGGGAAAATCTCGCCGACGAGTTGGCCGAAGTTGCGGGCCTCGATCCGGTCGAGTTCCGCCTCCGCAATGTGGCGCAGCCCGGCGACAAGCTCGATCCGGCTATCGCCTGGCATCAGGAAATGAAGAAGCCGGAGACCGAGAACGGCGCGCTCACCTACGACTGCTTCGCCTCGGTCGAGGTCCTCGAGGAAGGCGCAAAGCTGTTCGGCTGGGAGAAGCGCAATCCCAAGCCCGGCAGCATGGCTGGGCGGTTCAAGCGCGGGATGGGCTTGGGCATATCCCAGCACCATCCTGGCTCGCTGTCCTATCATGAAGGCGAAGCCGGGTTCCGCATGGAGCGGGGTATCCTCTGGACCGCCGAAGTCGAGATGACGCCGAGCGGGCAAGTCATTCTGCGCAGCGCGCTGCCCGACAGCGGCACCAATCATGACACCGGCATGGCGATTCTGATCGCCGAGATGCTCGGAATCAGCGCGATCGACAACATCAAGCTGATGTGGGGCGATTCAGACACCGCGCCACCGACCGATCAATGGGCGGCCGGGCGAACCTGTACCGTGCAGGGCGGCGCTGCGCTCGTCGCGGCGCGCAAGCTCAAGACCGAACTCTTCAATCGTGCTGCACCGAAGCTGGGCGCGGATGCAACCGAGCTCGACCTCAAGGACGGTGTTATCCGCGTCAAGGCCGATCCGCAGAAGTCGATCTCCGCCGCTGAGCTTCTGGACGGCAAGTCCTTGCCCATGCAGGGGCAGGTCAAGGCCGTGCAGGGGCGCTCTCTGGCGAAGGGCGTCGGCGCCTGTTTCGTCGAGGTCGAGGTCGACACCTGGACCGGGCAGTTCCGGATCACGCGCGCGGTTTACAGCCACGATACCGGCAAGGTGATCAATCCGTTCGTGGCGGTGAGCGACATGGAAGGCTCGTTCATGCAGAGCTTCCAGGTCGCCACGAATGCAATTCCCTATGACAAGGAATTTCCGGGTCAGATGCACAGCAACATTGCGTTCCTGTCTTTCCCAATTCCGACCATCATGGAATTTCCGGAAGAGATCGAGCAGGTCTTCATCGAGAGCCTCGAGCCGCGCTGGTTCTACGGCTACAAGGGGTTCAGCGAGACCACAATCGGTGCGGTCCCGGGCGCGATCAGCAACGCGATTTACAATGCCACCGGCGTGCGGGTCACTCACCCGATCACGGCGGAGCGGATCCTGATGGGATTGAAGAAGCAGCGCGGGGTGACCTGACATGAAGCCCGTCACGCTCTACAAGCCAGCAAGCCTCGCCGAGGCGACGGAGATCCTGGTTCATCACGGGCCCGAAGCCGCCGTTTACGCCGGCGGCACGGATCTCCTGATCCGGCTCAAAAACCGGCTCAGCTCCTCGCCGAAATATCTGGTCGACATCAAGGGGATCGGCGATCTTAAATTCATTCGCGAGACGCCCGATGGCGGGCTCGCGATCGGAGCGACTACTCCGATTTCAGAGGTCCAGGAATCCGAATTGGTGGCAAGAAAATATCCGCTGCTGGTGCAAACTCTGAAAAAGATTTCCTCGCCGGAGTTGCGCAATCAGTCCACCATTGCGGGCGACATCATGCAGGAGGTCTGGTGCCAGTACCTGCGCGGCAATTATCCGTGCTGGCGCAACGGCGGCTATCTCTGCTATGGCGCGATCGGCGACAACAGTTACTACCACAGCGTCATGGGCGGCCGGCTGTGCTTCGCAGTTTATCACGGTGATGCGGCGATCGGGCTCGAGGCCCTTGATGCCGGCGTCAAAGTCGCTGGCCCTTCAGGGACGCGTGAGATGGCGCTTGCAGATCTCATTCCCGGAGACGTGCTGATCGACGGCCGCGTGCAGTCGCATGTGCTGCGTTCCAATGAAATCCTGACCGAGATTGTGATCCCGCCGGCCAAGGAGGGAGCGGTTGGGACGTTCCAGAAGATCCGTCCTCGCGGGGTTTGGGATTTCGCGATGGCCTCCGTGGCGCTGAACCTGCAAGTGCAAGGCGGCACGATCAGCAATGCCCGAGTGATCTTCGGCGGGATTGCTGTAAGTCCCTATCGTGAGCACGCTGTTGAAGCCTTCCTCACGGGAAAGCCATTGGGCGGCGATCTCCCGCAGCAGGCTGCCGCGCGGGCGCTCCTCAACGCGGCGCCGCTGAAATACAACGAGCACAAGGTCGAGGTAGCGCGCGGCGCGCTCGCTTCGGGGCTGGAAGCGCTTGCCGCCTGATCGCCCGACGCGGGTGAGTGCAGTGTCGAAAAGAAGAACTGGGGAGAGTCGATTTGCACGCTGATACGGCGATCGAGACTACTGCGATCGAGACCAAGAGTTATCCCGTTCTGAGTGGAGCGTTTCTCGTCGCGCTCGCGCTGGCGCTCGTGCTGGTAACCTGGGCTGTCGGAACCGAGAACTATCCGTACATTCATCGACCCATCACTTACCGCTTTCCCTTCGCCACGCTTGATCGTGTCTATCTCGTCACGCTCGGGATCCTCGCTGCGCATTATGTGGCCTATGTGGCACACTATTTGATGGTGGGCTCGCGGGAGACAGCGGCGAAAGCGCCTGTTCTCGTGTTCAGTCCGACGAAGTTCGTCATTACCTGGTTCTTTCTGATCGGGCTTGCCGGCGTCTACGCGGTCGGAGCCTCGATAGCGACACCGGCGCTCTTTGACGGCGCATTCGGCCCAGCGCGGGAAACTGCATTCCTCCGCATCTGGAACCACACCTATTTTGGGTTTGTGCTGGTGTCGTCGATGTTGGCCGGCGCTGTCTATTTCACTTTGCGAGACATCCGCGAACGAGGTTTGGCCGGAGCGTTCCACTGGGCAGCCGTGCGGTTGTCGCTTCGGTCCGGGCACCGCTTCATCGGAGTGCTCAACTGGATTCTCCTGCTTGCGCTGCTCTCGAACATTACGACCGGGTTCATAATCCTCGGCGCCACCCCGCTAATCGCATTTTTTCGCCTGCCGTGGAACGCCTATGGGTTCGAAAACATGGCGCGGCTCGCGCATGACGTGGGAACGGCGTTCATTGTCGGATCGTTCTCGGGCCAGATCTATTTGCGATTGATCCCAGGCAACCACTGGATGCTCAGGACGATGTTTGCGGGCTACGAGGCAAAGGTGTGATCTTGCAGTCGATTACGGCGGTCATGCTCGAACCGGTCGGATGCCTGGCGGAATTCCGTGCACACGAATTCAACTTGGCTGCCCGCGAACTGCTCGCCGCGAGCGACCCGGACCCGGCATCGGGAAGTCAGGCCTATTGGCGGCTGCTTGGTCTCGTCGAAAAAGCGGGCGCGGGTTTGGATGCAGCCAGGCTGGCAAGGCTCGAACAATTCGAGCTTGCTGCCGTAGAGGCGGCGGATCTCTACGAGGATGTTACCCCTTCGCTCGAGAAACTGCGGTCGGCCGGCCAGCGCGCCTATTTGGTCTCCTCGCTCTCGCGCCGGGCACTCGATCGATTTATCGGGCGCTTCTCGCTCGCCGAGCAATTCGCGGGCTCCGTTTCGCGCACTGAAGCTGGGAATGCCACGGCCCAGCCGCTCGGCCACGCCATGGCGCAATTCTCGCTCGATCCGCCGCAGGCGATCTATCTGGTCGACACCGCGGATGCTCTCGAAATGTCGAAGCAGGTCGGTGTCAACGCGCTATTGATGATCAACGATTACGATGAAGCCCGCGCTCTCTCCGAACGCAGCCCTGCGGGTGGCGTCGTCTCGCTGGCAGAGGTTGCCGACGCTCTGGCCCTGATCGAACAGCGCGCAGGATTGCGCGGTTCAAGCCGCATGCCGCTCAAGCCGTTCGAACTGTTCGAGCCGGGTTAGGTGTTCTCATTCGATCATCTCATTGGCGATGGCGAACAGCGGTGGTGGAACCGCCAGCCCGAGCGCTTTTGCGGTTTTGAGGTTGATCACCAGCTCATATTTGACAGGCGCCTGCACCGGCAGGTCGGCCGGCTTCTCGCCCTTGAGAATACGATCCACGTAACCGGCAGCGCGGCGGTATTGGTCGATTGGATCGGCCCCATAGGACATCAAACCGCCGGCAGTGGCGTAGTAGCGAAAGGGATAAACCGCAGGGAGATGGTGCTTTGCGGCGAGCGAGATGATCAAGTCTCGATGAACGGCGGTGAGTGGGCTTGCAGTTATGATTAAACCATCATTGGGTCCACGTACAAACTCGTTGATGTCGTGCTCAATTACCGTCGCGTCGCGCACGCCAATCGCAGTCAACTCGACGCCAAAGGAGGCCGACACGGCTTGGAGCGCGCCGAACTGTGGCAGCCCCAATTCAATGTTTGCAACATCCCGCAGGACACCCACTCGCGCCACGCGAGGCGAGATCTGCTTCAGGAATTCCAGCCATTTTGCACTCACGCCAAATTCGATTTGCGTAAAGCCGGTCGCATTGCCGCCTGGCCGTGCCAAGCTGGAAACATAGCCGGTGCCGACGGGGTCGGGAGTTTGCGCGAATACAATCGGTATGCTGCGGGTCGCCTGCAACAACGGGGAGACGGTCGCACCGGAAGCGGCAAGAATCACATCAGGCTCATGCGCGACGAGTTCCATGGCATACCTGCGGAACAGATCAGGATTGCCCGCGCCCCAGCGAATCTCGAATTGAACATTGCGGCCATCGGTCCAACCCAGTCGCTGCAATGCTTGCACGAACGTGGACAGACGGGCCGACGATTCCGGGTCGTCAGGGGCGAGATTCATGAGCACGCCGATCCGTCGCATTCGCTCGCGCTGCTGAGCGCCCGCCACAAGTGGCCGACCCAGGGCTGCCGCGCTGGAAAGCGCTATGAATTCTCGCCGTCGAAGACAAATTTCCATTTGTCCCTCCCGTGCGATGAAAGTCTGTCACTGGAACGATAGCATATGCCAAGCGTGCGCTCCCCGCGCTCCAAAGCCGGGAGGGGTGCGGCTTGCGCTCGGGACCTATGTCCAATCCCGCGCCCTATCGCAAGCTCTGCCGCGATCTACTCTCAAGCGTCCCTGGTCGACGTTATCGGAAAATGCTCTAGATCTGCAGGATCGAGCCGAAATCGAATTTCGCATTCGGCGGGTTCTCGCCGATCCGGATCGTATGATCGTTGACGAAGCGATGCGGCGGTACCGGGAGATTGTACGGCGCCGGAACGTCCTTGAAGACCCGCCCAGCCAGATCGTATTTTGAGCCGTGGCAAGGGCAAAGGTAGCCGCCTAACCAATCGGGCTCGGGCTCTCGGGAGTTCGGCTGAGGATAAAACTGCGGCATGCAGCCCATATGGGTACAAATGCCGATCAGCACGGCAAATTCTGGTTTGATCGATCGTTGCCAGTTGGCCGCATAGGCCGGCTGCTGCAACTCCTTTGATTCTGGATCGGCCAATTGGGCGAGGAGCGCGGGTTGTTGCAGCGCCGCGAGCGCCTGCGCGGTGCGACGGATCACGAAAACCGGCCACGAGCGCCAGAACACGAGGACCTGCTGGCCGGGCTCGATCGGTGATAAATCGACTTCGACGGCGTCAGGCTCGGGAACGATTCCGGTATCGGTCGCGGCATTCTCGACCCACGGCACGATAAGGGCCGCGCCGCCCACAGCCGCGATGACGCCCGCCATGCCGGCGAGGCCGGTCGCCACCCGCAAAAGATCGCGCCGCTTGGTTGCAATCTCAGCCACGATGACCTCGCGTTACTGCAGCGGTTTCATGGCTATGATACTGTGCCCTTCTGTCGGGAGGGAATAGGGAGTGGAGAGCATGATATTCCGGTCGGCAAAGGTCGTCGCATTCTCCTGCATTGTCGGTTTTTCCAGCCCGTTGCCGGCGCATGCACAAGTATCTGACGGGCAGGGTACCTGGACTGCCAAAGCACCTGTCCCGGTTGGGCGAACCGAGGTGCCGGCCGCAGCTGTCAATGGCAAGGTCTATCTGCTGGGTGGGTCTGCTCGCGGCATCGCCTACGACATGAACCGCAATGACGAGTACGACCCGGCGACCGACAGCTGGCGCACACGCACACCGATGCCGCGCGGGCTCAATCATATGGGCGCCAGCGCCTTGAACGGGAAGGTTTATGCGGCCGGCGGTTTTTCGGGGAGCGCCCACAAATCACCGGATGACGCTTTCTTCGAATATGACCCCGCCGCTGACAGTTGGCGGATTCTGCCGCCGCTTCGCAGCAAGCGCGGAGCAGCCGCCGTTGTGGGCCTCAACGGCAAGATCCATGTGATCGGCGGACGCGAGGGCGACGCGCCGCTGATCAGGACACACGATGTCTACGATCTCGCGAGCGGCACGTGGAGCACCGCAGCGCCCTTGTCGCGAGCACGCGATCATCTCGTGGCGGTTGCTGTTGACGGCAAGATCCATGTCATCGGCGGACGCTTTTCCGTCGGCGACGAGGACATGACCGGCCTGCACGAAATCTATGATCCGGCGACCGACACCTGGACCATGGGGCCGCCGATGCCGACTCCGCGCGGCGGGATTTCAGGCGCCTTGCACCGGGGGATGATTTTCGTTCTCGGCGCGGAAGACGGCATGCGCACATATGACGAGAATGAAGCTTATGACGTAAAGTCCGGGCGCTGGTTCAAACTCAGGCCTTTGCCCGAGAAGCTCCACGGGTCGGCTGTGGCCTCGGTCGGAGCTTACCTCTACAGTTTCGCCGGAGCGAGGAAGTCAGGGAGCCTCGATGTGACCGACCAGACGCTCGCGTTTAGCATCCCGTGAACCGCACGGGAGCAGGTTCATTACGGGAGGAAACCATGAGAATAAGCCAAAATCTGCTTTCGCATGCCGCGGCGGCCGCGGTCGCCGCAATGTCGGCAGCCGTGCTCACCTATGTCGCCATGTCGCCGACCGCGAATGTGCTGGCTCCGTCCGGCGCTTACGCGCAGGCGCCCGGGCAGAAGAGTACCGAGATCATCACCCAGACGATGCCGGACATTGCGCGTGAGATGCGCATCAGCCTCACCGAGCGCGACCCGGGGAATGCAAGCGCGCCGCATCGCCACCCAGGCCAGCACACATTCGGCTACGTGCTGGAAGGTACCTACGAGGTGAAGATCAACGATGGCCCGGTGCGCCAACTCAAGGCCGGGGAAGCATTCTACGAGCCGCCCGGCGCGCTGCATGCGATCTCGCGCAACCCGAGCCCCGACAAGCCGGTCAAATACCTTATCATACAGGTCGGCGATCCGACGAAGCCGCGGATTGTACGAGAGCCGTAACAGGATCGAGTGGGGTATCGCTTCGTAGCCCGCATGAGCGGCGCGCCGACGTACTTCATGATGCGATCGATTTATGGGCGCGCCGTGATATGCGGGCTACAGAACTCGCAAAGCCTATTCCGCAGCCAGGTGGGCGTGGCGCTGGAGATCGGCGTTGACCAACTGAAACGGCGAGGGGGTTTCCTCCAGCATGCCCCAGTTCCTGAGCCAATCGTAAGTCCGCTGCATCTCGTCCTGTGGGATCGGTGCAGGATCGCAGACCACCAGCCGGCTCTCCCGCAGGTCCTCTACTTTGAGCGCAGCGATCTCGGGGTCGGTCTTGCCGTGATAGTCGATGAAATAATGAAGATAACGGCGCTTGCCGGCGTTGATCCGGCGAACCGCTTCGCGCACCGCGCGGTTGAATGCAGCATAGGTCTCGGCGTCCACCCGATCGGATGCAACCTCGGTACCGTGGAAGAAAGCGGAGCATATCAATCGGCAGCCTTTCTTCTCGGCTAGCGTGATATGCGGTTCTGTCAAAGTAACGGCGTCCACCTCGCCCCTGAGCAGGGCATCGAGCCGATAACGCGACCCGTTCGGGGCGGCGCACAGCTTGATCTCCTCGCGCCGCAGAAATCCCTGCAACATGTGAAGGGCAATGTAATGGGTGCCGAAATAGAACGGGACACCGATGATTTTGTGAGCCAGTTGCTGCGGGGTGTAGACGGGCGAATTCGGCGCGACCACCATCGAGGAAAACGTCACGATGGCACGGCGACCGATCTGGCGGCTTCCGACGCCGGTGCTTCCAACGCGACAATAGTTCCCCCATTCGCAGGCATTGTACATGTCCGCCTTGCCCTGCTCGAACAGCCTGCCGTGACTGAGAAAAGGATCGACCTGCTTGGGGCTGGTGATGCCAAGGTCGATTTTTTTCTGGACGCCTTGGTCGCGGTCGGCCCATTCGATCGCAAGTCCTTCCCGTTCGAACAGGCCCTCGTCGTAAGCGATGAGCTCCGGCAGCCCCTGGAACGGCGCGGTCGTCTCCAAAACCAGCTTTTTCATTGGTTCGCTCCGTAAAGATGGCGCTGGGCAAATCACGAATGGCAGCGGAACTGTACAATTGACGATTTGAGCGAACAAGAAAAAGAGGCCGGGGTACGCCCAGTCTCTTTTTTAAACGACGGCAGCAATCAAGCCGTTTTCTTGTATTCGAGGCACTCCCGACACTTCGGTATTGCGATCCCATTGGCACTCCCCTCTTGACAGTGCCAAAACCCCTCCCAAATCGATGGGCCAAGGGGCGATCCTCGTCTTTGAGGAGCGCGCTTCGCCACCTGTGTCGCGGGCGGTGTCCCAGGGCAGCGCGTCATCTCCAAGGATGTGGCCGGTCGGGAAGCACGCTCGCGCTATGACGTCCATCGCCCCTATGACAAAACGTGGGGTAACGCACATGATCACAGCATTCGCCGATCCATTCGATGCCCTTTTCAATCTGCAGAGAGCGCTCGACGCAAGCCTGGCGAGCGACTGGCTGCAGGACATGACGACTAGCCGCGGACCTTTTCCCCCGATCAATGTCTTTCAACAGGGGGATGATATCCTGGCTATCATCGAGTTGCCGGGTCTCGACAAAAACGAACTCCAGATCCAGGCCAAGGAAAACACCGTTCGCATTTCAGGCAAGAAGGCCGTCCATTATCCCGAAGACGTGAGCATTCACCGACGCGAGCGCATATCGGGCGAGTTCGATCGGACCTTGTCGATACCGGTCCAACTCGATCCCGACGGCATCAAAGCCGAGTACCGCGACGGCATTCTCGCCTTGTTCCTCCCCAGGGCCGAGAGGGACAAGCCGCGGACCATCGCGATCAAGTGAAGGACTTTCCTGAATCGCTATGACATTGGAGAGACTGCAATGGCTTCGAAACAGGACCTGCAAGTGCAGCAAAAGCGAGAACTCGGAAACAAACAGGAAACGACTGCCCCAGCCCGAATCTTTTTGCCGACAACCGACATCTACGAGACGCAGGACGCTTTAACCGTCACGCTCGAAATGCCAGGCGTCGAAAAAAACAACGTCGACATCAGCGTCGAGGACGGTGTCCTCAAGGTCGACGGCAGACTGGATTTCTCGAAATATCAGGGTCTCCAACCGCTTTATACCGAGTATAACGTCGGGAATTATTCGAGGAGCTTTCGGCTGTCTAGCAAGGTCGACCAGAGCAAAATCGCCGCCGAGTTCAAGGACGGTGTTCTCTCGGTGGTACTGCCGAAAGTTCAGGAGGCGAAGCCCCGAACCATTCGGGTGAAGTGAATGAACTTTCCTGGAGCGGCGCGATAAGCGCCGCTTCGCCCAGGGCTGTTCCGAGCGGTCGGTTATGCGCCCGCTTGCGCCACCGCCTTCTCCATCCGGGGGACGCAAGAGGTGTATTACGAATGCCGCGGCGGCGCTGTTCGCGGTATTCTTCCCGCCATGGATTGGGTCATGAACCGCTGATGACTCAGGTGTCCCGGCCCGGCGCCTCCCTCGTGAGACGCTTACAGCGTTGATTGCCGCATCTGAGTCAGGCTGGCGTTGACATTGATCAAAATAACCTCGCTTGAGAATCTGGACTGAATGCCAGCATGCCCAGGGGGCCTCAATGATCAAAAATCTCGTTCTCAATCTCTCGATCGGCAAAGATGAAGATGGCGCGCGGGATTACGCCATCTCCTTGGCGCGCGAATTCGGAGCACATCTTGCTGCGGTGGCGTTCGCCTATGAGCCTATTCCGGCAACTACCTTGATCGATGACGCTCCGGGAGAGTGGTTTGACGAACTGCGCGAGCAAGCTGAGAAATCGGCCAATTCCGCAGTCGAGAGGTTCAATGCGGCCGTGCGCGGGTCCGGAATTTTGGCGGAAGCACGCGCATTGACGACAACCTTGACCGGCGCAGCCGACCTGTTCGGGCGTATTGCCCGCCGGTTCGACCTTTCCCTGATTCAACAGGCGGAGCCGGGCAAAGATAGTGCCGATCCTCTGGTCATCGAAGCGGCGTTGTTCGACTCAGGGCGCCCGGTGCTGGTCGTGCCCTACATCAATCAGGGCGGCGCCAGGTTCGACCGCATCCTGGTCTGTTGGGACGGCAGCCGCGGCGCCGCTCGCGCCATTGGCGACGCCATGCCGTTCATTGAGCGTTCGAAGGCGGTCGAGATAGTTATCGTTGGCGATCGGCCAAAGAGCAGGGAAATTCCGGGGGCCGACATTGCGCAAAATCTCGCTCGGCACGGCGCCAAGGCCGAAGTCAGGGAGATTGTCGCGCCCGATATGGATGCGGGCAACGTGATCCTGTCCCATGCCGCCGATTCATCGGCGGACTTGATGGTCATGGGCGGCTATGGCCATTCGCGCCTCCGCGAATTTGTGCTGGGAGGCGTCACGCGAACCATTCTCTCCAGCATGACCCTTCCGACCCTGATCTCCCATTGACAGTCGTTGGCATGTCCCGGGCGCAGCGCAGCCCATCTCTGACCAGTTAGCGCAGTGTCGGATATCTCGCGCCCATGGTTCTCACGGCCAGCCACCCGCCGTCCGCCGCACCAGGTGATCGTTGACGGCCGTGACGCCTGGAGTCGACTCGGCCGCCACTCGGATCGCCTTTGTTTCGGCGTCTGATCCGGTGATCCCCCACAGATCGACGACCCCGCCGTTTACGGTGACGTTGAGCAGCAATGTATGCGCCCAAGGCTGATCGTTCAGATTGGCGAGAATCCGTTCCCGAATGGCGCCATCGGAGCCGGGAACTTCCTCGTCTTGGCGGCTGCTGGCCAGGGCCTGAAGGAGATTGGCGCGGCTGACGATGCCAACGAGCTTGTCGCCCTTTACGATCGGCACCCGCTTGATGGAACGCCTTTCCAGCAAACCGGCAATCTCGTGCAGCGGTGTATCCGGCGAGACCGCGATCACGTCGCGCGTCATCACGTCAGCCACGGTGCGAGCGTGTGCCTTTACGTATTGATTTGCGAGCGCATTGTCTCCACTGAGCACCCGCAGCCACCATGAGTGCCGGGGCTGCGTCCCGATTTCGGCTCGGCGCATGAGGTCGCCTTCGCTGACGATGCCCACGAGCTTGCCGCTCTCGTCCACCACGGGGACCGCACTGATCCCCCGATCCAGCAGCAACTTCGCGACTTCTTTGATCGTTGACGACGGTTTCGCCGTGATCACGGGGGAAACCATCACGTCGCGCGCCTTCATGGCGAACCTCCCTCAGACATCAAGCCGATGCCGCGTCCTCCAGCATCGTGTGCAAGACCCGGCGTAATTCCAATCCGTTGAGCTTGACTGATGTCAATACCGCATTTGCTGAGGCTCCGCGAGGCATGTGCCCGAGCGCCGGAGCAAAGGATCATCAATGCGGTCAATCCGCGGCCAGTCCCACACGTCCTTCCGGATGGTCTTGCAGAAAGTGTTGAAGAGCCCCGAACAGTTCGGCGGCGTGTTTGACTCGGCCGTCGTCGAGCGCCTTGTGGATGGCGTCGATGATCATTGTCCGAATAAGTTCACTGCCGTGAGGCTTACTGAGCAGGTAGCTTGCCAACGCCGTCGCAGCAATCTCCGGAAGGTTCTCATGCTCGCTGATCGCAGCGACCTCATCCTCGTCCAGACCGCAAAGGTCGATGCAATCTTGAAGGGTAATCATGACCTGTGCTCCCAATTGAAGGTTGAAGCACAAGCATCCTCAACAGTTGCGAAGGCCGCTTTGATCGCAATCAAAAATCGGGACCATGACGGAAAGCCAAGGGTGGCCCGCAGGCGATCTGCCGCGCTCGGCGGTTGGGCGGCGCGCACCGGTGACGATGGGCCTTGACGCAGATCAACGACAGTGCAGGATAAAGTTCCAGATAAATGGTGCCAGCCCGGCTGAGGGTCGGCAATTCAGGGTTGCGCCCGCCCGCGTCGAGCTCCTGGCCACGGAATGAGAGGAGTGCTGCCATGTGTGACTACAGTCTGCACAATGTCGCGAGCCGGCCTGCGAAAGTCGACGACAAACTGGTAACAACAAAGTTCAGGAACTCAATCACCGGCGGGTTTGCCGCGGTCGGAGAGCCGAATGTCGCGGTTTGCCTGCTGCCCGGAACGGAGGTCGCGTTCGACCGCAATGTCGAGTGCAAGAGGTCCTTCGATATAGGGATCCTTCCGAGCAAGAAGATTGGGCAGCGGCTTGCACGCTTCCGGCAGGTCGATCTGGAGAATGCCGCCACGCACCACGACGCCCTGGAATTTCCCGATGGCCAGGTGGTTCTGCTTACCCGGTTGTGCGAGGGCCAGCGAGCAACCGTGCTGCAACTGCCGGCGGTTACGCGCCCCGCAATTCCCGACGCGGCAGCGAGCCCGGAGCTTGGCGAGCGCTCGCTCTCGACGTGACCACGGCGAGGTGCCGCGGCGCGGTGCTTCCCACAATGGCTTGATGCGCGAGGCGGCGATCACGTCACGAAGCCGCCTCGCCCTGCCAAGTCAGATGCTCTTCGACTTTCTTGACCCCCGGCGTGCCGGCGACCAGAACGCGTAGAGCGTCCCGTTGTGCGATGTCGTTTATCGTGCCCCACAGATCGGCGACGCCGTTGCGGACCACGACGTCCACCATGGCGCCGGCGGTCGGGTGCGCGCGGCACGGAGGAATCCAATGCCTTTCAGGAACCGGGCAGACGCCGGCAGGAACCTCGCGCGGGCACTGTCCGACTACAAGGATCAGCGGCCGATGATCCTGGCGCTGCCGCGCGGGGGAGTTATGGTAGCCGCAGAAGTGGCGGCGGCGCTGGACGCGCCGCTCGATCTCGTTCTAGTCCGCAAAATCGGCGTGCCGGCGCAGCCCGAACTCGCAATGGGGGCCGTGGTCGACGGCGACGATCCTATCGTCGTTCGCAACGACGACGTCATTCGACTCGCGGGAGTGGATGACGCCGATTTCACATCCGTGTGCGATGCCGAGCTTGCCGAGATCGAACGCCGCAAATGGCGCTACATCGGCGGTCGGGAAAGGGCCGAACTCGTTCATCGAGTTGTGATCGTCATTGATGATGGGATTGCGACCGGTGCTACCACGCGCGCCGCGCTGCAGGCGATTCGGAAGCGCAATCCGGCGAAGCTCGTACTCGCAGTGCCAGTGGCTCCGAGGGAAGCGCTACCGGAAATGCGACAGGAGGCTGATGACGTGGTTTGCCTGGAAAACTACGAGGCCTTCGGCGCGATCGGTTTCTATTATTCGGATTTCCGTCAGGTGTCCGATCAAGAAGTCATCGATACGCTCGCGCGGTTTCCCGCCCGCACGAAGGAGCCCGGCAGGAAACCCGCGGCGTGAGCCGCGTCCTCGGCGTGATGATGGCAGCCCGTCGTGCTTCCGCCGCGCAGGCGAAACGTCGACTTGGATAACTTCATCGCACGACCAGAGCGGGCACTTTGCTGTGCGTGAGCACTTCGTATGCCTGGCTTCCCAGGAGCAATCGATTGAGGCCGCGGTATCCGTGCGACGCCATGACGATCAGATCGCAGGCTTTGTCCTTGGCGGCGGCGATGATTCCTTCTGACGGACGCCGGTCCTGCACATGAACGAGTTCAAAGCGCACGCCCTGGGCCTTGGCCAGCTCTCCGGCCTTGCCGAGAATGCTGTTTGCCGCAGCGGCGGCCATTTCTTCGTAGCGGCCGATAGGATTGCGGTCTCCCATCCGCGACATTTGGGCGAGTTCAAAGGCAGACCAGGGTCCGGTGACAGTGACAACGCAAATCGGGACCGCAAGGTCCTTGGCCAGCGCAATCCCATGGGCTACGGCCTTGTCGGCGAGCTCGGACCCGTCCGTAGCGATGAGGATACGTTGATACATCGTCATTCTCCGCGGCTGGAATTCGGATGCTGATGATACATGGCTTCGTCCTGCGCCCTACTATCTTCTTGGAATGCCGCTGCTTCCGAACCATCTGAGGGACGCCATCTCGCAGTTCGGCATTTCCTGCGACGAATGAGTCTCGCTGCCAGATGCTATTGCGACGATCGCTTTCCGCCCAAATGGCTATCGACTTCGGCTGCGAGGGTCGCCAGCTTGTCCGCGACATCTACCCGGTATGATGCTCCGGGTTCGAGCCGGCGCAGCGGTTCCGGCAGTCGATCGAGTTCACGCCTTGCATGAGCCCGCACCTCGGCAAGCGTAGGCGGCGGCTGGATTCGCTTGCCCTCCCGCATCACGGGCCGCAGCAATGGCGTGCCCGCCTGATCGTCGTCTTCCAGGGACAGGATATCGCCGGCCATCCGGCCATCGCGGCCATGGCGCCGCCACACCTGCTTGCGGCCAGGCCAGGTCGCCTTGCCGGCTGAAAGCTTGCGGCGTGGAATGCCAGCATATTCCTGAAGCTTGTAGGCACAGTCGAGCGCCGGCGCATCGGACGAGGTGGTGAGGCTCGTCCCGATGCCGAAACCGTCGATCGGCGCTCCCTGCCGAGTAAAGACCGCAATCGAGTCTTCATCGATCCCACCGCTGGCAAAGATGGTAACTTCGGCAAGCCCGCCACCGTCGAGAATGCGTCGGACCGACTTGGAGAGCGTGACCATGTCGCCGCTGTCGAGGCGCACCCCCCGGATCGCGATGCCGGCCGCTTTGAGCCGAGGAGCAAGGGCAACGACTTCTCGAGCGGCGGCTTCGGTATCATACGTATCGATCAGCAGGACGAGATTTTCGGGCCGGGCGCGCGCGAAAAGTTCGAACGCCGCCGTCTCGTCATCGAATGCCTGGATGAAGGAATGCGCCATCGTGCCGTAGATCGGGATTCCGAATAGGACCTTGGCCGCTACTGTGGCGGTCCCGGCAAATCCCGCGATATAGCTCGCCCGCGCAGCCATGAGCCCGGCATCGGCGCCGTGCGACCGTCTTAGACCGAAATCGACCAGAAGCTTATCGGGAGCGGCGAGCACCATGCGGGCCGCTTTTGCCGCGATCAGCGACTGGAAATGAAGGATATTGATCAGGCGGGTTTCCACCAGCTGAGCTTCCGGGAGCGGCGCGGTTACCCGAAGGATGGGCTCGTCGGCGAAGAATACGGTGCCCTCCGGCATTGCATGAACATTGCCGGTGAAGCGAAATCGCGCGAGATAGCCGAAAAGCTCTCGGCCGAAACTGGCGCTGTTTGCCAGCTGCTCGATCTCCTCCCCCGAGAATCTCATATTTTCCAGAAAATCGAGCGCCGTTTGCAGGCCGGCCGCCATCAGGAAGCCGCGTCGTGCGGGGAGCTTGCGAACAAAGAATTCGAAAACGGCGGTTTTCGTCTCGCCATAGTCCAGGTACGCCTGGACCATATTGAATTGATAGAGATCGGTGAGCAGCGGGCTCGTTGCTGGGTTCATGGAAACGGCTGGTGCACGAGTCGAAACGATCGGGCGAGGGCCTCGCGTCAGTTTTCTTTCGGCTCAGTCTTCTATACCAGCCTCGCCGGTCGTGGTGCGAAATTCAACATCCGTTTTATGTCTAAGCGAGTTGCAGCTGAAGGCGATGAGGCCGGCAAACAGGGCCGTTGCTGTTGGCCATGCCATCGCAGCCTGAGGAGGGCACGCGCAGCTCGCCACGCGTGACCGTATCGAGTTGGGCCGCCCTCGTGGTTTCAGACGGCGGGCGCTGAAAGCGGCGCGCGCTTCCTCGCCATGAGGGCGGGTCAGACCCCGAGCATAGGCCGCGACGGGGAACCTGTAACGGCGGTGTTGGTTAGATCGGGAAGATTGAGAGCGCAGAATATGATCGAGAGTACAGATTTCCGGATTGAGCCTGAAGTTTCCATGCGGGACGGACGGATCATCCGCTCGCTGGCTGATGCGATCGCATTTGTCCGCGATCATGAAGCAAGGCCGGGCGTTGATGATCGCGACGAGGTGCTGCACGGGCTTGAGCGTGCCAGGACCGACGAGCAGCGGCGTGCCGCTGTGGGGGCATTCGTCGCGTGGGCCAGGGAGCTGGATCTGCTGGAGCCGGTTGACGTTCCGGGGCGCTCGGGATCGCACCCAAGGCCGAGTTCCCCAGCCTCTAAGGTCGGGGGCCGCCACGACCACTGACGTATTGATGCGGTCGAGTGGCGCGGCTCTCCGTAGTTCCAGTGCCGCCGTTCTCGGCCTCGTGGAATTCGCGGCCTGCGCTGCTGGGGCGCGCCGAAGCCCAGCTGTATCGGCCTCGCGGAACCCACGCGAGGTGGGATTGCTGCGTCCGACTGCGCCGGATAAACCTGGGCAGCAGCGAACAGCTAGACACTCCAGAATAAGCGACGGAGACCGCAGATGGCCTACACGCTCGATGATTTCTGCGCCGAGACCCGCGGCCTCCTCAAGGGACAGCCGCTGGATGCGGCGCTGCCCAGGATCGCAGATCGGCTGTCGCAACTCCTGGTCAATCCGGCATTCGTGGCCGAGGCGTTCAACGACGATATGCCGCCTGGCCGGCGCGTGCTCTATCACGACCCGGAACTCGGCTTCTACGTCCTGGCTCATGTCCAGGAAGGCGGGAAAACCGGAAAGCCGCACAGTCACGGAGCGTCATGGGCGATCTACGGCAATGCCAAGAACGTCACCGACATGACGGAATGGCGCCGCACCAACCCGGAGAGCGACGATCATGTCGAGTTGGTGGCTGCGAGCAAATATGGGCTGGGCCCCGGTCAGACTCACGCCTATGGACCGAACGTGATTCATTCCACAGCGCACAAGGAGAGGGCCTGGGTGATCCGGGTCACCGGTACCGATCTCGATAAGCTGCCGCGCTACCATTTCGGCAAGAAGGATAAGATCCTGGAGGAGGTGTGAGTTAACTGTAGGGTGGGCAAAGGCGCGTCGCGAATCGCTTTGAGACTGCACACAGGCTCTGCGCGCCTTTGCCCACGCGGTCCTCCTTCCCAAGGCGACAGCGTGGGCAAAATCGCTCGGGCGACTTTAAATCATCTCAGCGATTCGCGATGCGATTTTGCCCACCCTACAGGGGTCGCTCCTACTTCTCCCCCGAGATCGCGTTGTATCGCGCGATGACGTCCTTGGGTGTCGCCGCCATGCGGGCAAGGAGCCGCAAGATCGCATCGGCATCGATCGGGCTCATGTCGATGCCGAGCTTCTCTGCCTCTTCGAGCACGGCTTTGTCGCGGCACATTGCCATGAACGCCGTTTGCAGCGCCTTGGCGCGGTCGGGCGGAATTCCCGGCGGGCCGACGAACGGAAGCGACATGAAAAAGGGAATCTCGGCAAATTCAATCAGCGCCAGCGTATTGGGATCGCTCGTCAGCTCGCGCCCCGTCGGGATGTCGGGAAACAGCGGATGGCGCGTGGTGCGGCCGAACTGCATGAGCGGCCGGAAGGCCTTCTTTTCCCAAAGGTCGCGCTGGCCGGTGAGGACGGAGCTAAAGCCGACCATCTGCCCATCGATTTCCTTGCGCTGCATCGCGAGGAAGAGCGGGGCAGCGCCGGTATAGCCTTTGACCACATTGATGTTGAGGTGGAGCGCCTCCTTGGCGATGATGCCGAAAATCAGGTTGCTCGACGCAGCGTTGTTGGCGCCGAGCGTGATCTTCTGCGGCCCACCCTGTTTGATGTCGTCGATCGATTTGGCCGGATTATCGGCATTGACCAGCAATAGATAGGCGTCGTTGGCATAGGACGACATGCTGCCGAGCCACGTGAGCTTCAGGGGATCGAATTGGACTTTCGAATTGCCCTGAACGGCAAGCTGCGGGGCCGCGCGTTCGAGCTTGGCAAGGACGGTGCCGTCGCGTTCGGCACTCTGATAGATGCGGTTGGCGGTCACGAGCCCACCGCCCCCCGGCGTCTGCTGCACGACGATCGAAGGATTGCCGGGAATGAATCGCGCGAGGTGCTTCGCTACAAAACGTGCCGTGATGTCATTGATACCGCCCGGCGATGTGCCGACCAGGATAGTGATGTTTTTTCCCTTGTAGAACTGTTCGACCGATTGTGCGCTTGCGGGCATCGCTGCCGATGCGAAGCAAACCGCAAACAACATCGGGGATAAGGCGCGTAAACTAATCCGCATGATTACCTCCAACGAGCGCGACCGTAGGGTGGGCAAAATCGCGCGCGACGCGTGGCGGCATCGAACGGCGCGCAAGGGCGATTTTGCCCACGCGGTCAACTTCTGCTGCTCCGGACCGCGTGGGCAAAGGCGCGCGAATTCCGTCGCCTGATGCGAAGCCTAGCAACGCGCCTTTGCCCACCCTACAATCCTTCATGGCAACCTTTCCAACAGATGCCCGTATCCTCGCCGCGGCTCGCGGACGCAAAGCCGCTTCTGGAATTCCCAGATCCGGGCGGTGACCGGGTGGACCACCGGGACCTGTAAATCCTGCTCCAGAATCTCGATGATGGGAAGCGTGCGCCAGCCGGAGCCGAGCATGTAGATCGCGTCGGCGCCCTTGGATTTCAGGAAATTGCGCTTGATATGCGCATAGACCTGCTCGCCGGAGAGCTCCTGGACCTTGTTGAACGGGATATCGATGCCGGCCATGCCGCGCACTTCGAACCCCGCGTCCTGGAAAAATCGCGCGAAGACGGCGTTGAGCCGATCGGAAAAGTAGGTTGCGCCAACAAAGCTGTTGGCCTTGAGCGCCTTGAGCGCCCGGATGTGGTTTTGCGCCACGCTCATGATCGGCGTTTTGAATTTCTCCTCCCACGCGGCGATGATCTTCGCTTCGCCAGCGTAACCCTGGACCATGAAGGGCGGGGCGCCGTGCGGATGGATGAGATCGCACTTCTGTTCCGCCAGCACTGCAATGAGCTTTTCATAATGCGGCATCATGGTCTCGAACTCGTCCTCGGTGCCGCGGCGGATGTCGAGGAACAGAGGAATGAGCCCGATGCCTTCGGGCAGCAGTCGGCAGACTTCTTCGGTAACGCCGGGGCGCATGGTCGGATTGATCATGCCGATGAGGCCGCGCCAACTGGAAAATGCCATCGTCTACTCCGACAAGGCTGTCGTCCCGGCCGAGTCCGCCGTCAGTTACGACTTCCCATAATCGGCTTTTGCGCCTTCGGCGGTCACATACCCTTCGGCCAGATCGCGAGCAAGCGCGGCCTCCTTGCGCGCCCGCGGATCGCCGTAGCCGCCCCCGCCTGCGCTTTGCAGCAGGAAACGTTCGCCGGCGCGCATGTCCACACGCATCGAGGCCGTGGTCTCGAATTCGGCATCGGTGCCGAGCCGGACCACGAATCGGGCGCGGCGCCCGGCCTTGCCGCCGGCAACGCCCTCGGGCGGAAATCGCGTCTTGTTGAAACGGCGGATGACGGTCGCGTCTTCGAGAAGCTGGTATTCGCGCGCAATTCCCAGCCCGCCGCGCCATTGCCCGGCGCCCCCGGAGTCCGGAACGAGATCGAACCGCGCGATACGGCAAGGGAACTCGGTCTCGAGGATCTCGATTGGGGTCGTGTGCAGGTTGCTCAGATGCGTCGCGGTGCCGGTCGCTCCATCATGCCCCATGCCGCCCCCGTAGGCCGAGCCTGCGATCTCATACTGCATCGTGGACTGGCCGGGCCGCCCCTTGCTCCAGGCGATGCTGAGCGCGCTCGATGCGCCGGAATGAGCGATGGCACGGGCCGGGTTGAAGACCGCGAGTGCCTCCAGGATCACGTCCACGAGCAGCAGGTTGACCATCTGATAGCTGGAGACCGGGGCAGGGGGTTCCGCGTTGGTGATCGTTCTCGGCGCAAAAGTGAGCCGCACCACGTCACGCATGCCGTCGTTGAACTGCAGTTGCGGCCCGAGGCTTCCGATCAGGCAGTAGAACACGCAAGCCTCGACCATCGACGGGCGCAGGTTGACGGGTCCCTTGGCCTGCGGATCGCTCGCGGAAAAATCGAAGCTTGCAGTGCCGTCCCTTATGGAAACCGTCACCGCAAGCCTGATCGGCTTATCGATCTCGATGCCGTCACTGTCGAGAAAGCCCTCCGCTGAGGCCGACCCCCCGGGCAGGCGGGCAATGGCCGCCCGCAATTCGTCGGCCGCGCCTTTGAGGATGGCCGCAAACGCGCTGGTGACTGTCGCGGTGCCGAACCGCCGGCACAACTCGCCCACGCACGCGGCGCCCAACTGGGTAACGGCGATCTGCGCATGGATGTCGCCGCGCATCAGCGCCGGCTGACGGCTGTTGGCGAGGATGATGCGCTCGATGTCGGGCACGTGCTGCCCGCCCTCCCAGATTTTCACAGGAGGCAGCAGTAAGCCCTCATGGAAAATCTCGGTGGCATTGGCCGAAGTCGAGCCCGGTACGGCACCGCCCACATCGGCCTTGTGGGCGATCGAGCCGGAAAACGCGACGATATTGCCGTTGGCGAAGACTGGAGCGACGAAAGCCATATCGGAGACGTGCGGCAGCCCGCCGTCATAGGGGTGATTGGAAACAAACACGTCACCCTCATTGACCGCACCCGCAGCCCCATAGGTCTTGAGAATGCGTTCGACCAGATGCCGATAGACCGGCGCATGAAAGAACATCGGCGGGGCCACGATCAGGCGCCCGTCGCGATCGAGGATTACGCACGAGAAATCGCGCGACTCGCGGATGATCGTGGAATATCCCGAGCGATAGAAATGATAATGCATTTCATCGACCAGGCTCACAATCTTGTTGCGCAGGATCTGAATGGTGATGGGGTCCATGTCCATTCGCCACGGGATCGTCCGCCCGGGACCGACAGAATAATCTGCCTACAGTCGTTTGCCAAATTGAAGTCTGGCGGCTCTGTGATCTCTGTCCGCCTCATCGTGAGCGAAGACGAACAGCCTCAGAGCGCTCAGTGTCCGTGACGCGCTGCCCGCTATCCCAGATTTCCATCCGGGCAAGCAGCAACCCTTCGTGGAGGCTGCTTATGATACCAAGCGGACGTCTGCTTCAAGCGTGCGCGCGGCCGGTTAGGCGGCTCGCGATGGGGCAGGCCGCCAACGCATTTCTCTGCACGCCATGCGGTCTGTTCGCGAGGCGCCGCGTCTTCACCAGAACCAGCCGCCTTGCCGTTGATTGTTGTTTTGGCCGCCCTGCCGTTGATTGTTGTACTGGCTGCCCTGCCGCTGATTGGAGTACTGGGTGCCCTGCCGCTGACTGTAGTACTGGCCGCCCTGCTGCTGATTGGAGTACTGGGTGCCCTGCTGCTGATTGTAGTACTGGCTGCCCTGCCGCTGATCGAAAAACTGGCCGCCGAACCAGCGCGTAAATCCGGAGTTGTCCCCGGCGTTACCGCGCGCGACGCGTACTTCGGTCGGGGCCCGGCGCATCGCGAGGCCGCCCTGCGGCTGGTTGTGCAGCGCCACCACAAACTCCGTACGATAGTTGGTCTCGCGGTGGAGCGGCTCGTCCGAGATGATGAGCGAGGATCGCGGCAACGCGGTCGGCGCGATGCGATCGAGCACATCTTGCGGGATGCTGATGCGCTCGAGCGCAGCCTGGGCGCTGTCCCCGCTGTCGATCGTGACCGCGGTCCAGCGCAGGCCCCGGTCAGCACGCGCCACCGCCGTGAACACATGCGTGCCGATCGGTTTGTCCGGGTTGCGGATCGTTACCGGGACCTCCAGGGTCGTGTCGAACATCTCGCCCGCACCCGGCGCCCGATTGTGCGTGGGGCGCCGCACGTAAAGCTTCTGTGTCGCGCGGCTGATGAAGACCGAGACCGGCTCGAGCGCAAGCTTTGCCTCGTTTGCCGCCTTGGCGGCGTCTGCTCGCCTGGCCTCGGCCGCCTTGGCAGCAGCTTCGGCCGCCGCCGCCGCGTCGAGCTTCGACTTCGCGTTGGCCTCGGCAGTGTCGAGCTGCGTCGCCAGCTCGGTGACCTTGGCAGCTGCCTTTTGCTTTTGCTCCTCGGCCCGCGCCTTGGCCTGGTCCGTCTTGGCAGCGGCGAGCACCTTCTCGGCGGGCGCGAGGGCGGT
>DATBHB010000022.1:0-2596 GCA_036557705.1 Xanthobacteraceae bacterium
GCGTAATAACTCGTTTCGGCGGCGTAACCGATGCCGGCGGGCGTCCGCGCTGTGGGCGCACCGATGTTGCCGGTAAGCGAGGGGCCCACGACGCCGGGCACGCTGCCATCGTAGTCGAGGCCACCGAAGCCGCGCAAAGCCACGATCGGGTTGATCGCAAAAGCGAGCCCCACTTCCGCGCATCGGTGCGGCTTTTTCATTGACACCGGCTGTAAAAGGCCACATGAACCCGCCATGGACAGTTCGCACCACGCCCGCCGTATCCGTGCGCGTCGCCTTTCGGCGGGGGCGTGGGATATGCGGATGCATTGAGCTAATCTGCTATCAGATCACGAAGGCCCCTGCCGGCAGCGGCGGGGGCCTCGTGCTTTTCGGGCCTCCGTCCGTTGCGACACAACGAAGGAGGACAACATGCTCGAACCGCACACCGTGCCCCCTGCGTGCGTCACCGAAGACGCATTCGCGGCCCTGATGGAGATCAGCAAACGTCCGCCCGTCGTGTTCGTCGAAGGGCGCGGCTCCTGGCTGACCGATCAGGAGGGAAGGAAATATCTCGATTTCATCCAGGGCTGGGCAGTCAATTGTCTGGGCCATTGTCCCACAGCGATCGTCAGCGCGATCAAGTCGCAGGCCGAGCAACTTTTGAACTGCAGCCCGGCCTATTACAACGCGCCGATGATCCGCCTTGCCGAGTTGATAGCTCGCTACAGCGGATTGCATCGGACGTTCTTCACCAACAGCGGCGCCGAAGCGGTCGAGGGGGCGATCAAACTCGCCCGCAAATGGGGACAGATCCATCGCGGTGGGGCCTACGAGATCGTCACCATGCATCACGGTTTCCACGGCCGCACGCTGGCTGCAATGTCGGCGTCCGGAAAGGCGCAATGGGAGCATTTGTTCGAACCCAAGGTCCGGGGCTTCCGCAAAGTGAGCCTCAACGATATCGAAGAGGTCGAGCGAGCGATCACGGCCAACACAGTCGCTGTCATGCTCGAGCCGATCCAAGGGGAAGCCGGGGTGTTCGTCGCGTCGGACGCTTTCCTCCGCGACCTGCGCGCGCTGACCAGGCGGCATGGCATCCTTCTGATCCTCGATGAAATTCAGACGGGGATCGGCCGAACTGGAACTCTCTTCGCCTTTCAACACGCCGGCGTTGAGCCGGACGTGATGGTTCTGGCTAAAGGGCTTGGCGGCGGCATTCCCCTCGGCGCGCTTGTCGCGCACAAGGACGCTTGCTGTTTCGCGCACGGGGACCAGGGCGGCACGTTCAATGGTAATGCGTTCGCCACGGCCGTGGGATGCGCGGTTTTCGAGGAGATTGCCAAGCCGGGCTTTCTCGCTGGCGTCGCCGAGGCTGGTGCGCATCTCGCCAAGCGGCTGACGGAGCTGTCGCAGCAATACCAGCGCGGCGAAGTGCGTGGCCGCGGCCTGCTTCTGGCGCTGAATCTCCAGCGCGAGATCGGACTGCAGGTGGCCGGATTGGCGCTGCAGCGCGGGCTTTTGATCAACGCGCCTCGCACAGATACGCTGCGCTTCATGCCCGCGCTCACAGTGACGCGACAGGAGATCGATCGTATGATCGCGATCTTGGGCGAGCTGCTCAAGGAGCTCTTGCCATGACCGCGCAGATTGCGATCCGCCCGCTGCGCCTGGACGAGCGCGTGGCCTGGGAGCCGCTGTGGAAGGGTTATCTCGATTTCTACCGGATCACGGCACCGCAGGAGACCTACGACGCGACCTGGGCGCGGCTGCACGATCCGAACGAGCCGATGTGGCTGCTCGGCGGCTACGTCGACGGCAAGCTTCTCGGCATCGTGCACTACATCTATCACCGCTCCTGCTGGACGATCGGCGACTACTGCTATCTGCAGGATCTGTTCGTGGCCGAGGGCGCGCGCAAGCGCGGGCTGGGCCGCGCGCTGATCGAGTCGGTATACGAGGCCGCGCGCGCGGCCGGCGCGAGCCGCGTCCATTGGCTCACACACGAGACCAATGCCGTTGCGCGCAGCCTCTACGACACGCTGGCGGACCGCCCCGGCTTCATCCAATATCGCAAGCTCTTCTGACGAAATTCGCCGGAGCGCTTGATCGTAATCCGCTTCGACAGCATCGAAAAAGCGCAGGCGTATGAAAATTCGGCGGCCCAAAAAGAAGTTACTGCAGCTCGGTTAAAGTCAACTCAATCGCTTTCGTTCATCGTCGAAGGAACTCCAAACTAATATAACTGGCCGGTCGCCAGAGGGAATCTGCGGCCGCCGCTTTGAATATTTTTTACTGCAACTGCTCAGGTCAGGTTTTGGCACCTTTCGTCGGTTTGCCAGCGATGCTCGGAGTCCGCTTTCGGGGGCTTAGCTGCCGTGCCGAGCACGCTGTCAATTGGTAGGGCGCGACCTATCAGACAGCGTCGCGACGCCGGCGGTCGGATAATGCCACCCAGCACCAGACAACAAAGATCGCGGTGTAGGAGGCCCCGCAGAGGCCGCCAAAGGCTATCGTGACCGCCGCGACAGGCCAGGCGCGATCAATAATAAAAACGCCGCCGCCGACGAAGAATCCAAACGAACCGACCATCCCTACGAACAAGGACGCCAAGTCA
>DATBHB010000023.1:0-31012 GCA_036557705.1 Xanthobacteraceae bacterium
TGGTAGAAATCCGGATGGTTGTAGTCGTCCATGCCACGCTTGAAGGTTCTCGTTTCGACTGATCGATCGAAGAACCGCGCTGCGATACGCAGTGCGCCAATCTGATCGCCAGCGTCCCATGTCGCGCGGATTTGATCGGTCTTGCGTTTCATCTCGCGAGCGACCGCAGTGGCTACGCTTTGAGCCCTTGGATCAGGCATCGCCTCGGATGGAACGATCACGATCCTATCGGCCGCAACAGAAATGGGCCAAGGCTCGATGACATCGCTGCCGATGATTATCGCCGAAGAGCTTGACGCCGACTGGAGCAAGGTAAAAATCGTCCCCGCGCCGCCGCGCGAGGAGATCTACGGCAATCCTGGTTTCGGCGGCATGATGTACACGGCGGGATCGAATGCCGTTACGAGCTATTACAATCCACTTCGCGTCGTTGGCGCTCAGGCCCGCCGGGTACTGCTCGAAAACGCAGCGCACAAATGGGGCGTCCCTGTTGACGAACTGACCACCGAGCCCAGCATGGTCTTCCACGCCAAATCGGGGCGAAAACTGAGTTATGGCCAGATCGCGGAATTTGCCGAGGTCCCGGCCAAGGCGCCGCAGATCAAACCGGACGAGCTGAAAAGGCCTTCGGATTTGTGCGCGGCTATGACGTTCCGCATCAACTTGTCGAGCAGCTTTATCGCGACACCGGCGTGCGAACCAATCCCCTCCGAGGTATTGGCGTGACGGCGAACAAGTTTGCCACGGAGGCGTTTATGGACGAGGTCGCTCGTAAGCGCGGTAAGGACCCGTTGGCCTACCGTCTTGAGCTACTGAAGGGCACGCCACGAGCCCACAAAGCGCTTGAGCGCGTGGCCCAGATGGCGGACTGGGGTCGGAGGCGCGAGGGACGGGCCCTCGGCGTCGCGTACATCGACTATTCGGGCAGCCAAGTCGCCGGTATAGCCGAGGTATCGCTTGACCGAGCAACCGGACAGATCAAGGTGCACAACTTTTGGTGCGCAATCGATTGCGGTGTTGCGGTTCAGCCCGACAAGATCGTCGCCCAGACCGAAAGCAGCATCGTTTACGGCCTCGGCTTGACCTTGAGTGAGCGCATCTCGATCAAAGACGGCGTGGTGGAGCAGTCGAACTTTTATGATTACGCGCTACCCCGGATGAGCGATGTTTCCGCATATGCACATCGATCCAGACAAATAACCATCCGACCGGTGCCGGTCAGATGGCGACACCAGTCATCGCCCCGACGATCTCGAATGCAATGGCCGAACTGGCTGGCGTACGTCTGAGGCATGCGCCCTTCCTACTCGAGAGAGTAAAAAAAGGCGCTGGGCTGATCGGAGAATTGCGAGCCGCGCGCCGCAATTGGGCGCGGCTACTTTTAGGGAACAAGGGCTACTTTGGACGCGGGATAGCGCACTTATGCAAATGTCCTGCGTTCTCCAAGGCGCGCTTCTACTCGTGTGCGACGGCCGTCACATCGATCTCCAGCAGCATTTCGGGGAAGGCAAGCTGGCTGATGCCAATCAGCGTTTGCGCAGGTACGCGCTCGCCAGCAAAATTCTCCTGCGAACACTTAGCCCAATCGAGCCTATAACGCATATCGGTAACGTAAACGGTCATCTTCACCGCTTCCTTGAGGCTTGACCCGTTCGCGTTTAGCGCACGTTTGATCTTGTCATAGGCGTAGGCGCACTGGGCTCCAAAGTCGCCCTTGTGGCGGATATTGCCCCGCGGGCCGTTCTCATCCTCAGCCCCGATGCCAGCGAGAAAAATGAACTTGCCTTTCCCCATGCTGGTGATGGTGACTGCTTCCGAAAAAATGCCGGGCGTCCAGGAGGAGTAGTTGTAGGATTCCTTGTGCATCCCTTCCTGTGCGGAAGCAGAGCCCGCAAAGAGAGCTAAGGCTGCCAACGCAGCGAAAACAACAATATTACGCGGCATGGTAAGACCCCCCTTGTTGGTCGTGATTGTTGAGCATGGCGCGCGCCACAACAGTGAGCAAGGACGCACACACATCCCGGGGGGCGATATGGGAAAGGCTGATCTGCATCAGGCGCCGGGGAGCCTCACACTCGCGGCTTGCGAGAAGCCAATGCGAGGCTGCAGTTTTCCCTTTGACTTCTATAGCCAGGTGATGAGGCTCAGCTGGCGGCTGTTTTTGTGCCTGAGCGTTTCGCCGAAGCTGATCGTCCCCTCGGCGGTGCCGCACCCGCTGTTTGCGTTCTTCCTGTGGGGCCTCTGCAGGCTGACATTCGGCCAGCAACAGCGCAGCAGAAGCTCTACGCAAGCACGCGTCCGCAGGTACCCTTACTTCGCCGGCCCGGTCGGGCAGGCACTTGGGCCCGGGTGCCCCACGCCCGATATTCGCCGACCTAGCGGTGATTGGGGACCCCCGCACGGCCGCAGTTCTCAATCGCAGCGGCAATATCTTGTGGTACTTCCCTAACCGGTTCGATCGCCCGAGCCTGTTCGCCGGGCTGCTCGATCCCGCAGGCGAGCAATGGCGGCTTGAGTTGCCTGGCGCCCGGCCCACCAGCCGGCGCTAACTCGGTCATAGCGCCGTGCTGGAAACGCGCCTGCGCGGACGGATAAGGGCGAGTGGCTCGTGACCGATTTCATCCCGACCGGAAAACGGCACAGCCGCCGTTCGATCTCCTGATGGCGGCTTTCCTCGCTTGCGGGTCGTTTCAAAGGGATGGTTCATTTTGGAGTAGACTGCCAGGCAAATTGAATGAGAGATTGGCGTCGGTCAGTTTCAGCTGCACCGCCTGATGGATTCTAAGGAGGGTTGAACGTGTTTAACCTTGGCGCCCCTACCAAACGATCCGACCTCCTGATCCTTGCCCTCCTTGCGGGCCTCACGGTGTTCGCGTGCGAGGAACGTGGTTTTGCGCAATCACCAAAACGAGAGGTTACCCTGCGCCTCGACTGGCTGTTCCAGGGGCCAAACTCAGGCTTCATGGTCGCAAAAGACAAGGGCTACTACGACGCGGCAGGTCTCAATGTCGACATAGGACCTGGACGCGGTTCCGGAAGTACTGCTCAGCTCGTCGCCAGCAAGGCCGCCATGTTCGGCTTTTCGGACGGATATGTGGTTGGCAACAGCGTCGCTCGGGACATGAACATCGTCATGGTCGCTGCGATCTATCGTCGCAATCCGACCGCAGTCGTGGCCCTTAAGGACTCCGACATCAAAACGTTGAGGGACCTCGAGGGGAGGGCTATCGCGATCCCGACCGGTGCAACGCAATTCCAGCAGTGGCCGGCCGTGGTCAAGGGGTGCAAGCTCGACGGCAGCAAGATCAACGTGATCAACATCGATCCGGCGGGTAGCGTTCCGGCCTTGGTCACCGGCAAGGTGCAGGCGATCGCGGGCTACGCTCAGGGATACGTGCCCGGCGTGGAAATTCGCGCGAAAAAGGAAGCGCGAATCTTCTGGTACGCCGACTGCGGGGTGGACGCCGTGAGCAACGGCATTATCGTGCACCGGGATCTGTTGAAGGAAGACCCGGAATTGATCCGGCGCTTCGTCACCGCGAGCATCAGAGGTTTCCTGTACGCGCGCCAGCATCCCGACGAGGCGGTTGTGATCACCAAGAAATTCTCCGAGGCCGTCGTTCCAGAGATTGCGCGTCGCGAGTTGGAAATGTCGTGGGATACCTGGGTGACGCCCAATACGGCCGGCAAGCCGCTGGGATGGATGTCGGACAAGGATTGGGAATCGACCGTGCAGGTGCTCAAGCAATATGGCGGCGTGACGACGCCGTTGCAAGCGTCAGCTCTGTTCACCAACGACTTCGTTCCCGCCGGAGCTGAATTCGTCCCTCCCAGTGCGAGTAAATGAGGCAGAACCGCTGACGGCATGCGAAGGGGTGGCCGCGCGAGTCGAAAGGAGGTAGTGGCTCATGTCCTCGGACGAACTGCTGACGACGCTGGAGCAGAAGGCCAATCCCGGCTGGGCCGCGCTGTTGGTGATCGACGTGCAGAACGATTTCGCCGCCGACGGTGGGTTCTTCGATCAAATCGGCGCAGATGTCCGCAGCATTCAGACCACGGTAATCCCATCGCTGATCCGGTTCGTCGAGCGCGCGCGCGCAGCGGGAATCCTGGTCGTCTTTGTGCAGGCGATCTACGATGCCAAAGATCTTTCGGCGCCGATGCGGGAGCGCAACAGGCGCCGGCAAGTGGAAATGCCCCGTTGTCTGACGGGGTCCTGGGGCGCGGATTTTCACGGGGTACGGCCGGCACCCGGCGAGCCCGTCGTGATCAAGCATCGCTACAGCGCGATGCACAATACCGAGCTCGATGCCATCCTCAAGCGTCAGGGCATCCGCAGCCTGCTGCTGAGCGGCATATCGACCGACACCTGCGTCGAGTCCACGGGCCGTGACGCGTATTTTATGGACTATTACGTCACGCTGGTTGCGGATTGCTGTGGGGCGTTTGATGAAAGTGATCACCTGGGAGCGATAAAGCGGTTCGACCGCGACTACGGCGCCGTCGTCACGTCCGGGGATCTGATCAGCATGTGGGAGCGCAGAGCACGATCTGTGAGACGGGATGTCGCGGTTGCACACGGCTGATTCCGCGCCCGCCGCCGGAGCAGACCCGTTTGCAGTGCCAGCATCCGTAACGGCGGAAGCGCCTTATCTCGAATTTCGCAACCTGACCAAGGTCTACGCCACCGACGATGGTCCGGTGCGGGCGCTCGACCGGTTTTCGGTCGTTCAGTGGGAGGGCGAATTCCTTTCGATACTGGGGCCGAGCGGCTGCGGCAAGAGCACGCTGCTCATGATCGCGGCCGGCTTGCTCGCGGGCTCCGATGGCCTCGTTGCAGTGCGCGGTCAACGCGTGACCGCGCCGCGCACGGATATCGGCATCGTGTTTCAAAGCCCGGTCCTGCTGGAATGGCGCACGGCGCTCGGCAACGTCATGCTGCAGGCGGAAGCGCGCAATTTTGACCTCAAGATGGCCGGACAACGCGCCCGCGACCTGCTCTCTGTCGTCGGACTGGCCGGCTTCGAGAACAAATATCCCGACGAACTGTCCGGCGGCATGCGCCAGCGTGTCTCAATTTGTCGCGCGCTCATCCACAATCCGCCGCAGCTTCTGATGGACGAGCCATTCGGCGCACTCGATGCGCTGACGCGGGATCAATTGGGCCTCGACGTGCAGCGACTCTGGAACGAGACGCGAATGACCGTGCTGTTCGTGACCCACAGCGTGGCCGAGGCGGTGTTTCTTTCCGACCGCATCATCGTGATGACGCCGCGTCCGGGCCGAATCGACCGGATCATCGATATCGATCTGCCCCGCCCGCGCACGCTGGCGATCCGTGAGTCCCCCGAATTCAATGGTTACATCCGGGAGATTCTCGATCTGCTGCTGGCGCGAGGCGTTCTACGCGAGGCTTGAGACCCGAGCGACGATGACCGACGCGAACGAGCCGCACGCCAAGACCAGCGCGCCCCGCACCATCGATGAGGTGGAGGCGCTGGTCCAGAGCCGCACGGCGCAGCGTCGATCCCACGCACGCATGTCGGGAATCGTCTATCCGATTCTGACCGTGATCGGCACGCTCGCGGCGTGGGAGGTCGTCACCCGGGCCTTCGGCGTTCCTGCCTACCTTTTGCCCGCGCCCAGCCAGATCGTCCTTTCGTTCGCCGAGCATGCCGGTCTTCTGCTCAGGCATGCCTGGGTGACGACGATCGAGATTGTGTTGGGATTTTTGCTCAGCATTGCGGTCGGCATCCCGCTGGCACTCGCGATTTTCATGTGGCCGGCATTTTCCCGCTCGGTGCTGCCGCTGCTCGTGTCGTCGCAGGCCATGCCGAAGGTGGCGGTTGCCCCGCTGCTGTTGGTCTGGTTCGGGTTCGGCCTGATCCCGAAGGTGCTGATCGCGTTCCTGATCGCGTTCTTTCCCATCGTCATCAGCACGGCGGTGGGCCTCGCATCGATCGAGCAGGAGAAGATTCATCTCGCACGCTCTATGGGGCTGAGCGCGACCGCAACCTTCTTCAAGATCCGCCTGCCCAGCGCCTTGCCATCGGTGTTCGGTGGATTCAAGATTTCGATCACGCTGGCAGTCGTGGGTGCAGTCGTCGGTGAGTTCGTCGGTGGTGATGCCGGCCTGGGCTATCTCCTGATGGTCGCCAATGGCAGCTTGGATACGGCACTGCTGTTTGCGGGACTCATCGCGCTGACGGTCCAGGGGGTCGTGCTCTATTTCCTGGTGGAATGGGCGGAACGCCTCGCCGTTCCACGGCGGACCGCCGCTAATGCGATGCTGCAGGGGCTCGGATGAGCGAGGCGTTGTGGCCGGGATAGAAACATCCATGCACCTTTATCGTAGCGTCCTCCGTCCCCTCCTGTTCCGGGTATCGCCCGATCGAAGCCATGCGCTCGCGCAATTCGCCCTGCGCGCCGGCTCGCCGTGGCGGATTCTCGCCGTGCTCGAGAGACTGCATGTCGACGATCCAAAGCTACGGACCAGGTTTGCCGGAGTGGACCTGCCCAGTCCCGTCGGGCTCGCCGCCGGGTTCGACAAGAACTGCGAGCTCATCGACGCATTGTCACATCTCGGCTTCGGTTTTCTGACGGTCGGCTCCATCATGCCCGAGCCCCGCCGCGGCAATCCGTTTCCGCGGCTGGTCCGATACCCGGACACGTGTTCGTTGGCCGACGCCATGGGAGTGCCGAGCCGAGGGCTCGCATATTGTGTCGAGCGCCTGCGCGATATGGGTAAGCCCCGCGTGCCGGTCTTCGCCAATGTCGGCGGGTTCTCCGCAGAGACGATTGCCGCGAGTTTCTTCGCCGTCGAGTCTTATGTCGACGGGATCGAGATCAGCCTGATGTGCCCAAATGTCCTGCGGCCCGGCGAGCATTTCGATGATGTCGGCCTGCTCAAGGGAATCCTGAAGCGCATCGGCACCCGCCGGAAGGCGGCGATCGTGCGCATTCCAAACGACACGGCGCGGTCATCGGATCGCATCGCCGAGATGATCGAAGTCTGCGTCGAAGCGGGGGTCGAAGGCCTCAAGGTCGCGGGTGGACGGGCTGTGGTCGAGCCGCGCCTGGGCGTCAAGCAAGGAACGCTTCACGGCCGGGCGGTCTTCGCGGATGCATTGGAGAATGTCGCGAGGGCCACCAAGTTCGCGCGGGGGCGTATTCCGATCAAGGGCAATGGTGGCATCAGCAGCGCCGCCGATGTGATTGCGATGCTACAAGCCGGCGCCACCTGTACCGATCTGTATTCCTCGTTCGTCTATCAGGGCTGGAGCATCGCGCGGGACATCAATCGGGAGCTTGCAGCCGCACTCGGGCAGCTCGCGACGCAACCAGGAGCGCGCACGGGTGCCTCGCAGGGAGCCGAGGCTTAGATCATGTCCGCGCGCGAGACCATGCATCTTGCAGCCGATATATCGTTCATCCATACCGACTACCTGTGGAGAATGCCGGGTTCCTGGGTCGGCTATCCTTACTACAGCACCTCGGATTTCTACGAGGACATCGCCCGCATTGCCGAGCGCGGCGTGATGGACATGCTGTTTTTCGGCGACAACGGCGGCACCTCCGAGGATTTTGGCGGTAATCATCGCGCGGTCGTCCGCCTTGGCGCCAAATGGCCGCGGCACGACATGACGCCGATGATTCCGCTGCTGGCGCGGGTGACCTCGGGCGTCGGGTTCGCGCTGACGATGTCGACGACCTACCACCACCCGTTCCACGTCGCGCGCATCTTCAACGCGCTGGACCACGTGACGCGCGGCCGCGTTGCCTGGAATGCGGTCACGTCGGCTTACAAGGGCGAGGCCGCCAACTGGGGCTTCGACGTGATGATGGATCATGACGAGCGCTATGTGCGGGCGCAGGAGCACTTGCAGGTGGCGTGTGCGCTCTGGGACAGCGTCGAGGCCGATGCACTCGTGTTCGACCGCGAAACCGGCTTGTTCGTCGACCCCGACAAGGTCCATCGGCTGGATTTCCGCGGACAGTACTTCAACGTGCGAGGGCCGCTGCCTGCCCTGCCGTCACCGCAGCAGCGGCCAGTCATCATCCAGGCCGGACAGTCGGGCCCCGGAATGGACCTCGCCGCCAAGTATGCGGAACTGCAATTCAGCACCCGGCGCACGTTGCCGAGCATGCAGCAGCATCGCGCCGCGATCGACACCAAGCTCGCCGCATTCGGGCGGACGCCGCGCGACTTGGGGATTCTGTGGTCGATCCGCATTCAAGTGGCCGATTCGGAATCGGAAGCGCGCGAGAAGGAGCGGCGGTTTCTTGCTTCGATTCCGCCGGAGGCCGGCCTCATCGAGATGTCGCAACAGTTCGGCGTCGATTTTTCAACGGCGAAACCCGGGATGCGGCTGGTCGATTTTGCCGATCAGGTCAAATCGCAGAAAGGCAACATCGGAAGCTTCGAGGAGATGCTGAAAACGACCGAACCCAGCGTGACGGTCGCCCAGTTCGGCCATGACTTCATGACCCGGCGAATCCTGGTCGCTGCGGGGACTCCGAAGTCCATAGTCGATACGCTCGAGAAGCTGCACTATGAGACTGGCGCCAACGGCGGCTTCATTCTGGGGCGCGGATTTCATTCCATGGACAATATTCGTGAATTTGTCGATCTGGTCGTTCCGGAGCTTCAGCGGCGTGGGCTGAGCAAAAAGAAATACGGGGGGGCGACGCTGCGCGAAAATTTCAACGACTGAGTGACCACGGAAATTCAAGTAAGCTTGAAATGGGCGGGGCTCACAAAAAAGGTTATGCGAATGATCATATTATCGTCTGGGCGTGATCCCTGAACGGTCGCCGATTTGCGTGCAGGGGGCGCCCTCGACGCTGAAGAAGGGCCGAGAGCCGGCATCCGCCTCGATCTCAACCGCCAGATACTAGCACCCACGTGGCCCTCGGCCTGATCGCCTTCCTCATCGGCATCAGGTGCGCGCTTCTAGTCTTATTATTAAGTCGCGCTCGCAGTCAGATAGCTTTTATTGAGGTCAGGTCCGCGTCAGCATGGCCAGAGAAGACCAGGGCGACCCAGCGGCGCAGGTCTGGACCTGCGGGGGCGAGGCGCCATTTGCATGTCAACGACAAGGTGACATCTATCTTGCCGCGGAGGATGGAGCGACTAGCCTCAGCGGGGGGCTCGTCGGCCCATGCCATCCGCGTGGCACAGGCTCAGCGGGGTCGGGACGACACAACGCTCAAGATGCGCACGGACCGATCAGTCGCGCCGAAAAGCCGGCCTCGCCATCCAGTCTTAATGTTCCGTAACATTACACTGCGGCGTATCCGCAGTCGGCCGCCGTATGAGGCGGGCGATCGCCGATCGCCTTTCTATGAACTGTTGCATCGCCTTCGTTGTGATCTGGTCTCGCGGGCGGGGAAGATTGGTCGTGACTAGATCAAGCACCGTAGTGGGCGATTTGGACAGAACCACCACCCGGTCAGACAGATAGACCGCCTCGTCGATGTCGTGGGTGATGAATACAATCGTGATGCGATATCGCTCGCGTACGGCCGCGACCAAGTCCTCCAGGTCAGCGCGGGTTTGCGCATCGACCGAGGCGAACGGCTCGTCCATCAAAAGGAGTTTCGGCTGATAGGCCAGCGCGCGCGCGATCGCGACCCGCTGTTGCATTCCGCCTGACAGTTGCCAGGGATAGTAGTGGCCGAATCCAGAGAGACCGACGGCATCCAGACTTTCCGAAACGAGGCGCGTGCGGGAAGACCGATTGATATCCTTGTAACGAAGCGGCAGCTCGACATTGCCATTGACGGTCGTCCACGGCAAAAGCGAACGGCTGTATTCCTGGAACACCATGGCCAAGCCGCTCGGCACGCCGCGGACGATTTGGTCCTGAAACCGAACGTACCCCTTCATCGGTCTCAAGAGACCAGCCAAGATCTTCAGCAATGTCGTTTTGCCGCAGCCCGAAGGACCCACGATCGACACGATTTCGCCGGCGACGACCTCGAACGTCACGTTCGCGATAACAGGTTGATCCAATAAATAGGCGTATTGGAGTTCTTCGACAGAGAGCATCTTTTTCTCTGGTGAACTATGCCGCTGAACGGCCGCGTGCGCCGCGGTGCCAATTGAGCGCGCTGCCTTCAATTTTCAAGAACAACCTGTTGAGGGCGTATCCCACGAAAGCGAGCAGCACGATCCCGCACCACATGTCCGTGAGCAGAAACATGATTTGCGCATTCTGAATGCGGTATCCGATACCGTTTGTGCTCGCGACCAATTCGCTAACGACCATCAATATCACGGCCAAAGACAGCGATATCCTTATTCCGGCGAATATCTTCGGCGTCGCCGCAGGCAGGACAATGCGCCACAACAGAGCACGGCGCGGCAACCTGAAGGCTGACGCGGTATCGAGTTGCACTGGGTCAACGGTGCGCGTTCCTTCGATTGTGTTCAGCAGCACCGGCCAGACGGAGCCGAAGGCGATCAAGGTGATCCGCATCGTCGACTCGGTGCCAAGCAGCAAGATGAAGACCGGGACAAGGGCGGGTCCGGGTATCGCGCGAAGGAACTGCAAGGACGGATCCAAAAGCTCCGAGATCTTGCGCGACCGGCCGATCAGCGTGCCCAACGTGATGCCGCAAGCGACTGCCAAACTCCAGCCGGCAAGCAGCCGAAACAAGCTCGGTAGAATGTCTTGGAACACGCCATCGCTTAGGAACAGCCGGCTCGGCGGTCCCGAAAGCCACAATTCGACGGCTCGTTTCGCTATCTCGGTAGGTGGCGGGAAGAAGATCGAACCCGCCCGCATTGCCAGGAATTGCCACAGGACGACGAGGCCAACTCCCAATCCCCACCGGGCGGCGATGGAACCCAGAACCCTCACAAGCGCGGAGATCGCCGTCTTGCCTCCTCCCATCGTCGGGTTCATTGAGCCGGTGCACCGAAATATCGCCACGCGAAAACTCGGCGGTCGATCATCCCAAAAAGACTGTTGATGAGAACTCCGAGAATTCCCGCGATTGCGGCTCCAGCAAGCACGGAATCCATGTGGCCGCCATTCAAGGAGACAAAAAGGATATACGAGCCGATGCCGCTATCCGCTGACGCGAGAAGCTCGGCGCCGATGACGACGATCAATCCGATCGAGGCAGAAATTCGGATGCCGGTGAAGATGAGCGGCGCCGCGCTCGGAAAACTGATGCGCCAGAGAATGGCGTAGTCTTTCAGGCCAAAGCAGCGCGCGGTCTGCACCGCGATGGGATCCACGTCGTGGACACCGTAAACGGTGTTGAGCAAGATCGGCCACGTCGTCGCATAGGTCACTAGGATGATTTTCATCGAAAAGCCTTGTCCCCAAAGCAAGATTGCCAGCGGGATCAGAGCGACGGATGGAATGGGGCGCATAAATTCAATCACGGGCGAACTCATCCTGTACGCCAATTCGGATGTGCCGATGAGAATACCGATCGGCACGCTGATCAGCGTCGCGAGCGCCAGCCCAACCACCCAGGCCTCGAGCGTTGCCAGAACTTGCGTGATGAATTTTGGTTCTGTCAGGAGCTCGACCATGCGCTCGACGACGGTCGAGGCCCGGGGCAGGTAAATGGCCGGCAAAAGCCCAAGACTCGTGATGAATTCCAGAATCAAAAAGAAAGCGAAAATGCCGATAACGATGCGGAGCGCAGAGGTCGGACTGCGGCGTGCGGCGCTCAAGCCGGCCAAGGCTGTTGCTTGGCCAAAGCCGGGTCGCGCATCGGCTGCCTCCAGCGAATTGCTCATTATTTCGACGTTGCAACGTCGGGCAACTTGGTCTTGCCCGGCAACAGTTGCAGCCGGTCCATCATGTCTCCGATCTTCTTGAGCTGCGTGAAGTCACTCTTCTCTGGTGTGTAGGAAAGGACGATTTTGCGCGCGAGTTCGGGCTTGAGAGTCGTGAAGGTCGGGTAGATGTCGCGGAGCTTGTCCGGGTTCTCATGAGCGAATTTCAGACCCTTGGCCAGGGCACGCTGGAGTGCCGCAACAGTGTTGGGATTGCTCTCGGCGAACTTTTTTGTGACCGGGAACCCGACGAGGGGAAAGCGGTCATATTCGCCTGAAAACAAATCGAAGACCGAACGCAATCCTCCCTGTGCTTGCGCGACGGAGAGGAGCGGTTCGGGAATGCATGCCGCATCGACGCCGCCGCGCAACACCGTCGGCGCCATATCGGGCACGCCCATGACCGTGTAGCCGATCGACTTATAGTTGAGACCCTTTTTGTGCAGGACGTCGTCGAGGATCAAATCGCAGGCCCCACCGACCGTAACGACGGCGATTTTCTTTCCGATCAGGTCCTCCATGGTCTTGATCGACGAATCATCCCTGACCATGAACAGCGCCTGCCCTTGTGCTCCGCGATCGGCCTCGCTCAACGGCAAGAGAGGCACGCCTCTGTTAGTTGCGAGAAGGAATGCGGTCCAGGTCACGCCCCCCGTGTCGAAGTCGCCGCCAACGATCCCGGCAACGGGATTGGCGCCCATCACTCTTGGCGTGACGCGGAGACCTTCCTCTTGGAAGAATCCCTGCTGCAACGAGAGATAGACCACGCCATAGTTCGTGATCGGAAAAACGCCAAACGTGATGTCGGGCTTCTCAACCTTGCCAGTCTGCGCAAAAGACTGGGTCGCTGGTATTCCGAGCGCAAAGAGAGCGGCAGCTAGAAGGCTACCGACATGCCGACGGAACCGCCGTCGCTTACAAGTTGCCGCTTCCCGATCGAGAGTTCGGACAAGCATGACGATTCTCCTCCGTAGCCATATGACTCTATGGGTGTGAGACTTGGGACTTGAAGGCGGCGACGATCTCCATGCCAGTTGCCTGCCAGACCGAACCGACCTGCATGATTCTGGTAAGCACACGCTCCAGCGCACCGATGCGGTGGGGGTAGCCGAGAACCCACGGCGAAACCGAGAGCGAGAGAATTCGCCCGCCTCTGTATTGACCAGCTTCGCCGTGCAGACGATGGAAAGCCTCCATGACTTGGGCTTCGTAGTCTTCTACCGTCAGATTGTGATGGACCAGTAGGACGCGATCGGACCATTCGTAGGTCAACGGCATTGCACAGAGTTGTCCCGACGGCGTGCTCATAATATATGGCAGATCGTCATTGGCCCAATCGGTCACGTACTCAAGGCCGCGCTCCGCCAACAATGGAAGCGTTTGCATTGATTGCGAGTGGCCAGGGGAGTGCCACCCGGCGATCTTTTTGCCAGTTGCCTTTGTTAGCACCTCGTGCGCGGTCCAAATAAGAAAACGCTCATCTTCCACGGAAAGCTTCCCGTGGTGCGGCTGTCCCATATCGATGCCGCTCGCCATGAACTCCCAATCCCGCTGCAACAGTTCATCGATGACGCGCGGATACCTTGTGGCAGCGGCGGAATTCACCGCTGCGGTCGCGCGCAGGCCGAGACCGTCCAAGATCCGCATGATCCGAAAAATGCCGATGCGCGGGCCGTAGTCCCTATTGCTGTAACTCCAGTAATCAGGATAGCCGCGATCGAGCGTGCCCACAGGGCGAACGGGCAGCGCGGTTACGTCCATGGGGAAGAATTCAACCGGTACCGTGATCCACAAGGCGACGCGCCGGCCTTCCGGCCAGACGATCGGCATACGCTTGATGGTCGGTTCATGGGTGAACCAATTGTGGTCGAGCCCGGCGTGCCGAAGTGGGTAGGTGAGCCGATCGCCGGTCATGCGCGGCTCGCCCTGACGGATGGTTGAAAGCGCAGCGCCTCGTCATAATAGTGCTGATAGTACCAGTCGGCGATCTCGCGCGCGGTCGCGAGCCAAACGTCGCTGTGTGACGTGATATGCTGCAGAACGTCATATAGCGCGCCGATACGATGAGGTTGTCCCACGACAAACGGGTGAAGCGGCACGCACACGACCATGCCGTTTTCCGCTCCCTCGCGATAAAGCTGATCGAAGCACGTCTTGATCATCGCTGCCCATTTTTCGGGAGGATATCCGCGAACACCTATCACGCGGATGTCGTTGATTTCGGTAGAGTAGGGAATCGAAATGAGCTTCCCGCTGCGCACTTTGATGGGCACGGGTTGATCATCGGGCACCATGTCGATGGTGTAGCGGATGCCAAACTCCGGCAGCAGGTCGAAGAACGTTTCTGTCGTGCTGATAGCTGGCGCAAGCCAGCCGAAAACGTCCTGGCCGCTGTGCCGCTTGATCGTCTCGATGCTGTCTCGAATCACATGTCGGACCTCGTCTTCATTCAAGCCGGTGATGAGCCGCGTGTTATAGATGCCGTGACTGAACAGTTCCCATTTCAGCCGCAGGCACTCGTCCACGATTTCGGGCATATGCTCGCACATGGCTGCGTTCAGCGACACGCTGGCTCGGATTCCGAAGCGCTCAAGCGCTTCCATCACCCGCCAAACCCCGGCTCGGTTGCCGTAATCGCGCAGCGAATAGTTCAAGACATCCGGGTGAGGGCGGGCCCACAACGGGCGACCCTGCCCGGCGGGCGGGTTCATTTCATAAAATTCGATGTTGGGGCCGACCCAGAATGCAACGCGCGCGTTATTCGGCCATCGAATCAACGGTCGATCGACAAGCGGCAAATAATCGTAGCGGCCTGGATCTTTCAGCATCGAGTACTCGCGCGGATGGGACGCAATGGGGGCGGCCGCAGCCATTGACTTTGCAACATCAGTGATGTTTCACTGTAATTTAAACGGGCAATTGGCGGAACCGCAAGGAGCATATTCATGACTTCAGCGACCGATTCCTTTGTCTTGAAGGGGGCGCACGTCCTGGATGCCGAGCAAGGGATCGACCGAATCGCGAATGTGCACGTTGCAAACGGCAAGATCGAGTTTGTTGGCGACCGTGCCATCGCGCCGGATGCCAAGGTCATTGATGTATCGGGCCATCATCTCAGTCCCGGTTGGGTGGATATCCACGTTCACGCTTACGGAACCCTGGGCTTTGCGAATCCCGACAGCATTGGCGTCTACCAGGGGGTCACGAGCTTCGTCGAGGCCGGGGGGGCGGGCATCGGGGTGCTCGACCAGTTCATGGCGCTCCTCGACAATCTCAAAACCAGTCTTTACGCCGGTGCATTCATCCGTCCGATGGGACTGCTCGGGCTCAATTTCATCGAAGGCGACACTCGCACGCTGGGTGATGTGCCAATTACCCGGTGGGTGGATTTCGCGAAGCAAAACCGCGACATGTTGCGCTACATCAAATGCAATGCGATGGGGGATTATGGTCCGGGTACTTTGAAGCTTACCAAAGGGCTGGCCGAAATTCTCAATTTGCCGCTCTACATGCACATTGGCGAATTCCAGCTCCAAAACCCTAAGCACCTGCTGGCACCCGAAGCATTCCGGATCGCGGAGGCGGGGGACATGATCACCCACCTCTATCATGGCAATCTGGGACAGGTCATCGACGACAAAGGCAAGGTGCTGCCGGTCGTTCGTGAAGCGGAGCGGCGCGGTGTGATCTTCGACCTTGGGTTCGGCGGGTATAATTTCTCTTGGGATGTCGCCGAGAAGTGCTTCGCCCAGGATTTGATCCCTCACACCATCAGCTCAGATCTTCAGCAATTCAATATCGTGCGACCGGTCAAATCGCTGGCGAACGTTATGAGCGCGATGTTGCAACTCGGTTTAACTCTGCCGCAGGTCATCGAGCGGGTCACTCGCAATGCGGCCAAAGCGATATCGCTGACCGACCGTGCCGGCACTCTGCGGCCTGGGCTGCCGGCGGACATCACCGTGTTTCGGGTGGATACCGGCAACTACGAGATTTCCGACTGCTATACCAAGATGCGGAAGGCCGAAAAGCAAATCGTCCCGCTTATCACGTTCAAGAACGGCGAGCGGTTCGATGCAGACATGACGATGGGCGGGGACGAGAGCAACTGGTTCCTGCAGATCGCCGAGGATCATGTGCCGACCGCGGCTGGCGAACTTTCGGAGCGGCAACGCACTTTCCTGAATTCTCTTGCTACAGCGCTTTCATCGACCACTTGGGAGGTTACCTCCGCGGAACATCTCGATATCGAGAAGGCGCTCGAACTGCAGGAGATGTTCCATCAGGTGCGTGCCCAGCATGGGCTCGCGCTTAAGGATGCTCTGAAAGCTGTTTATTCTTCCTTCCTGGATCAGAATTTCACGATGCAGGTCGGTCTTCTTTTGGTCCGCTTGGAGCAGCCATTCGCACTTGCTCGACTGCGGGACGTTTCCAAAAAGCGGCCGATTGCAGCCTGAAGCAGAAGACGCGCGCCATGTTAGACTCAGGTACGTCCAACAAACAGGCGAACAGGGAAACTGCGGATTCTTCGAATATGGCGGAACGACCCTGGCAGGCGTTGGTCGGCCTTCGGCCCGACAACACCAAATTCCCGGCTCGTGCGAGTCTGCAAGGTGATGGGATCGTCATATTCCGCACCAAGGCGGGCTTACGCGGAGTTCAGCGCAGCTGTCCGCACATGCAGGCGACGATGATGAACGCGGAGCTCGCCGCAAATGACACGATGGTGCGCTGCCATTTTCACGCCTTCACGTTCAAACTTTCAGACGGCAAAGGCGTCAATTGCCCCGGCTTCAAAATCAAGGTGTACGAAATCAAGGAAGAAAATGGCGTCTTCTTCGGCAGAAGCGCAAATTGAGCGCAAGACCAGTCGATGGAGCGGGTGAGCTATGGGCGTTGAAGCTCAGGCGGTAAATGTGGTCGCCGTACGGCGGAAGCGGCGTTCCGGGAGGTTGGGGATTCTGCTCACGCAATTTGGAATTTTTATTGCGCTCGCAACCCTGTGGGAATTTGCCGTTACGGAAGCGATGGTGCCGTACTTCAGCAGGCCCAGTCTAATCATCGCAAAGCTGGCCGACCTGCTGAGTCATCAAGATATCTACCGGCATATAGCCGTCACGCTGAGTGAGATCGCGATAGGCTATGCGATGGGCGCTGCGGTCGGGCTTGCGCTCGGATTCATCCTTGGGCGCTCGAAGTTCTTATCTGCGGCCTTGCAGCCTTACATCATCGGGCTTTACAGCATCCCGAAGATCGCCCTGGCACCGGTATTCATCGTTTGGCTCGGGCTTGGGATGGCGTCGAAAGTGGCCGTGGTGTTCGTCGCGAGCTTCTTTCTCGTGTTCTTTAACACCTATTCGGGCCTTATCTCGATTAACGAAGAATTCGTGCGGCTCGCCCGTCTAATGGGAGCGTCATGGCCGCAGACGGTTGCGCGAGTCATCTTGCCGGCCGCGGCGGATCAGATTTTCCTTGGGCTCAGGACGGCCGTGCCTTACGCCGTAATCGGCGCTGTGATCGGAGAGTATATCGGATCGAGTGAGGGGCTCGGTTATTTTATTCTCTATGCATCGCAGACCTACGACGCCCCCGCGCTCTTTGCAGGCATCATCATCCTCGTCGCGATTGTGTTCGTGGCGAACTTTAGCCTGAACCGGCTCGAAGAGCGTGTTATTCGATGGCGGAAAGCAGGGGGACAGACCGTCCAGCTTTGAGGTGGCAGAGCGACCGATCCGTTTTCTTCGGCGGCATGCGTTTTGCTTCGAATGTGGGACCGCTTTGATCCAGGTGCGCGGGAACAACAGAATGAGGGAGGAACAGATATGCTCGAACGTCGGAGATTCATCCAAGGCATCGGCTCTGCCGGTCTTTCATCTATGCTCATGGTTGGACATGCACGGGCGCAGTCGCTCGCGCAGTCCGTTGTCAAAGGCGTGTATGCGGCGCCTGGGCTTTCGTTTTCGGCAATTTTTCTCGCCGACCGACTGGGCCTTTGGCAAAAGAACGGCATAACCGCAGAGCTCAAGCAAACACAGGGCGGGCCTTTGTCCATGGTCGCCCTGACGAACCACGAAGCGAGCTTCGCGGGTGTAGCCTCTACCGATCCGGTAATCGGATGGGGGAAGGGGATCAAGACGCTGTCCATCGCAGCGTTTACCGGATCGCTCGCTATGCAATTTACGGCCCGAAAAGACTGGTTGTCCCGCGTCGGCGTATCATCAAAGAGCCCGCTTGCAGACAAGCTCAAAGCGTTCAAGGATGCGCGGATTGGCGCCTCGACGATAGGCGGCGGTCCCGCAGTTTTCACACGCTACTTGGCGCGAACAGCCGGAATCGATCCCGAGCATGACATGAAAATCCTCGCCGTCGGGTTCGGAGCCGCGCGTATGGCCGCGCTCCGGACCAACCAAGTCGACGTAACTGTCGGCGATGCCCCAGAGGCCGATCAAGTCGAGTTGGAAGGATTCGGAGAGCTTTTCATAAATTGTGCCAAAGAGGTGCCATTGTTCAGGGAGTTTCCTTACACGGTGGCCCTGACAACCCCAGAGTTCGCCAATGAAAAGCCAGACGTCTTGCGTCGTATTGCCCATGCGCTTGGACAGGCCAACGACTTGTTCGCCACCAATTTTGGCCAAGTTGTCGACGTTCTAAAGCAGCAGTTCCCGACCGTTCCGTCCGAGGCGATGGAGCGAGCATTGGAACGCGATCGGGAGAGTTATCCTCGCGGCTGTCGAATGTCGGTTGCTATGTGGGAAAACATCATCAAAGTGGCGGTTGAAACTAAAATGATTGCGACCGCTTTGCCCATCCAAGAAGGTGAAGTTTGGACGAATAAATTCTTGGGCTGAACATCACGGCCTCGGAGATTACTTTCGCGGGTCAAGGACGGGATGGAATGCCACCACAACGAAGCGACGCGCGTGCGTTTGTGATTCACGCTGTTGAACCCATCTCCGAGTTGCCGGCGATACGGTTCGCAGATGTGCAGGTTGCCTTTGCGGGCCAGGATCGCGATCTTCTTGCCTTGGACCGCGTCAGCTTCGATGTCCCGCCGGGAAAAATTACCACCGTCGTGGGCCCATCGGGGTGTGGGAAGACCACTCTGTTGCGGCTTGCTTCCGGCCTCATCACGGCGTCCGGAGGCGGCGTGTTTTACAACGGAACACCGGTGAACGGACTCAATACTAGTGTCGGATACGTCACGCAAGATAGCAATCTTTTTCCGTGGCTCACGGCGCTCGGAAACGTCGAATTTCCGCTTGCGGTCCGCGGCATGCCCCATGCCGAGCGCAGGGAAACGGCCCTGCATTGGTTGCGGCTCGTGGGGCTCGAGGGCTTCGAAGACTGCTACCCTTCGCAGCTTTCGGGTGGCATGCAGAAGCGCGTTTCAATCGTGCGCACCTTAATTTACGAGCCTTCCGTCGTGCTCCTGGACGAGCCGTTCAGCGCTCTCGACGCACAGACGCGGATGGGTCTGCATCATGAATTGTTGGAGCTATGGCGGGAAAAAAAGAGCACCATGCTGTTCATCACTCACGATCTAGTCGAAGCGATTACGCTATCCGACCAGATCGTCATCATGACCCGCCGGCCCGGACGGGTGAAGGAAATCTATCCAGTGCCGCTGGCTCGGCCTAGAAACGTATTCGAGATCTATCTCGAGCCCAGTTTCGACAAGGCCTACTCGACGCTTTGGCATCATGTCAAATCGGAGATTACGGCGGCCGGTGCGATGGAGACACCCCTCAGGTTACGTTGACCTCGATCTGGCCGCCTTGGATGCGCACCGGCAGCGTCTTCACGTCGCAGGTAATTGGTGCGCCGAGCCCTTTGCCGGTTTTCACTTCGAAGCGTCCCCCGTGCAGCGGGCATTCTATGATGTCTCCCTCTAGCCAGCCGTCGCTGAGATGGGCATGGGCGTGGGTGCAGATATTATGGGTCGCGTAGATCTGACCGCCGATGTTGTAGAGCGCGACATCCAATTCTCCGGCCTTGACGCCGACCACGTTTCCGGGCTCGACCGCGCCGCGATCAGCGACCGCAATCCAGTTGTCAACATCGCCCATCGTTCATCTCACCTTGTTTTTACAGTTTGAATCTCGCCGTTAGCGGAACAGGTCCTGTAGTTTCAACTTGTTGCTAACCAACATATCGCTCTGCTTGGTGTTTCCGGAAGCGATCAAGGTACGCGCAAACCGCATGTCGCGCCCGAAATTAACACCTATAGAACCTACAACCTTGTGATGAAACAACTGAAAGACCATGAAGCTGCGTTACAGCTTAAATGCCCGCCAAATACGCTCCGATGTGGCCGGCATATCGAGATGATGGATGCCAAAGGGCCGCAGCGCGTCCAGTACTGCGTTCATGACGGCGGGCGGAGCGGCAACACAACCCCCCTCGCCAGCGCCCTTCACTCCGAGCGGATTTGTGCGGCACGGTTCCTCGTGGAACGCCAGCGTGAACGCTGGCAGGTCGCCTGCCCGCGGAATTGCGTAGTCCATGAAGCTCGCCGTGACGAGCTGACCGGCCTTGTCGTAGATCATGCTTTCTCGGATGGCTTGGCCAATCCCCTGTGCCAGAGCGCCATGCACCTGCCCGTTCACGATCAGTGGATTGATGAGCCGGCCAAAGTCGTCGACGGCTGTATATCTGTCGATCATTACTTCCCCGGTGTCCGGATCGATCTCTACCTCGCAAATATGGCAACCATTCGGAAAGGCTGGAGGCTCGGCTGCGAAGTATGAGCTAGCCTCCAATCCGATGCGCAGATGCTTCGGCAAACGCGTTGGATGGTAAGTCCATTTAGCGACCTCCTGAATGCTGACTGCGCGATCGGTGCCCGTGACGGTCAGATTACCGTCACTAAATTCTAGATCATCGCAACTTGCTTCGAGCAGGAAGCTCGCCACGACCTTGGCCTTTTCAACAAGCGTGCCAGCGGCGAACCTCAATGCGCTGCCGCCGATGATCGCGCTACCGGACGCATAAGTACCGCGCCCGAACGCCACCTGCTCCGTATCACCTTGGATAAACCGGATCTGCTCTATCGGAATTCCGAGCCAGTCTGAGACACACTGGCTGTAGGTCGTCGCATGCGATTGCCCGTGCGAGAACGTTCCTGCGACGATCGTGATCGCACCGGAAGCATCGAAACGCAACTCCATGCGATCGTTGAACACACCGGTGTCTTCGATATAGGAAACGACAGCTCGGCCTCGCAGTTTGCCTGCGGCGCGGCTCGCTTGTTTCCGTATTTTGAATCCACCCCAGTCAGCCAGGGACAGGCAGGCGTCGGCTGCGGCGCGGAAATCGCCGCTGTCGTACACCAGCCCTGTCGCGGAGCGATAAGGCAACGCGGCCTTCTCAATGAAGTTTCGCTTGCGGATTTCAAGCGGATCGACCCGCAGTGATTCGGCAGCGAGATCGAGCAGACGCTCGGTCACATAAACGGCCTCTGGGCGGCCCGCGCCTCGGTACGGATTGGTGGGCGCAGTGTGTGTGAAGACGCCTTGCGTGGTCAGATCGACGATAGGAATATCGTAAACATTGGGAATGAGTTTTAGCGAATAGACCAGCGGCACGAGCGCGGCGCCGACGATGTAAGCGCCAAGGTTCTGCATAGCGTTGGCTCGCACCGCGAGAATCCGGCCGTCCTGGTCGAGCGCCATTTCCGCCTCGATCAACTGATCGCGACCGGCGTTGTCCAGAATGAAGGCGTCACTGCGGGTCGCGATCCACTTGACAGGCCGTCCGACAGCTCGCGAGGCTGCTAGAACGATCCCCTCTTCGGGATAAGTGTCGCCCTTCATTCCGAACCCGCCGCCGACGTCGGGTCCAACGACGCGCAGCTTCGATTCCGGAATACCGAAGACCGAATGCGCCAGCGTTTCGCGGATCCGGTGGGGATTCTGCGTGCTGGAGTAGAGAGTGAAACTTTCGTCGCCCTGATTGTAGAAGCCGATGGCGCCGCGAGGTTCCAGCGGGCTCGCCGTCACTCGATTATTGGTTAATCTCAACCGCACACGATGTGCTGCCTCCGCAAAGGCCTTCTCGGCGAGCGCGGAGTCACCCATCCGCAACGTGAAACAGACATTGTTCGGTGCCGGATCCCAGACTGTCGGCGCTCCTGTGGCCGCTGCATCCGCCAGGCTGGTCACGCTCGGAAGACTCTCGTACTCGATTTCGATCAACTCGACAGCGTCTCGAGCCTGCGTCAGGTTCTCCGCGACGCAAAAGGCTATCCGGTCGCCGACATGGCGAACAATGTGCTCGGCGAGAAGTGGTCGCGCCGTGCGATGCCCTTTCGGGCCGCCGGTATCTTCGGGCATGAACAGTGGCGGCAGACCGCCGAGTCCTTGTACCGAGATATCCTTGCCGGTGAGCACCCCCAATACGCCCGGCGCCCGGAGTGCCCGCGTCGTGTTGATCGACTTGATCCGCGCATGCGCGTGGTTTGAATAGACGATCGCGCCATGTGCGAGGTCGGGAAGGCTGATGTCGTCAATGTAGCATGCGTGTCCGATAAGCAATTTCCGGTCCTCGACGCGGGGAATGGCTTGGCCGAATTTTGCTTTGGTCATCGAGTGCGGAATCTAGTGCTCGAAGGTGCGGAACGGTGGATCTAAGGGATGCCAAATTTACACGGTTCATTGACTTGAATAAAAGTGTGAAATATCAGTGGTATTCTAAAGATCTTGCCGGGACATAACACCATGAAGTTGTTGAGAAAAATAAACATCGGTCCGCAGAGGCATGGGTCCGCCCGCAGCATTTCGCGCCGGCGCCTGCCTCGGCAATCCCTGCGCGATCAAGCCTACGAGGCAATCAAGGACCGCATCATCACCTGCGAATTTAGGCCAGGCGAGTGCCTCAACGAGGCATCGGTGTCGGCCCTCCTCGGTCTCGGCCGGACGCCTGTCCACCAGGCGCTGGATCGCCTCATGCTGGAGGAGATGGTCGAGGTCATTCCGCGGAAGGGCGTGATAGTAAAACCGGTCATTCTGCACGACGTCCTGCAAATGATCGATGTCCGTATGATCAATGAGACTCAGTGCGCACGGCTTGCTGCGGCGCGTGCAGACGACAACCACATCGAGAATATGTCGAAGGTCATCGATCAGGCTAGGATGGCGATCGACCGGCGCGACATCCATGCGCTGATGATGCTCGATCGTGAATTTCATCTGCTGCTGGCAAATGCCAGCAAGAACTTTGAGCTTGCGGAAATTCTGCGCAAATTGAATGAGCGGTCGCTGCGGTTCTGGTTTATTTCCTTCACCACGCCGGACCATCATCACAGCTTTCAGCAGCAGCACGAGGCCCTGTACGAAGCCATTCGCAAGCATGACGCCAACGCGGCGGAAAATGCGATGCGCGCGCACATTGAAGCGTTCCGGAAAAGCGTGGTTCGCCATCTATAAAAGCTTCTGCGCACGCGGCCGGGTTTGTAGGTAGCGATTGTGGAGTTCCTGATGTCTGATGATGCCCGGCGGGTGTTGATCGCGGGTGGCGGGCCTGTGGGGCTGCTGTGCGCCTGGATTTTAGGCCGAAGGGGCATCGCCGTCCGGCTGTTTGACAATAACGACGGCTTGCAGGCCGACCCGAGGGCTGCGACTACACATCCTGCTACCCTCGATCTGCTTGCCGAATCCGGGTTGGCCGACGATATGGCGCGTGTCGGGCTCGTTGCCCCGATCTTCCAGTTTTGGGATCGTCCTTCGAATCGTCTGGTCGCTGAATTCGATCACTCCATACTGGCCAACGACACCCAGCACCCTTTCGTTGTGCAATGCGAGCAGTTCAAGACATCGCGTCTCCTACTCGAAAGAGTTCAGAAGCTGTCGAACGTTGAAGTCCTGTTCGATCACGAAGTCATCGATCTGCGCCAAACCGCTGATGCAGTCAGCATCGATGTCCGCGGCCCTGAAGGGATCAAGACCCACTCCGGCGTCTATATAATCGGCGCCGACGGCGGACGCAGTACCGTCAGGAAGTGCAGCGAAATTCCATTCAAAGGCTTCACCTGGCCGGAGCGGTTCATCGTCTTGACGACTCCGTTCGATTTCGAGGCGCGCCGCGGTTATTCATATCGCAGCTATTTTGCTGAGCCAGGTGCCTGGTGCAACTGTTTCAAGGTGTCGGCTGACGGTCCGCCCGGTCTCTGGCGGACAGTATTTCCGACCGAGCCGTCGCAGGATGACGAATCGCTGATGAGCGATGCGGAAGTCCAGAACAGGTTGCAGCGGTTCTTTCCCGATGAGCAACCTTACGAGATCATCCATCGAAACCTTTATGTGACGCATCAGCGCGTTGCCACCACCTTCCGCAAGGGACGGGTTTTGCTCGCGGGCGATGCCGCGCATGTCAACAATCCAATCGGCGGGATGGGCTTGAACGGTGGCATCCAGGACGCAGTGAATCTGGGCGGCAAGCTCATCGAGGTTTTGTTGGAAGGCCAGTCGGACCGGCTACTCGATCTCTATGACTTTCAGCGGCGTACGGTGGCGGTCGAGTTCGTTCAGGAACAGTCGATCGCGAACAAAAAACGGCTGGAGGAAAGCGATCCGGCCATGCGACAGAAAAACCTGGATGAGCTCAGCCGCATTGCCGCGGATCCTGGGCGCGCCCGCCAATTTCTGCTGCGGACGGCCATGATTGCTAGTCAGCGGCGCGCGGACGCAATGACCTCGAGCTGATGGCCAAGCGCCGCTTTTCGGCTCTCAGCTGGCGGCCCCCTGCAGCGCTGCAGCGACGCCGAAGAGATTGGCATCGCGTTCGTTGAATCCCAGGACTTGAAGTCCCAACGGTAAACCGTCGATCTGGAAAAGTGGCATCGAAACCGCTGGCACGCCCAGCAGGCTGCCCGGGATCGCGAACGTCGGATCCCCCGTCGAGGCCAAGCCGACCGGCGCCGGGCCGGTCGCCGCGAGCGTGATGCAAGCATCCGATACGGATGCGAGCTTGGCGTAGATGTCGCGGCAGCGGATGCGGTCGATCAGGAGATTCTGGTAGTCCTCGAGCATCATCACCTCTGCTTCCTTGAGGCGGGTGCGCATGGTCTGGCTCAGGCCCTCGACGCCCAGATCGCGAGCATAGGTATTGAGGGGCCACCGGAATTCCCAAGCATTGATCTTGCGCGACAACGTACCGGCGTCGCGGATGGCGTCCTCGACCTCGGCGACCGCGGGTGAATTGTCGCGGGTGAGAAGGCGCAGGCCTTTCCGTCCCAGCCTGCCCTGAAACTCGGCAAAAATTTTTGCGCCTTCTGGGACGAGTGAGGAGAAGCCCGCGGTTTGCAGGACCGCAAGGGATTTGGGCTGGCGAGCGGCGGGTGCCTCCCGGGGACCGGAGAGACCGCGGAAGCCAGGATCGCCGCCAACCCTCGCGGATACTTCACGCGCGACGATCCACAGTTCATCCAGCGTCGCCGCAAGGACTCCAGCGCAGCTCTGGCTGAGGTAGTCGAAACTTCCGCCGCGGTTGATGGCGCCCACGCTCGGCTTGTAGCCGTAGCATCCGCAATAGCTAGCGGGGCGGATGATGGAGCCGATGACTTGTGTGCCCAGCGCGGCCGAGACAATACCAGCCGCAACGGCGGCAGCGGATCCGCTACTCGATCCGCCCGGCGTGCGCGAGGTGTCCCACGGATTTCGGGTGGGTCCCGGCTCGACGGCCGCGAATTCGGTCGTCACGGTCTTGCCGACGATGACCGCGCCGGCCTCGCGAAGCGCCGAGACCGCCGCGGAATCCCGTACCGACCGCCAGCCCTTGAACAGCGGAGAACCCTGCTCGGTCGGCATGTCCGCGGTCTCGATGATATCCTTGATTCCGATGGGCATGCCGTCGATCGGCGACAGCGGACGTGCGGCGCGCCAGCGGTCGGTCGAGCGGTCCGCGGCTGTTCGGGCCGCCGGAATATTGGTGCTGACGAATGCGTGGATCCTGCCTTCCCATTTATCCATGCAGGCGAGGCGTCTTTCGAGGAAATCGCGAGGCGTATCGGTGCCGGAGCGGAATGCGGCGTGCGCGGCAATGTAAGACTGGGCAAGCGGCTTCGACATGGTGGTCGCTGGGTCAGAGCTTCGTGACGCAGGCATGCAGCAGGGCGCTGCGGCCGCTGCGGACTTCCGCCAGACAGCGTCCGATGGCGGCCGGCACTTCGCCTGGATCCACCAACCGTTCGCCGTAGCCTCCAGCCGCTTCCACGATCTTGGAAAAGTCCATGTCGGTCGGGAGGTCGGCCTGATACAAGCCTGTGGCTTTGGCCTGTCCTTCCGGATAAACGCGAAGTGTCGCGCCCTTCACCGCAGCCCACCCCGAATTGTCGAGAACGACTGTCAGGATCGGCAGACGATACTGCTTTGCCAACGCGAAGACGGCTGTCGGATTGTTGAAATAGAAGCTGCCGTCCCCGACAATCTGCACGACGCAGCGGTTGGGCAGCGCCAGCTTGACGCCAAGCGCGGTTCCACCGGAAGCGCCGAGGCCGCCGCCAGCGTTGCTGATCATCGTCCCGGGCTTCGGCCGCGCGATCTGCATATTTGGGATCGATTGTCGGGTCACCGCTTCATTGACCACGATGTCGTCCGGCCCGATCACCTTGCCGATCTCGGCACAGACAAAGTGAGGATTGATCTGACCCTTTTGGCCCTTGCTCGCGGCCAGCTCGGCAATTTGCTGAGAGCGCTTGCTCTGCTCGGCGGTAAGCCGTTGGACACGCATTGCGGCGGCTGCGGTGAACTCCGAGCTCGCCGACCTCTGCAGTGCGGCAAGCAATTGGGTCAGCACGCGGCTACTTTTTCCCTGGATGCGCAGGTTCGCTGGGAAGCTCCACATCGGCGACCCACTTTTCAGTACATCGACGTCGATCTGCGCCCAGAATGTGGACGGATTGTCCTTTGCGATGACCGGAATCCAGGGCACGTCGACGTCGACCAGCATCCCCAGATCCACATCGCTGAGGTTGTCGCTTTGGAAGCCGCCGAAGTGTGGGAATGAGCGTCCGATATTGACGAAGCTGAGGAAGTCGATCACCCGGATGCCGGCGAAGGCGGATAGCTTTTCCATGGCCTCGGAGGCGGCCGCGTCTCGACCCGCGTAGCTCGTGATGAGGATCGGGTTCTTCGCAGCGAGAAGCCGTGCCGCAAGCTGCTCGATCAGTTCCGGATCGGCTCCGCTTGCCTGAAGCGGTCCGTAACAGTCGCTGGGAAACGAACGGACCAATTGCTCGTCCCACGGCTCCGTCAGGATCTCGCGTGGTAGCATCAGATAGACCGGCCCGGCCGGCTCGCTCTGCATGATGGTGTGGGCGCGGCGCAGGATTTCCTTGCTGGTGACGCCAGATGGCAACGTGTATTCCCACTTAACGTACGGCCGCACGAGGCTGCCCTGGTCGAACGGCTGTTGGATGAAGTGCACGTAGGTGTCGCGCGACCCTTCGAGCTCACCGAAGCTGGTGAACGGGGCCGATCCCGCGATCAGCAAAACAGGAATGCGGTTTCGGAATAGGTTGTGCATGCCCAGGGCCGCGTTCGCTGTGCCGGCATCGACATGAACCAGCACGGCTTGGCCGCGTCCCGTCATCTGGGCATAGCCGCCGGCCATGTGTATGGCGACGTTTTCGTGTGGGCACAGGATAACCTTCGGCGCCTGCAGTCCATTGGCGTTGAACCGCGCAAGCTCTTCGATCAGCGGGGCATGATCGGTACCGAAGTTGCAGAACAAGTACTCGATGCCGATCTCGTTCAGCGCCTGAATAAAATAAAAGGCGGTCGAGTGGACTGCTGCGTTCGGAATCGAGGACGGGGGAGCGGCTGCCATCAAGGGACCCATGCGTCGAGGGTGTACTGATCGCCGCAATAGAGCGATCATAGTGATATTTCACTATACGATCAGATTCGTCAAATTCGCGGTGGGCGTGCGGCGACGGCGGCGCTAGAGAAATTGCGACACGTTGGTGCGAAACGACTGGATGTGGCGCCTCATGGCCAATTCAGCTTGGTCCGGATTGCGTTGCCGGATGGCGTCCCAGATTGCGGCATGCTCGTTCTGCACGGCGTCATATTGGGCGGGAGCGTTGAGCGAGATGAACCAGAAGCGCAGCGACCGCTCATGAAGATTTCGCAGGAGTTCGGTCAACACGGCGTTTTTTGAAGCTCTGGCGATCAGGAGATGAAACTCCCGGTCCAGCAGCATCATCTTTTCGATGTTTCGACGCGCCGCCCAGTGTTTGGCTCGCTCAAGAACCTCCGCGAGCTCGGCCAGGTCCGTGTCATTCGCCTGCTCGGCCGCCAGTCGCGCGCCGAACGGCTCGTTGATCAGCCGAACCTCGATGATCTGCAGCACCTCGTTCAGGCTGACCGGCCTCACGATCACGCCTTTACGTGGGATGACCTCGACCATGCCTTCGATCATCAGGCGGTCGAGCGCTTGGTGCACCGGCGTGCGGCCGATCTTGAGAAGAGCCGAAAGCTGCAGCTCGTTGATGTACTCGCCCGGCTTAAACGCGCAGGTGATGACGCGATGCTTTATTGCGTCGTAGGCCGTGTCTCGAAGCGACGCTGGGCTGCCGCCCGGAGCCATCGGCTCCCGGCCGGCATGGCGTCTTGCCGCCTTGGTCTTAAACGTCGGCTTGGACGGCATCTCGAACCCGGGCGGATGCACAGAGGGGGGCGAAGTGGCGAAAACTAAGGATCACGGTGGCTGTACTTACCGCCAATTGGGGCCCAGGAGAAGGGGGAGAGGGTGCTTGCTCCCTCAAAACACTTGGACTAATTTGAAGAGTAAGTGATATTTCACACGGGTAGAGAGATGTCTTCGCAATCTCAGGCTTCGTCGAGCCTAAACTGGGTCGATGTGCAGCGCGGTCTGGTGAGCCGTGACATTTTCGTGAGCGACGACGTGTGCCGACTCGAGATGGAGCGGATATTTGGCCGCACCTGGGTCTTCCTGGCGCACGAGACGGAGATACCCAAGCCGGGCGACTTTGTTTCGCGCAACATGGGTCATGCGCCGGTCGTCGTGATCCGTGACAACGACGGCACGATCCATGCGCTATTGAACAGTTGTCGTCATCGCGGCGCCAAGGTCTGTCGCGCGGACTCCGGAAACGCGCGCCACCTCGTCTGCCCGTATCACGGATGGACCTACGAGCGGTCGGGCCGACTGGTGACGACTACGTTCGACAGGCATCTTCCGAAGGATTTCGATTTTTCCGAGCATGGTTTGCCGCGCGTTCCGCGCGTGGAAGTCCACAAGCGGATGATCTTCGGTAGCTGGAACGCCGATGTTCAGTCGCTCGACGATTACCTCGGCGAGATCGCCTGGTACATCGATCCGTTTCTGTCGAGATCGCCGCAGGGCATGGAGGTGCTGGCACCGCCGCACCGCTGGCGCGCCAAGGCGAACTGGAAGGTGGGAGCGCTGAATTTCGTTGGCGACAGCCAGCACATCCTAACCACTCACGTCGGACCGCTGACGCTCGACCCTGTGCGCGCGGCGCGCGCCGGTTTCGCCACCGCTGCCGAAAACAGCTTTCAGGTGGTGACGAACCAGGGTCACGGATGCACATTGACTTACCTGGCGCCCGGGTTGCCGGCGGACGCCTACCAGACGCACCCGAGCGACCTCGAGCCGCTTTATCGCGGGATACTGAGCGGCGAGCAGCTGAAGCTGCTGGACCGTCTGCGCGTGATCGTGGGCACCATCTTCCCGAATTTGTCGTTCATCGAGACGCAAGTGGGCCCTGCGCAGAAGGCCATCATCTTCCGTCAGTGGCAGCCGATCAGCGGCACTGAGATGGAAATTCTCAGCTGGGTGCTGGCCGAGAAGGAAGCGACGCAGGATTATAAAGACTCCGTGTTGCGCAACGGCTTTCACAACTTCGGAGCTGCCGGCGTGTTCGAGCAGGACGATATGGAGCTGTGGGCGTCGGCTACCTACGCGAGCAACAACGCAATATCGAAGCAGTTTCCCTACAGCTTCCACACGGCGCTGCCCTACATCGACAAGCCGGAGAAGGATCACAGGTGGCCGGGCCGGGCCTTCAAGCCGGCGGATACCGAGGTGGCGCAACTGGAGTTCATGCGGCATTGGGATCGCTGCATGAAGGCGAACCAGTAGCCTCGATTTCCCTGCGATCGGAGCAGCAGCCTATGAGCAATGCGAAGCTGAGCGCCGTAGACGATGGGCTCTTCATCGAGATTCAGCGCTTCCTCTTTCGCGAGGCGGGGCTGCTGGATCGCCGTGACTACAGCGCTTGGTTGTCTCTGGCGACCGATGACATCAGGTACCGCGTCACTGCTGCTGTGGCGCGGGATGCCGGGACACCGTCCGTCGATTACGCGATCATCGACGAGAATTTGACGAGTCTGAAGTCAAGGATCGATCAGATATCCAATCCGCGCCTCACCAGAGCCGAGAATCCGCCCTCGATGACGCGCCGCGTCGTTTCGAACATCGAGGCGTATCATGCCGAAAAGCAGGGCGAGTTTTCGGTGATTTCCTATCTGCTCGCCTATCGCAGCCGCCCGAGCGCGCCCGAAGGCGGCTTTTACGTCGCAGTCAGGCACGACACGCTGCGGCGAAGTGACACCGACTGGCGCCTCGCGAGGCGCAACGTCCAGCTCGATCACATCATGCTCTATGATGGTGCGCTAAGCACACTGCTGTGAGGAGCGGTCCGGTGCTTGCCCCGTCATGAGTACGGACAGCCAGACTCGTGCCCGGCAGCCCGCGCTCCGCTTGGGGATCGCCGGGCTGGGCCTTGCCGGTGCGTTCATGATCCGGGCGGCTGCGGTTCATCCGCACATTCAGCTCTGCGCCGGCATGGACCCTCTGCCTCGCCCACGGCAGGCGTTCGCGCGCCAGTTCGGCGCGAAAGTGTACGCGGACTTTCAGGATCTGTGCCGCGACACGTCGGTTGAGGCGATCTACATCGCGTCACCTCATCAATTCCATGCACGTCAGGCCATCGAGGCGATGCAGCACGGCAAGCATGTGCTTGTCGAAAAGCCGTTGGCCCTGACGCTTGAGGAATGTGACGCGGTGGTTGCCGCCGCCGAGCGAACACGAATGCAGCTGATCGTCGGCCATAGCCATGCTTTCGATCCGAATGTTCGGGAAATGCGCCGGATCATCCAAAGCGGCGAATTGGGCCGCCTCGGCATGATCCTCAGCTTCAACTACAACGACTTTCTTCTCCGACCCCAC
>DATBHB010000024.1:0-30514 GCA_036557705.1 Xanthobacteraceae bacterium
TGATTTTGACCACATGCTCGAATGACCCGCCGACCGCGGCGAGCGCAGTCTTGATATTCTCCATCACCTGCACGGCCTGCGCGTGAAAGCCGTCGGCGAGTTTGCCGTTCGCATCGACGCCGGTTTGGCCGGCAATATAAATTGTGCGGTGCGGCCCATTCACTTCTACCACGTGGGTGTAGGTGGCCGGGGTTGCCATGCCGGCCGGGTTGAGGAAGCGCACGTCGGCCCGGGGCTGTGCCTGCGCGCTGCTGCTGCCGCTGGCTGCGCCGGCAGCAGCCGCAACCGTCACCGCGGCAGCCACAAAGTGGCGGCGGGAAGCGCCGTGATCGTCGCCGGCCGGCGGAGATGACGATGGCAGTTCGGTCGACATGGTGTTTCCTCCCTGATTTAACTCATGCATTGCACTTGGCGCGGTTTACCCGCATTGTACAGCGGAATTCAGTTGCACACACAACCAAATCGGTTGCGCAACAAAATTCCGACAAATTGCTTCGGCGAAGCTTGAGGCACGATTGGGGCTCGTGGGGGATCGGAGGCCCGTCGTCCCGCGCTCGGCGATGCGCCGACCGCTTCCTCATGGAGGTCATGATGAAGAAAGCCTTAACTCTACTGCTTGCAGCGGCGGCCGTGGCCGGCGCGGTCGCATCTACTCCCAACGAGGCTTATGCCCAGCGCTGGCTCGGGCCGGCAATCGTTGGCGGCATCATCGGCGGCGCCGTAATGGGCGCAATCGTCGCCTCGCGCCCGCCCGGCTACGTGGTTTATCCGGGCTATGCCCAGCCCCTCTATGGGCCGGGCTGCTACTGGACCGCCCAGCCGGTTTACGATCGGTATGGCCGCGTGGTCAGCTATTCCGGCCAGCCCGTCCAGGTCTGCCCCGGATATCGCTGAGTCAGTGTGGCGGATTTGACGTCCGGGACACTAGTCCAGCCGGCGAATCGAGTTGCTAACCCGGCGGCGCGCCACGCGCCGCCGGGTTTTCTGTTTGAGCACCGATATGGCGGCTTTAACCAAACGGGAGTATATCGTTTGTGTTTGAACGGCGTAACCAGATTGCGGGAGAGTCGGATGCCTGCTGCTTCCGCCGACCCGAAACATAGACGCATTGCGGTCCGGGCTGGGCGGATTGCTGTTGCGGCTGTCGCGGGGGTGATCGCGGTGAGCCATGCCGCCGGTGCTGCGGGCGCTCGGCACGAACGCTCCGTAGAATCCGTCGAGTCGCGTGTCGCCGGCGAGCCAATCATGGCGATCGTCTCATTGCGAATACAACGCATCACGGTCTACGACGCCCAGGGGTGGATCCTGCGGGCGCCGGTTTCGAGCGGCCAGAGAGGGCGGGAGACCCCCGCCGGCATTTTCAGCGTGATCCAGAAGGACGCCGACCACCATTCGAACCTTTACGACGACGCCTGGATGCCGCACATGCAGCGTCTGACTTGGTCCGGCATCGCGCTGCACGGCGGTCCGTTGCCGGGATACGCGGCTTCGCATGGCTGCGTGCGCATGCCCTACGATTTTGCCCGGCACCTTTTCGACGCCACCAGGCTCGGCATGCGCGTGATCGTCGCCCCAACGGATGTGGCGCCGGTCGAAATCACGCATCCAGCCCTGTTCCAGCCGAAGAAATCGGATACCGCGGCTTTGGCCGCGGCGCGGCGCGCAGAGGCGGACGAGGCGGCGAGCAAGGCCGATCAGGCAAGGGTCGCAGCGGTGACCGCCTCCCGCGAAGCCGCGCAGGCGACGATGGCGGTGCGCGTGGCCGGAAATCTCAAGATTAGAGCCGACGCGCAGTTGGCCGTTGCCGAGCGTGCGGTTGCCGCGGCCGGCTCAGCCGAGGCGAAAGCGCAGGCGGAGGAGGCCAAGGCGAGCGCGGCCGGCAAGGTAGCCGAGATCGAGGAGCAATTGGCGGTTGCCAAAGCCGATTTGCAGCCGAAGCTCGATACCTTGGTGGCTGCGCGCCAAGCCGCCCTGGCGGCAGAAAACGCGCGTGCGGCCGCGATCGAGAGGGTAGCGGAACTGACACGCGAGCTTGAGCCTGTCTCGGTCTTCATCAGCCGCAAGACGCAGCGGCTCTATGTGCGGCAGGGTTTTCGCCCGGTGCTCGAAAGCCCGGTCACGATCCAAGATGCGGATCGTGCGATCGGGACGCACATTTTCACCGCGATGGAACGCACCGGAGGCGACGACATGCGTTGGACGGTGGTCTCGATGGTCGGCGGACATCGCGACGCCGCGATGGAGCTTCGTGAAGCGCGTGGACGACACGGTCCGGATGTCGAGCCCATTTCGACGGCCACAGTCAGTGCTAAAGAAGCCCTCGACCGGATCGACATTCCGCAGGACGTTTTGGATCGCATCGCAGGGATGGCCTTGCCACGCTCTTCCCTGATCATTTCCGACGAAGGTTTAAGTCCAGAGACCGGCAAAGGTACGGAATTCGTGGTGATCATGAGCGACGAGCCGCAAGGGGGCATCAAATTCCGGCGCCGCAGCCCGGCGAGCGAAGCGCGCTACGAGCTCCCGCGCGGTTTCTTTCCTTCCTGGCGGCCGCCGGGACTGTTTTCGCGGTGGTGAGCCGTCGCACGGCAATGCGATTTATTGGCCGACGGGCTTGAACTTGTGAATCCGCCGGCCGCGATTTTCGGCGACGTATACATTATTCCTGGAATCCACTGCGATGCTGTGAGGCTGATTGAATTGGCCCGTGAGATTTCCGATCTGGCCCAAGCTCGACAGCAGCTTGCCGGTCTGGCGACCGACGATGTCGACCTCCGAGTTATTCTGGTTAACCACGAACATGAAGCTCTGAGCCGGATCGCGTGAAAAGGCGAGTGCCACTGTCGAGCCGCCACTCTGCTCGATCTTCCCGCCGGCTGGAACCGTATAGGGCTTCCAAGACAGATCGAAATTCTTCTTGAAGTGTCCCATCTTGTCGTAAAGCCGGATTTGCGAGCCATACCGGTTGCAGACGTAGACTGTTTCGTCGTCGGCGATCGCCATGCAGTGCACCGAGTCCATGTCCACTCGCCACTGACGCAGAAAATTTCCATTCGCATCCAGCACCAGGATCCGGCTGTTGCTGTTTCGGGTTTCGCCGTCGGCCACGTAGATGTCGCCATTTTGCCGATCGACCGCAATGCTGGCGGGCGAAGTGAAACGCGCGGCGTTCGAGTTCAGCGGATGCCCCTTGGCGGTCCCGTCCGACGTATCGAAGGCGCCTTTTCTGCCGATCTGCGCAAGGAGCTGGCTTCCGTCATGGCTGTATTTCTGAATCATCCCGCCCGGCGAACTCGCGATCCAGACATTGTCGTCCTTGTCGAAGTGGCAAGCGTGAAGCCGGCTTTGGGTGGGGCCATTTCGCAGTCCGGCGACGGTGCTCTCGATCAGATTGGGATCGCCCCATGAATGGACCACGCTGCCGGCGGGATCGAGCTCGATCATCAGTGGCGCGAGATGTCCGGCATTCAATTCTCCGTCCAGCACATCCTGGCGATTGAGGAGCAACACATGGTCCTGCGCATCGATGCAATGCCCGCCGAACCCGCCAGTAACCCATCGATCCGGCAGCGGTTTAGGGTAGCTCGAATCGACCTCATAGCGCGGCGCAGCGGGCTCGGCGCGCGACAAGGGGACGCCAAAGCTGGCGACTACAATCACCGAAACAGTGCCGATTCCGATTGCGATAATCCGGCCCATTTTCACCACCGTGCCCTCCCGTTCCCGTCCGACAATTCTCAGCTCTGGTCCAAAGCTAATGCGCGGGTGCAACCTAATTGAGGACCGCTCTACAACTCAATCTGATCAGTTCGCATTCAGGGCAGCATAGATGCCGCGCTCGAATGCACTGTAGAGCGAAAGCGCAGGCCGATCAGCAAAAGGCAGAACTTGCGTCATGAACACGGCGGCAAGACGCTTCTTTGGATCGATCCAGTAATAGGTGTTGAGAAGACCGGCCCAGGTGAGGCTGCCGGTGCTCCTCCCGTTCGGCCCCGGCTCCATGTTGATCATATGGCCAATGCCCCATCGCAGCGGAATGCCGGGAAAGAAATCGACGTCGTTCGAAAGCGCTGGATTGTTCGTCTTCAAAATTCCGGCTTCGATCGAACCGATCTGATTTTGGCCCATGACCGCAACCGTTTCCGGGCGCAGGATGCGGACGCCGTTGAATTGGCCCCCTTGCAGCAGCATTCGGATCAAGGTCAGGTAATCGGGGGCGGTCGAATAGAGGCTGCCGCCGCCGGAAAAGCTCGTTCGTGTAGTCTGCTTCTCCAGCGGCTGCGGCACGAGCGATCCGTCCGGATTGCGCCGGTGTGCGTTTGCCTGCCTCGCCCGTTGCAACGAGGAAACGACGAAGCCCGTATCCGCCATCCCGAGCGGGTCGAGAATGTGCCTGCGAAAATACACGTCGAGACGTTCGCCGCTGAGCGCCTCGACGATGCGGCCGACCCAATCGATGCTGGTGCCATACTGCCAGCGCGTGCCGGGATCGAACATCAGCGGCGAACGCGGCAACAGCGCTCGCTCGCGCGCCGGCAGGCGCTCGAGCGCGCCCATGTAGCGCAGCGCCTCGGCATCCCAAAGCCGGTAGGCAAAGCCGGCGGTATGCGTGAGGAGGTGGCGCAATGTGATCGGCTGCTTCGCCGGCCGCAGCTGCGGCGCGCCGGCGGGATCGAAGCCGGTAAGAACTTGCGGCGACGCCAAGGCCGGGTCGATGGCCGGCGCCGGCGCATTGAGCGCAATTTTTCCCTGCTCGACGAGCTGCATCGCCGCGACCGACGTCACCACCTTGATCATCGAGGCAATGCGGAAGACGGTATCGCGGCTCATCGCCGGCCCCTGGCCGAGATGCCGGGAACCGAAAGCGCCTTCGTAAATGACGCCGCCGTCCGTCGCCGCCATCGCAACGACACCAGGGACCCGGTGCGCCTGGGTCGCGTCCCGGAACGCCGCATCGATTTGGGCCAAAGATGAGGACGAACGCAGTTTCTTCGTCTCTGCATCGTGAGCGATTGCGCCGCCAGCGCCGAAAACCGCGGGAGCAGCCGTCAACGAGCACGCACCTATCAAGAAGTCGCGGCGGCTCTGTTGCCGCCGGACTCTGCCGCGCGGCCCCGCAACGGTTTCAATCGGCGGACAATGCTTATTGATGCTCATGAGCTTCAGAACGGCCGATAACGACCGCGCTACCGGCGTCCCCTCGGACCAAGAATCACAGGCGCCAGGCTAGCATATCCCGCGCGCAGCGCAGCTCAACACCCAATGAGCGCAACAGGTTGATCCGATAGCATCATTGCGCGCCGCCTTGGGTATAAAAGGGCCGCTTGGCGTTTAGTTCGCCCGATGCTGGGCTGGGGACGCAACAATGTTGAAGCAGCAAACCGGGTCCGTCGCGGTCCTGTGGTCGTCGTGTCTGGCGATGCTTGCGGTCGGCGCTAACAGCACCGCGATCATGGCCGCTTTACCGAACATGCGGACCGAGCTGTTCCTCAGCGCAGATGGCGTGCAATGGGCAGTCAATGCCTATCTGGTCGTGTCTGCGGCCTTCATCGTGCTCGGCGGCAAGGCGGCGGACCGGTTCGGTCCGCGGCGCGCGTCAATAGTCGGATTGGTACTGTTCGGCATCGCATCCTGCATCATTGCCGCCGCCGATACGCAAACTGCTCTGCTGGCCGGACGCGCCTTGCAGGGTTTCGCGGCGGCGTTTGCGGTGCCTGGCACTCTGGCTGCGGTCGACACCAGCGCGGCGACGGAACGCAGGGCAGCGGTGATCGGCGCTTGGGCCGGGTTCCTGATGCTTGGCTTCAGCATCGGGCCCCTGCTCGGCGGCGCGCTCACTCACTTCACAGGCTGGCGAGCCATCTTCTGGCTCAACGTCCTGCTGATGTTGGCGGCAATTGCCGGTCTGGCCTCGGCAGGCTCGATTACTGCCCGTGCTGCTAGCAGCACGCCAAGCCGTCGCGCCGATTGGATCGGCTTTGTCTTGCTGGCGACACTGATGGTGTCCCTGGTCTTCGGGCTGCACGCAGTGCCGCATGTAACGGCGGCACCGCTCCCCGTTATCGGGCCGTTCGTGCTCGCAGCGACCGCGTTCTTCCTGCTGCTGACCGTGGAGTCGCGCGCCGAGGCACCGCTTGTCGATCTGAGCTTCTTCGTCCGACGAAAGTTTGTCATGGGCGTCGCCATCGGCTCGCTGTCGATGTTCAGCATCATGAGCCTGCTGCTCTACTTCAACCTCTATGCGCAGAGCCCGCAAGGACTGGGCCTTACGGCGTTGGAGGCGGGCACAGCGCTGCTGCCGCTGTGCGCAGCGCTGCTTGGACTCGCCCTGTCGGCTTCGACGTTGGCGACGCGAATGGGGCTGCGCAACGCCATGACCGGCGGCATGGCGTTGATCGTGATCGCCAGTGCCGCCATCGGCGCAGCCATGGCCTCAGGCGGGATTACCCTCGCGCTCATCGGTTTTTTCGTTATGGGCGCCGGTCTGGCCGTGCCCTACGCCTTGGCGCCGCGGCTGGCGCTTTCGGCTCTTTCGCCCGCCCAAGCGGGGCAGGGCTCGGGCATCGTCAACGCATGCACCTTCCTCGGCGGCAGCGTCGGCGTCGCCGGCGGCGCGATCGCCTTCGAGCTGGGGGGCATCGTCGCGGTGCTGATCATGATTGCGTTGGCCGGCATTGTCGGCGCCGCCCTCAGTCGCGGAATTTCAGAGACGGCGTAGAGGGGTGGATCACGGACTTCAGATTGGCGGTTACATCGCCTGTGCTTTCCTCGGATGCGGACGACGGTCCTCGCGATCCATGCCAAGGCTCGCGGTGCCGAGGCGCTCGCGAAGCGTGCCTTCGACATAAGCCACATTCATGTAGCCTTCCCGCTGCAGGATGGGGACCACATGGTCGACGAACTCGGCGACGTAACCCGACAGCGGCTTCGTCAGGTAGTTCGCGCGCAGCAAAAAGCCGTCTCCGCCGACCTTGTTGACGACTTCGATCAGCCGCTGCGCGATCCTCTCATAGGTGCCGCGCACCTGGAAGGTTTCCTTGGTGGCTTCGCGGGCCGCGACCTCGCGCAGCGGCGGATTGCGGCCGAAGGAATAATAGCGCGGGATCAGGCTGCGGCCGCTCTGCAGCAGGTCCTGGTCGATGTGCGGGATCGGCTGGTCGAGATCGAACTTCGACACGTCGATGCCGAGCGACCGCGAGACTTTCGATAGCCCCGCCTCCAGCAAGCCTTTGCCTACCTCTTCAAACAGCCTCTCCTTGCGCCGCACCTCCTCCTCGGTCGCTCCCATGACCATCGGGTTGAAGGTGAACAGCACGCGGCAGTCGCTCTCTCTTCGGCCCTGGCGCAGGACTCGCGCCTTGATGTCCTCGTAGGTGGCCTTCATGTCGTCGAGCGATTCCTTGCTGCAGATCACCAGCTCCGCATGGCGCGCGGCGAACTCGCGGCCCCGATCGGACGCACCGGCCTGCACGATGACGGGCCGTCCTTGCGGCGAGGGCGTCGTGGTCAAGGGGCCCTGGCAGCGGAAATGCTCGCTTGCGAAGTCGATGCGATGCACCTTGGCGGGATCGGCAAAGATGAAATCGTCGTGCGGCGTGACCACCGCATCGGGCTCCCAGCTCGACCAGAGCCGATAGCAGAGGTCCATGTATTCCTCGGCGATGTCGTAGCGGTCGTCATGCAGCGGCAAATGCTCCTGGCCGAAGTTCTTGGCCGAGCTCTGATTGCTGCTGGTCACGACGTTCCAGCCGATGCGGCCGCGGGTGAGATGATCGAGCGAGCTCACGAGCCGCGCCAGCAGAAACGGCGGATAGAAAGTCGTGGACAGGGTCGAAGCAAGACCGATCCTCTCCGCCTTGGCGGCGATCATGGCAATGAGCGGTATCGGGTCGTGGCAAATGCCCTCGAGGCCGTAACGAATCGACGTGTCCTGTGAGCCGCGAAACGCTTCGGGAATGCCGAGCACGTCGGCAAACACCATGAGGTCGAAAATGCCGCGCTCGCACACCAGCGCCAGATCCTGGTAGAGCTCTGGCCGCCGCCAGTCGTAGTGATCGCGCAGGCCAGGATCGTCCCAGCCGCGCGGACCGTGCCCGTAGCCGATGAACAGTCCCATGATCATGCGTGGCATTGTACGCGACCTCCCGTCCTTCCACGCCGCGTTCAGCGCGCTCCGTCTGACTGGATCACAAAATGGCGACCGAGCCCAACGATGACAGCGAAGCAGCCCATCATCACCATGCCGAGCGCCGAGACCGGACCAAACAGCCCTTCCCGCCACAGGTCGAACAACGTCAACGAGAACAGCTCCGTGCCTTGCGCATAGAGAAAGACGGACGCCGAGATCTCGCGGAACGACAGAACAAAGATGAACAGAAATCCGCCCACAATTGAAGGGCCGAGCAGCGGCGCATAGACGCGCAGCATGACGTGCCGCAAGCTGCCGCCGCTCACCAGCGCCGCCTCTTCCATCTCCCGGCCAACCTGCACGAAAGCCGGGATCATGAAACGAATGCCGTGCGGCAGATACAGCGTCACGAAGCCGACGATCATGATGGTAAGCGTGCCGTAGAGCGAAAACGGCAGCGGCGCCGTGAGATACCAGAACAGCACCGAGACGCCCATAATTGTGCCGGGAACCGCGATGGGGATGAAGGCGAGGGCTTCAACTAGGCCACGCCCCGACCACCGCGTCTTCACGACCAGGTAGGCCGCAATCGTGGTGACGGCCATGACGATGCCGGCTGCGCACAGCGTGACCTCCAGACTGTTGGCAAGCGATGGGAGGATGCGCGGAATGGCCGCGAGGTGCACGTAGTTGTCGAACGAGACCTTGCCTAACGCGTCCAAACTCGGCGGTTCGTATCCGGGGAGAAGGCTCACCCAAGCCAGCACGGCTATCGGCAGCACGACCGAGAACGAGACGTAGAAGAGAATGAACGCCAGCGCTGGAATGCGCCCGCGCCCGAGTTCCAACGGCCGCGGCCGGAACCCCTTGCCGGTGATGGTCGCAAAACGTTCGCCCTGACGGCGGAAATGGGCCGAAAGCCAGACGGCTGCCATCGACAGCGTCATGACCAGCGTACTGAGCGAGGCCGCTCCGCTCATATCGGAGGGATATCGCTTTAGCGCATCGTAGATTTCGCTGACGAACACAGTAACGCCGCCGGGCACGCCGATGAGGTTCGGCACTTCGAAGCCTGCGGTGGTTTCGATGAAAATCAAAAGTCCAGCGGAGACGAGTCCCGGCATGGCCAGCCGCAGCGTGATGCGGCGAAAGATAGTGAAATCGCTCGCCCCGGCCGTGGCGGCTGCTTCCTCCAACGTGAGATCCATCGAGCGGAAGATCCCGACCAGGATTGCGAACGCGATCGGCGCCATGTGCAACCCCTGCACGAATACCATGCCCGGAAGCGAATAGATATTAAACGGCCGCAAGCCGGTCAGGGCACCGACCAAATGATTGAGAAGCCCGATCTGCGGCGACATCAGGAAAATATAAGCAAACGCATTGAGCAAACTCGGCACCAGCATCGGCAACATTCCAAACACGAACAGGAATCGCTGCAGCGGCACATCGGTGCGCATGAAGAGAAAAGCGAGCGCCGCGCCGTTAAAGGTCGCGAACGCCATGGTGCCACCCGCATAGATCAGCGAGTTGAGAATGATGCTTTGGCGAGCAGCAGTCCCGAACAGCTCGGCATAATGGCTTAGCGTCCAGCGACTCTCATCGCCGAGAAAATCGCTCTGCAGGCTGGCATAGAGCACGGTGAGGATCGGAGGAATCGTAAGATAGCCGATCAATCCGAGGGCCACGACGGACAGGATCAGGCGCTGGTCGAAATGCGGACGCCATGCCGACAACCGGCCGCGCTGGCCGCGGGGAAGGACAATGCGCGTGCCAACGAGCGCGCCCTGCGTGCTCATCTGTGGCTCGTGGCGGAGGCGATGCCGAAGATGCTGCGATATTCATCTTGAAATTCACGTGAGGTGCGCACCTGCTTGTCGGGATCGAGCAACACGATCTTGTCCCGCTTTGGATTCCACACCGACTCGATATTCGCGACAGCCTTGTGGGTCGAGATACGCCCGAGCTTGCTGACCACGAACTGCTGCATCTCGGTCGACGCCATCCACATCTGGAACAGCTTCGCGGCATTGGGGTGCGGCGGATTGAGCGCGATCGCTCCGGTCTGCATCGTCGCAACCAAAGGCTCGGCATTGATGAAATCGACCGGCTTGCCTTTCGCCTTTTCCTCGTTCGCCGCGTAGCCGAAACTGTGAAAGGTTGCAGCATATTCGCCGGCTTCCAGCAGTTGCAAGATCGTGGACGAGGTCGCACGGATCAGGGGCTTGTTGGCAGCGAGCCTTTGCGCCAACGCCCTCGCCTTGTCGCGACCAAGGTAATCGGCAAGTCCCTGGTACCAATCGTAGTATTCCTGGGATATGGCGAACTTTCCCTGCCATTTTGAAGCGGTCAGGTCTTCGAAACTGCGGGGCGGGGCGAGCCCCTGAGCCGCTACCATCTGGGTGTTGTATGTAATCGGATAGCTCAGCACATATTGCACGGCCCAGTAGCCCTGCGGATCCGAGGCGCCATCGAGGTGCTGTTTTCGCAATTCGGCCGGGAGCGTGAAGGCGGTCAGCTTCTTTTGCAGTTTGAGCTGAGAGATGCTCGCAGAGGGACCCGAGATGATGTCCGCATTGAACCGGCGGCCGCGCTGTTCCATGATCACCCGCGCAGCCACCTCCGGTGATGTAAGAAAGATCGTTTCAATTTTGATCTTCGGAAAATCAAGGCGAAATTGCTCGGCAATCAACTCAATATGCTCGGAACGCATCGCGGAATACCAGACAACGGCTCCCTCCTTTTGAGCCTCGGCTTCGATCGCCGCAGTGGATTGCGCGCACACGCCGCCGATACTCGCGCCGACCATCAGCGCGCCGGCCGCGACCGCCACCAAACAATCCGAAGAAACGGCCCAGGCGCTACACATTGCTGACCTCGCATGGACTAGATGATCGCTCAGTAATTCAACCGCCGCAAAAGACGTGCCAGCGGTCCGCGGTCAGGGTCCTAGACGGCTCGACAGCATACCGAGCTGCATGCGATTTGGAAGGTACAGCGGCATGCTGCGGAGTCCTGATTGGTGTGCCTTGGAATGAATCTTCAGATGTCTCGATCCGGCGTTGCGACTCAACCTCACACCGGTCGCGGCCTACCGGGTACACCCGGCGGGCATTCGAGTGCCGCGCGATCCCAGCGGCCAAGATCAGCCGCGGCCCGATAGGTACTCTCCAGAAAGGACATCAGCGCGGCCTCCGGATCGCTCGAGCGCCGCACCGCATCATAAGGCAGGATAAACTCGCCCAGTTTCTTGTCGAAATACGCTGCCTCAGGGGCCGCGCGCGCATTGGCGAAGCCGTCCGGCGCCGGATAGGCGTAGGAAAAAAAGGCCGGGAAATCGACGCCTGCGCCCCCCGGCCAAAAACCGGCGGACGAAACCTCATGGCTGTAAGCCTCGCGTGTAACAGCATCGGGAAGTCCCGGAACGCCTCCGGGATGCAGCGGTGCCGGCCGACCCGAGAACCGCGTCACAGCCAAGTCGAAACTGCCCCAGAAGAAATGCACAGGACTCACTTTTCCGAGATAAGCGGTGCGAAAGCGCTTGAGCACCTGATCGACGGCAAGCAGCGCTTTGAAGAAGCGCGTGACCGCATCGGCGGCGTAGGGCCGCTTGGCCTGGTCATCCACGAACGGAATGGGGTTGGGTACTTCGTTGGGCCGCCCGTGAAATCTGGGCGTGCCGCCGAGCGAAGCAACCATATCGACGAAACCCCGATGAAACTCGGCAACCGGCATCGGGCCGAGGGCGAACTGTGCGCTCTGCCCGTCGGCAGCGGAGCCAGTGACCGTGTGATCGAGAAGATCGAAACAGATCTCTACTCCACCCGGCCCGTCAGGTACGAGCGAAGTCGTGAAGCCGCGGGCGTTGATGTAGAATGTCGCGTGCCAGGAGTGATTGATCCAGGGCGTGCGGGCAAGTCGATATTTGCCGACGATCTGTGTGTAGAGGTGCAGCGCCGAGCACGTTTCGCGCCACGGCTCGTAGGGTATATCGGGCCACACTGGGCTCACGAGCTGGCTCCATTGCGGGTGCACTCTGTCGAGGAGGGAATCCCCGCCGAGACAGGCGGCCCTACTCCGCTTTCGCGCCCGAGAGCGTGACCACTTTGGCCCATTTCTCGGTTTCCTCGGCAACGAACTTTCCAAAATCGGCGGGCGTGCCCGGCAACAGCATGCCGCCAAGGTCGGCAAACCGCGCCTTCATCTTCGGATCGGCGAGTGCGGCGTTGACCTCCCGGTTGAGCTTGTCGACGATTTCTGCGGGCGTGCCGTTCGGGGCGCCGACGCCGTACCAGGAACTCGCTTCGTAACCGGGCACGAATTCGCCGACGCTCGGCACGTCGGGCAGCGATTCGGAGCGCGACGCCGTGGTTACGGCGAGCGCGCGCAGCTTGCCGGCTCTGATGTATTCAATGGTCTCAGGCATCACGCTGAATATCACCTGCACCTGTCCACCCATCAAATCGACAAGGGCCGGCGCGCCGCCGCGATAGGGTACATGTATCAAATTAACGCCTGTCATTATCTTGAACAACTCACCGGACATGTGCAGCGAGGTCCCGGTACCGGCGGACGCCATGTTGATCTTGCCGGGATTGGCCTTGGCGTAGGCGATGAACTCGGGAACGGTTGTGGCCGGAAACGCTGGATTGACCTCCATGACGAGCGGCACGCGCATGATGCCGGCGACCGGCGAAATGTCGCGAATGAAATCAAAGCTGAGTTTCTTGTACAGCGTCGCGTTGATCGCGTTCGAAGGCGTAGCGAGGAGCAGCGTATAACCGTCCGGCGGTGCGCGCACGACCGCCTCGGTAGCAATGTTGGCGGCGGCACCGGCACGATTCTCAATGATGAATTGCTGGCCGAGGCGCTCTGAGAGCCATTGACCCAACAGGCGCGCCACGATGTCGACCCCGCCGCCGGGGGGAAAACCGACCAATAGACGTACCGGCCGCGCCGGATAGCTCTGCGCTCTGGCAATGGGCCGCAGCAGCGGCAGCGCCGCAGCGCCCGCTGCCAGACGCAAAAACGCTCTACGGGCAAGATTCATAGGCGGCCTCCCGCTCAGTACTCGTCGAACATGCGCTGGATTTCGTTCGGATCGGATGTCCTGGTGAGCGCCAGGGTAAGCAGCAGCGCCGCTTTCTGCGGGTTCAGGTTATCGGCGACAACCATGCCCGGTTCGTACCAGTTGTTGCCCCGTACGATCCGGCCCTCGCCGACGCGCGAACTTTGCACCACGACGGCGCTCCGGTTCTTGATGATTGCTTCAAGTTCCTTGCCGAGACTGTTTGGCGCCCCGGCGCCGACGCCGGCGATCACGATGCCTTTGGCGCCGAGGGCAACCATCGCGTCCGCCACTCCGGCGCGCGTCCCGGTGTGCACATAGGCGACCTCGACATAAGGCATGCGCTCGATCCCGGCGAGGCTGAATTCGCTTTTGGTAGTATGGCGCCGATGAGGCGTGCGGTAGAACTCGACCTTGTCGGCATCGATATAACCGAGGAGCCCCAGATCGCGGGTGCGAAATGTCTGGAGGTGGTAGGTGTTTGTTTTGGTCACCTCGCGCGCCGCGTTGATTTCCCCGTTGAAGGCGACGAGCGCACCCATGCCGCGAGCGGCAGGCGCGCAGGCGAGCCGAATGGCGTCGAGCAGATTCATCTGCGCATCCGAGCTTAGCGCATTGTATGGACGCTGTGCTCCCGTCACCACGACAGGTTTCTCGCTGTGCACGGTCAGATTGAGGAAATAGGCGGTTTCCTCGATGGTGTTGGTTCCCTGCACGTACACGGCACCGTCGATTTCCGGCGATTGCAAGACCTCTTCGATTCGCAGCGCAAGCTTGCGCAAGTCGTCGTAGGAGCCCTGCGCCCAGGACGTGCTCTTGTCGGCCTCGACGCGCGCGATCTTGGCGATTTCCGGCAACGGTCCGATCAGTTGCTCCCCGGTCAGGCGCGGGTTGCCGCTGAGCCGATAGCGCAGCAAATCCATTCGATCCTTGCCGACGCTCGGCAACGTTCCCGGTCCGACCATCAGGTGGACACGCGGCAGACCGCGGCTTGACGTGCCCTCAACAGCGACCGCCGGCGCCGCGCCTTGCGCCTGTGCGAGGCGGCGGGGCTTCTGCGCCCGCGCGACCTCTGGCGCAATCAAGCTCCCGGCCGCGCCGAGTACCGTCATGTTTTGCAGAAAGCGCCGGCGACTGGCTGACGTGGACATGACCGATCTCCTCCCCTCGATCTTTGAACTGGACTGAGCTGGGCTCGCCGAACTTGAGCGTGTCGTCAGCCTATCACGGCGCGAGGATGCCTGCACTCGGGTCCTTCGGCGGGGACCGATGCGCAAGCAACGGCTTACGGCGATAGTTCTTCGAGAACGCGTCCTTTAGTCTCTATTGCAAAAAGTGCCGTTACCGCTGCACCGACCAAGACCACGCAAGCAAACACACCGAATACATATTGGATACCGAATGCGGCGATGATCCACCCGACGAGTATCGGACCGCTGGAGGAGCCGAGGCGCAGCCAGGCGCTGCCGAGCCCGGCGCCAATTGCTCGCAATCGAGTCGGATACAGTTCCGCTGAGTAGAGATAGAGCGAGAAGGTGATCGTCTGTACGATAGCGTAGGAGAGACCTGCCAACACGAGTACCTGTGTGGCCGATTTAGCACCGAGAATGGCAAGGGTCGTCAATGGCAATGCCGCTCCGACGAAGGCCAGCGCGTACCAACGCTTGCGGCCGACCTTGTCGATGAGGAACGCGCAAACAACCGCGGCAATAACGCCCGCCACCGACGCGATCAAGCCATAGGTGAGGCTGGTCTGCAGGGGCAGATCGAATGTCTGCCGATAGAGCGTCGGCAGCCAGGTAATCATACCGTTGGCCACCAGATAGCTTGAGAACCACAACGTCCACACCATAAGAGTTCGCTTGAGATAAATACCCTCGAAGAGTTCACGCCAGTTCGACTTTGCCTGCGGTTGAGGCATCGTCACAATCGGCGCAACCGGATTTAGCGGCCGGCCGCTGGCCATTGCGCTCTCCTCCAGCCGGGAGACGATCCGGTCTGCTTCTTCATAGCGCCCCTTCGCAGCGAGCCAGCGTGGAGACTCCGACATGAACCAGCGCAACGGAATCATCAGGCTCGACGGCACCAGCCCGACGAGGAACATGGCCCTCCAGCCATAGGTCGGCACCAAGGTGGATCCGATCAGCCCGGCGGCCACGAGGCCCACCAGGAACATGGCTTCGTAAAGCAGGAAGAATCGGCCTCGTCGCCTTGCGCCGATGAATTCGTTTATATAGGCGCTTGCCACCGGCACCTCGCCGCCGGTTCCGATTCCCTGGACGAATCTGAACAAAATCATCGACCAGGCATTCCATGCGAACAGGCATGCAACGTCCATCGAGACGAACACCAGGATCGTAACAAGCAAGACGCGCAGACGGCCGATCCGTTCCGCGAGGGCGCCGAAGAACACGGCGCCGGCGAGCTGGCCAAGATAGCCGAAGGAAATGATCATGCCGATTTGCGCTGGCGTGAGATTCCATTCGCGCACCAACACCGGCATCGCATAGGCGATCGCCAGGACCGTATATCCGTCGAAAAAAGTGGCGGCGCCGATGATATTGCGCGCCCAGAAAATCTGGCGAGTGACCGGGAGCCGCTCCAGACGCGCGCTTATTGTTGCCTGCGCTTCGAGCCTGCCTTGTGCGCCGGCAAACGCCGGAGTCTGCATCAACATGATCTTCTCCATTTTTCGGCTGGGTCCGTCCCGAAGGTCGGCCGCTGGCACAGCTCGCCTGTTGTCGTCCTTCGAAATGGCGCGCGCTCAAGCGCGCGCCTCCTTGAGGACGAGTGTCCGTCGTCGCGCGTTAGGCTGCGCGCGCCTGCGCTTCCGACACCAGGCCTGCGGCACGCAGGGCGTTCGCGATTTCGACCTCCGCGCCCGGATCGAGGGGCAGCAAGGGAGATCGAACGGTTGCGTGCTCCAGAATCCCACGAGCGACGAGGCCGTGCTTGAGCGCAACCGTGCCTTCCATGTGCGAACCGCGGTGATAGACCGTACGGGTTACCGGGAGCAGCCGGTCATGGATAGCGCGGGCTCTTGGGTAATCCTTGGCCTTGCCGGCGGCGATCATTTCAATGAGAGGCTCGGGCGTAAGGCCCCCATATCCCACCAGGGCCCCATCCACGTCGAACATCGTGTGCAGCAGGTATTCGTCGTGACAGGTCAGAATCTGCAGATTGGGGCGCTCACGACGGACCACTGGAATTTCGGTGTCCCAACGGCGCATATTGCGCACGCCGTTCTTCATGGCGAACACCCCGGGCAGCGCCGAAATCTCCAGTTGGGTTTCGAGGTTGTAGGTCGCCTTTGTATTGTCCGGATATTGGAAGAGGATCAAAGGTAAGCCGCTCTCCTGGTAGATCGCCCGATAGCGGTCTTGCGGCGCTCCCTTCTGATAACCGAACCGCAGCCAACCGTGTGAGGGGTAGACCAGCCCGGCCTCGGCTCCAGCCTCTGCGGCTCTCTTCGCCTCCAGAGCGGCTACCTTGGTGCCTTCGGTGGTAATCCCGGCGATGATGGGAATTTTGCCATCGACCGACTTCACGAAAGTTTCGATGACCGCGGTCTGCTCCTCAGGCGTGAGAAACGTGCCTTCTCCGGCGTGACCGAGGACCACCAAGCCTTTGACGCCTTCGAAACTGCCGAGCCAGGAGCCAAGCCGCTGGATCGCAGCGTGATCGATTTCAAAGTCGCGGGTAAAAGGGGTAACGGGGGCGGGAACCAGACCTCTGAGATCAAGGGCTTCCATGTCATTTTTTCCTTCAATCGGGATCCGTTTGACGGATCGCTCGCGGGCTTTCGCGCCTGCGACCGAGGACGTACGCATTGCCTTCCGATAACTGAAGGCATAAGTCAGGTATTTCAGATATAACCTGCCAGGCATAACTGGAGACCCCTTTGTGGATTATGCCGCCTGGAAGCTTTTCATCGATGCTGCAGAGCTCGGCAGCTTGAGCAAGGTGGCCTCGGCCTACGGCACGAGCCAGCCGCATATCAGTCGCCGGATCAGCGAGCTCGAGCAGGAATGCGGGGGCCGGTTATTTCAGCGCACCGGCCGAGGAGTTGTGCTCACCGAGTTCGGACAGCGGATAGCTCCGAAGGTACGCGCGTGGATGGCCAGCACTGAGCAGCTTGCGAATGACGTACGTACGTCGGCCGGAACGCCGATCGGCAAGGTACGTATCGGCAGCCTGCCGTCAACGGCGCATCCGCTCGTGAGCACGCTCTATAAGCGCCTCAAGGATCGCTATCCGCTCATTCACCTGACGGTGCGGGAAGGCCAAGGCTCGCAACTGGAGACTTGGCTGGAAGACGGCAGCGTCGATCTTGCCCTTCTTTATCGCACGAGCCCGTCTCCGATGAACGGCGATACTTACCTCGCCGAGACCTCGACTTATCTGGTCAGTGCGGCCGGCGATCCGCTGACATCGCGGCCAACGGTATCGTTTTCAGCGTTGCACGACTTGCCGCTGGTGCTGTTTTGTCGGCCCAGCAGTTGGCGCAATCACCTCGAACAGGTCGCCGCCGAACGCCGCGTTTCGCTGAAGATCGTTTTGGAGGCTGACTCGCTGAGCCTACAGACGCACATCGTCTCCGAGGGAGGAATCTACGCATTGTTGGGACCCTATGCTGTGGCCGCAGCCGCCAAGGAAAGCGCTCTGTGCTCGTCGAAACTCGTTGCTCCAGTAGTAACTCGCCACATTGCCCTCGCGATCTCGCGGCACGTAAACCTGACGCTCGCATGCCGGACCGTAATGCAGCTTGCCAGAGAGATCGCGAAGTCGGGTGCAGCAGGTCTACGCCGCACTTCACCGGGCCGCCTTACCGCCGCCCCTGGTTAGCCAGGGTGCTGTCATTCCGAGCGGACCTTGTTTCGGGGCGAAGCAGTGTCAGTCCATCAACAAGAGAGCTGATATTTCTGGCGGATTTCCTGTGGGTATCGGCAATGCCATCCGACTCTGCAGCGCTAATTCCTGTTAAGATCATTGAGTAACTCTGGAGAGAGCGAATGCGCTGCAGGCTTCGCGCACTGACGCTTGCCCTGCTGCTCGGTGGTTCAGGCATTGCGCTATTGGGCTGCGAACATCAGCCGAAGACGATTTGGGTGGCTGGGTTGCCACATTAGTTAGCATCCCTGCTGTAGGGTGGGCAAAGGCGCGGTCCACATACACGAGCAGCGCGACACGGAGAAAGGAGCGCCGTGCCCACGCGAGCACGTCCGCGCGGGCCTTAAGGGCGTTTACGCCCGTCTGTCGACGGGCTATGGCAGCGCGCGAGAAAGCGGCGTTGCGGCTTTGCCCACCCTGCACAGCTCGCTTCGATGAGCGGCCTAATAGTTACCTTCCATATTTCGCTCGCATGTGATCGAGCACCGCGGCGGTCGGCCAGCAGTCGACCTTGAGACCGTTGGCTTTTTGGTAGGCGCCGAGCGCCGAGCGCGTGAGCATGCCGGCTTTGCCGTCGATCTTGTCCTGGTAAAGCCCGACTTTCGTGAGCGTGCGCTGCATCGCCTCCACGTCGGCGGTGTGCAGCTGCACGGCCTTGCTCCACGGAGCTTCGAACGGGCGCGGATCGGTCATCCGGTCGCTGAGGTGACCGACAAAAAGGACGTAAAGATCGGAAAAGTTGTATTCCTTGATCACGTAATAATTCTTGAGCGTGAGAAAGGCCGGTCCGTAAATTCCTTCCGGCTGGAGGAGCGATGCCGGCTCGGCGTATTCCTCCGCAGTCGGCCGGCGCCCATAGGAGAGCGCGTACCCGTCCTTGAGCCATTCGCCGAGCGGTTTTGTGACTTGCGGCACGCCGATCGTGCAGTCGACCTCCTTCGGCGTGCGCGCCTCGTAGGCCCATCGCCTGCCGCGCTGCCAGCCCTTGTCCACGAGTTGTTGCGCCGCCGAGGCGAGCGCATCCGGCACCGAATTCCAAATGTCCTTGCGTCCGTCGCCGTCAAAATCGACAGCATACTTATAGAACTCGGACGGCATCAATTGCGTGAGCCCCATGGCGCCGCCCCAGGAACTGCGCATGTCGGAAAGCTTGGCATAGCCCTCGTCGAGCATTTTGAGCGCATAGAGCAGTTCCTGGCGGAACATGTCCTTGCGACGTCCGTAGAATGCCTGCGTGGCCAGCACCATGATCGCGTTCTTCGGCAGATGATAGCCGCCGAACGCGGTCTCCCGTCCCCAGATTGCAAGCAGCATCGTCGGCGGCACGCCAAAGCGCTGCTCGATTGCGTCGAGCGTGGCGCGGTATTGTTCGAGAAGCTTCTTTCCCTGCCCGGCAAGGTGCGCGATGTTCGCCTCCTTGATGTAGTCGGCTGGGGTTTGCACGAATTCAGCCTGCGCGGGGCGGGCTTCGCTGCCTCGCCCCGGCAGATCGAGATCGGGCAGGCTCAGGTCGGGTTGGAGGCCGCGGGTGGCGGCATTGAAAGTTTCGCGGGTGATACCCATGACTTGCGCCTCCGGCCACAGCGCCTCCAGCCAACGCGTGAAGGCGGAGTCGGCGGCTGCAGCGGCAGCCGAACCGGAAGCCGCAAGCCATAGCGCGGCTGTCGCCGCACATAGGAGTTCAACCATTCGACCGGACAGTCGCAGTGCTGTAGCTGTCATTCGAACATCCTCGGAGAGAAGCCTTTTGGCGCCTCGCGCCTGCCGCAACGATTCAATCCGGCGCGACGTTAAGGGGAGTCAAGGAAGCGCCCAAAAGCGACAAAGGTAAGGAGCAACCTTCATGCAGGTGCCGCTTGAGATCGCCTTTCACAACATCGAGAGATCGGAACGTGCCGAGAATGAAATCCGGGCCCGCGTTGCCCACCTGGAAAAGATCTACGAGCGGCTCGCCTCCTGCCGGGTCCGGATCGACCAGCGCGCCAAGGACGTGACCGGCACCATCCCGCCGGTCGTTCGCATCGAACTCGGAATTCCCGGCCGCAGCGATCTCGTGGTCAGCCATGAGCCCGACCACCTGTTGCGAAAATACAAGCACCCCGACCTGCACAAGGCCATCATCGAGGCATTTCGCGTGGCCGAGCGGCAATTGCTCGATCTCAAGGAGCAGCGCGAAGGCCGCACCAAGGCCCCCCATCACGACTCGGAAAATCAGTCGCTCGGCCAGGTGGCCGATATCGACGGCGGCGGAGAATTCGGTTTTCTGCTCACGAAAGAGGGCGGGCTCCTCTATTTCCATCGCAATTCGGTGCTGACCGGAGATTTCGAGCAACTTCGCCGCGGCGACGAGGTCTATTACGTGGAAGACGTCGGCGATACTGGACCGATCGCCTCCAAGGTCCGGGCAAAGCGCAGCGGCGCCGCCGAGGCTTAGTTACCTCTCCCCGCTTGCGGGGAGAGGTCGGATCGCGTCAGCGATCCGGGTGAGGGGCGCTATCCAGGAGCCGAGCTCTGGTGGGAGCCCCTCACCCGCCGCCTTCGGCGGCGACCTCTCCCCGCAAGCGGGGAGAGGTGGCGCTCGCGGCACGCGAGTTGCCCTCCCGCTACTTGATGCAACCCGACCGGAATGCGCGCAAATTCATCCGAATTCGCTTTAACCCTTTGACCAGGCGTCAAGGGCCGGGGAGAGCCCGCGCAGCGAGAATTGAAAGCCGACATCCTTGTCGGCTGCGTCCTTGTAAGTAATGCGGCCGGGATCGGAGTGCGCGCGCAGCCGCCGCACCGCCTCCTCGGCCGGCTGAAGCATGGCAAAGCAGCCTGCCGGAATGCAGCGTTCGAATTTAAGTTCAATCGGCGGTTCGCCCTGTCTAAGCGACATCGTTGCCCGCGCGGACACGGTGACGTTCAGCGGAACCTGCAATACCAAACGGATCGGATCGTTGTCCTTTTCCCGACCGATCGCGATCAACGCGATCGGGTTCTGTTGACCCTGCAAATAGATGGATTGGGCGACTTCACAGACGCGCGCTTTTGCCTGTTGGCTGCAGCGAACCACCCAATCTCCATAGACCGCCGAGGTCGCGCTCGGACCTGCCTCGGCGGCCGCGCCGGAGGCACCGCCGGCTGCGGGCCTGGAGCCTTGCGGCGCCGCACCGGCGGTTCCGGATTTCTTCGCGGGCGCGGGCGTTTGCGCGGCCGTAAGCCCGAGCGGAGCCGCTATCAGGGCTGAGGCGAGCAGCATCGCAATCGCTCTCTCCGAGTGCATGATGTCTTCTGCTTCCTCCTTGTCTTGCGCAACAATTCCCCGGACCAAGGCCGCTGCAATATCGAAGGGCGCCGCGCAAGCATCAACGCGAGAACTTCTTGTACTTGATCCGGTGGGGGACGGTCGAGTCGGTGCCCAACCGCCGCATCTTGTCCTGCTCGTAGTCGGCGAAATTGCCTTCGAACCATTCCACATGGCTGTCGCCCTCAAAGGCGAGAATGTGGGTTGCGATACGGTCGAGAAACCAGCGGTCGTGGCTGATGATGACGGCGCAGCCGGCAAAATCCTCAAGCGCCTCTTCGAGCGCGCGGAGCGTCTCGACGTCGAGATCGTTGGTCGGCTCGTCGAGCAGCAGAAGGTTGGCACCCGATCGCAGCATCTTGGCGAGATGCACGCGGTTTCTTTCGCCGCCCGAGAGCTGCCCGACCTTTTTCTGCTGATCGGCGCCCTTGAAGTTGAAATTCGAGCAATAGGCACGCGAATTCACCTCGCGCTTGCCCAGCGCAATGATGTCCTGTCCATTGGAGATTTCCTCCCACACGGTCTTGCTGCCGGCGAGCGTGTCGCGCGACTGATCGACGTAGCCGAGATGCACCGACTCGCCGACCCTGATGCTCCCAACGTCCGGTTTCTCCTGGCCGACGATCATCCGGAACAGCGTGGTCTTGCCGGCGCCGTTGGGCCCGATCACGCCAACGATGCCACCGGGCGGCAGCTTGAAGGTGAGGTCGTCGATGAGAAGATTGTCGCCATAGCCCTTGCGCAAATGCTCGAAGTCGATGACGTTCTGCCCGAGCCGCTCGGCGACCGGAATGATGATCTGGGCGCTCTGCACCTGCTTCTCGGCGGCCTGCTTGACCAGGTCCTCGTAGCGCTGATAGCGGGCCTTTGACTTTGCCTGGCGGGCGCGCGGCGACGCCGCGATCCATTCCCGCTCGCGGGCGAGCGTGCGCTGGCGGGCTTCCTCTTCGCGGCCCTCCTGCTCGAGGCGCTTCTGCTTCTGGGCGAGCCACGCCGTGTAGTTGCCTTGATAGGGTATGCCGCGACCGCGATCGAGTTCGAGAATCCAGCCGGTCACGTTGTCGAGGAAATAGCGGTCGTGGGTGACGATCAGGATCGCGCCCGGATAGTTGCGCAGATGACCTTCCAGCCAATGCACGGATTCGGCGTCGAGATGGTTCGTCGGCTCGTCGAGCAGAAGGAGATCGGGCCCTTCGAGCAGCAGCCGGCAGAGCGCGACGCGGCGCCTTTCGCCCCCGGAGAGTTTCGCTACGTCGGCGTCGTCGGGCGGACAACGCAGCGCATCCATGGCCTGGTCGACTTTGGAGTCGAGGTCCCACAGCCCCTTGGCTTCGATCTCGTCCTGAAGCCTGGTCATCTCGTCGGCGGTTTCATCGGAGTAATTGACGGCAAGCTCGTTGTAGCGGTCGAGGATCGCCTTCTGCGGCGCGACTCCGTCGAGCACGTTATCGCGCACGGAGCGCGAGGGATCGAGCTGCGGCTCCTGTTCGAGGTATCCCACGCGCGCGCCTTCGGCCACCCAGGCCTCCCCCGCAAACTCGGTATCGAGGCCGGCCATGATGCGCAGCAGCGTCGACTTGCCGGAGCCATTGACGCCGAGCACGCCGATCTTGGCATCCGGGTAGAACGAGAGGCTGATGTTATCGAGCACTTTCCGGTTGCCCGGATAGGTCTTCGAGAGCCCCTGCATGTGATAGATGAACTGACGGGCCATGAAACGCCCTGCCTCATGATTGGGCGCCCAATTGACGCCGAGTGTCGGGGATTGGCGGCGGATGTAACGAGCCACGGCCGCAACCGCAAGCGTCGTCATGATGACGTGCGCGTGCCTCCTCCGACGCTCGCCATAGCGCCTAACGCGCGGTTACGCGCGTCTTCGACGCGGCTCAAGCCTGGGGGTGTCGGCGCGCGCCCCGAACCATGCTCGGCTGTTTCGTAACGGTCCGGCAAGCATGCTGGCCGGTGAGCGCAAGGCGCGGCGAATTCATACCAGATTTTAATAAACCGGGCGGACGATCTGGCGAACCGCAAATCCCCCAACGGCGACCAAGGCGTGAGCCGAGCATGCCGGTCGGGGCGGGTCAACAGGAGGCCACGATGGCAAGCCCAAACGCCCTGTTCCGACCTCCTCGCGAACACATGGATGACGGTCTTGCCGAGGACCTGGCAACTCTGATGCGGGCGCTCCGAGACCTTGTCGACCCCTATCGGCCCGAGCAGCACTATATGCGCGGTCCCGGTCCGAGATGGCACGCCAAGCACGATCCGGCGGAGAACGCTGCCGATCTGTCCGCGGCCGACGCTCGATCCTGATCTTCCATCGATATCACGTTCCAACGGGCGACAAATTCTGTGTTCTCCGCCCGACGACGTTCGTCTTTCGGGCTGGCGCGGCAACCGAACTCAACGTAATTTGTGATAATGATCTTGCCTCAAGGCAGGGTGCGAAGGCGTTGCTGGAGAGGCCGCCATGTGTTTCAGAAAATCCATAATGGCTGCGCTGCTCGCTGCATTGCAGTGTTTTGTCGGATGCGATGCCTCTGCGCAGGAGCCTGATGGACAAGGTTCTTCGGAAACTCCCTGGCCAACGAAAGCGTGGCAGACTTCCACGCCTGAGGAGCAAGGCCTGGATTCAGCCAGCCTTGCGCGGCTGATAGAAACCGTTGGGACCTACAGGCAAGACAGCCTGATGCTCATCCGACACGGAAAGATTGTGGCTGAAGCCTACTATGCCCCCTATGTCGCGGGCATCAGCCACGATCTTAGATCGGTGACGAAAAGCGTCGTCAGCACACTGACCGCCATCGAACTGCAACACGGCATCGTGGACAGCGTTGACCATCCGATACTAGACCTGTTTTCTGACAAGCCTGTTTTGAATGTCGATGAAAATAAAAAAGCGATAACGATTCAGAACCTCCTGGACATGACCTCGGGCATAGCCTGGCAGGAGAAAGCATATACTCCCGATGAGACAATCATGCGGATGTATAAGAGTCCGGACCGCACCGAGTTCGTGCTGAATCAGCCGATGTCAAGCACGCCGGGAACCAAATTTTATTACAACAGCGGCAACCCCTATGTGCTGTCTGCCTTGATCACCAAGAAGACCGGACAAAGCGCCTTCGACTTTGCAAAAAAGGAGCTATTTGCACCGCTTGGCATTAAGAGCGCCCAGTGGGGACGCGTCGATGCACAGGGTGTCACCGATGGCGAAGCCGGGCTCTTCCTGTCGCCTCACGACATGGCAAGGGTTGGCTATCTCTACCTTCACAACGGGATTTGGGACGGAAAGCAGATCATTCCATCGTCATGGGTCGACAGGGTGAAAGAAGGAAGCGTTTCGGCGACCTTCGGACTCCACTATTCAAACTTGTGGTGGTCGCTTCCCGAAAAGGGAGCCTATATGGCGCTCGGCCGGCACTCACAAATGATCCTTGTAATTCCTAAACTGGATATCGTTGCCGTAATGACGGGCGCCTTACGGGATGATGAGTTCTATCCGACCTCCAGGTTGGTCGATGACATCGCCAATTCGGTCAAGTCCGACGCACCATTGCCTCCTGATCCAATCGCAAGGTCCTTGCTTGCTGCTTCGATTCGTCAAGCCGCCACGGAAAAGCCTTCCCCTGTCGGCGGCACCCCTGAATTGGCGAAGGCAATATCGGGTAAAATCTATCGGTTGAGCGACAACGAGCTGCGCGTGAGGACCTTTACGTTGAATTTCTTCGATTCGGATTCCTCATGGGAGTTCACTACCAAGACCGGCAGGCCAGAGCTTCCCACGCTACGATTTTCCGGCCTGATGGGACTTGAGGGGATTTTTCGGAAGAGTCCGCCGGCTTTTTACGGAATCAACGCCGCCAAGGGACGCTGGCTCAATGAGCATACATTTGCGTTGGAGCGCCGGATTTTGGGACACAGTGAAACTCAGACCTGGACGCTTAACTTCGAGGGCAATGAGGTGACTGTAACCTTTGAAAACACCGATGGCTCCAAAGCGGAACTGCACGGAGAAACAAACGACTGAATTGGGCGATAATGCTGCGCAATCCTAGTAGCTGAGCCAATTTTCCATCGCGAGTCCTGGGATATCCCCGAAGTCACGCTCGTTGTTGGTCACTAGAACCGACTCGCTGCTGATCGCGTGCGCGGCGATCATTCGATCGAAATCGCGCCCCTTTGCCCAGCCGCATTCGGCAATGATCCGGCCATAGGCGTGGGCGGCGGATGCGTCAAACGGAATAACCGGTATGCTGCGAAGCAGAACGGCTAGCCGAGCCTGCCGCAGAGCCGTCGTTGCCGGGTTCCTGTAGAGCCCACGTTGCAACTCTGCGAGGCTCAAGGCCGAGAGCAGCACCTCACCGTCATGTTCGGCCAATTTGGCAAGAACGGCCTCGGTGCCGTCACGCGCATGAATGGCGATGTTGGTGTCGATGAGATAGGCCACAATCCCGTACCGGCAGCTAGTCGCCGCGCTCGGGCATTTCAATCGGCTCTCTTCTCTCCACGCGGCGAGGTTTGGGCATGCGACGCAATTTGGCAACCGCTTCCTTGAGGCTGGTGCGCGCCGGAAAGATGGTAATTACGTCTCCAAGCCGGGTGACTTCCAGATCGATATTCGTATCAGAATAGGCAAGCTCCGCGGGAATGCGAACAGCCTGACTGTTTCCTGACTTGAAGGCACGCGTGCGGGGCATCGAACAGTTCCATGCAACTCAGCGAGCAGGACATATGCTGCTCGACAGGCGTTGTCAATACGTGTATATACTTAGACAAACCTTGCATTTCCAAGATCGACGGATCGCGGAAGATCCGTGGCTGCGCCATCGATGGCCAGCTACTGTTCTGCCTCCCCCGGGGCGCTCGCATGAATGGCGAGTGCGTGCACTCCACCCGCAAGCTCGCTGGCGAGCGCCGCGTTGACCATCCGGTGACGATCGAGCCGGCTCTTCCCTTTGAAGCTCTCCGATACGATATGCACCCTATAGTGAGTCTCGCCGCCGGGCCGGTGGCCTGCGTGTCCGGCATGCAGGTGCGACTCGTCGGCGATGTCGAGACTCGCGGGGGCAAATGCCCTCATCAGCATTTCGATCATACGATCCCGTCTGGTCATGTGGCCGCTTAGCCGCTGGCACGCGGCTGCGCAATATTGATCTATCCGGAAAATCAATCGAATCGCGGCTGTCAAGTCTTGCGGGATGAGGCCAAGCCTTACCATAATGAACGATCATGAAATACGACTCGCCGCTTTTCGATTGCATCAGGGTCAAGCCCGACCAGGACCGGCGCCTGCGTGCCGAGCACCCGGGCTGCGAATGGCCCGGCTGCAAGGCTGCGGCGACCCATCGCGCCCCAAAGGGTCGCCTGCGGGCAAACGAGTACTGGCGGTTCTGCCTCACTCACGTACGGGAATACAATCACTCGTATAATTTCTTCGCCGGCATGAGTGAGGACGACATCGCGCGATACCAAAAGGACGCGTTGATCGGCCATCGGCCGACCTGGAAGATGGGCATGAACGGCGGAAGGGCCGCAGCGCGTTCCTATTCGGCTCGGTTCCCGCCCGACCTCGACAGCGTCGCCGACCCGCTCGGCCTGTTTCGGCATTTTGGCGCGGCTGCCGACGGCGAGCACCTGCGGCGCCGCGAAACCCGGGTCATCCGCAACGCCGAACGGCAGGCGCTCGATGTGCTGGGCCTTGAACCGGAGGCCACTACGGCGGAGGTCAAGATCCGTTTCAAGGCTCTGGTTAAGCGTCATCACCCCGACGCCAACGGCGGCGACCGATCCGCAGAAGGCAAATTGCGCGAGATCATACAAGCGTATAACTACCTGAAGTCGGTGGGTTTTCGGTAGCCCTCCGGGAGGGTTCCGGCTCACCGTCACAGCCCGTATCCCCGGCCGTTCCCGATTCTGCTAAGTTCCCGGCCCATCCGAAGCCGCGCAATCGAACCGACTGGGGTCTCGGTTCGTTCCGAGATCACGGAGGACGACTTGACTGCCGCGATGCAAGAAGAGATTACCGGGCTGCCGGACATGAAGGTTTCGGTCCGGCAGCTGTTCGGGATCGATACCGACCTCGAAGTACCGGCCTATTCCGAGGCCGACGAGCACGTTCCCGATATCGATCCCGATTATCGCTTCGACCGCGGGACTACCCTCGCCATCCTGGCGGGCTTTGCCCACAACCGCCGGGTTATCGTGGCCGGCTATCACGGCACCGGAAAGTCGACGCATATCGAGCAGGTGGCGGCGCGGCTCAATTGGCCGTGCGTGCGCGTGAACCTCGACAGCCACATCAGCCGTATCGACCTGATCGGCAAGGACGCGATCGTCATCCGCGACGGCGTTCAGGTGACCGAGTTCCGCGACGGAATCCTGCCCTGGGCCTATCAGCACAATGTGGCCCTCTGTTTCGACGAGTATGACGCCGGCCGGCCTGACGTAATGTTCGTCATTCAGCGGGTGCTCGAATCCTCCGGCCGGTTGACGTTGCTGGACCAGAGCCGTGTGATCAGGCCGCATCCGGCATTCCGCCTGTTCGCGACCGCAAACACGGTCGGCCTCGGCGACACTTCGGGCCTCTATCACGGGACGCAGCAGATCAATCAGGCGCAGATGGACCGCTGGTCCATCGTCACCACGCTCAATTACCTGCCCCACGACAATGAAGTCGAGATCGTGCTGGCCAAGGCCAAGCACTACCGTACCGATGCCGGCCGCGAAATCGTAGGCAAGATGGTTCGCGTTGCCGATCTGACCCGCAATGCCTTCGTCAACGGCGATCTCTCGACCGTCATGAGCCCGCGCACGGTCATCATCTGGGCCGAGAACGCCGAAATCTTCAAAGATATCGGCTTCGCGTTTCGGCTTACCTTCGTCAACAAATGCGACGAGTTGGAGCGGCCGATCGTCGCCGAGTTCTATCAGCGCTGTTTCGGGACTGAACTGCCGGAGTCGTCAGTGAACGTGGCGCTGAGCTGATCACAAGAAATGTCCTCCAACATCAAACCCAAGAACCCGAGCGCCAGAGAAAGCCCGACCGAGCCGTTCAAGCGGGCGGTCACCGGCTGCATGCGGGCGATTGCGCGCAGGCACGATCTCGAAGTCGCATTTGCGGCCGAGCGTCCCGGCATCGTCGGCGGCAAGGCGCGGCTGCCTGAGCCGGCGCGCCGGCTCACCGCAAACGAAGCCGCGATCGTGCGCGGTCATGCCGATGCGATTGCTCTCAAGCTCGCCTGCCATGATCCGAAGGTCCACCGCAGGCTCGTTCCCGGCGGACAATCCGCACGAGCAGTGTTCGATGCCGTCGAGCAGGCGCGGGTCGAAGCGATCGGCGCCCGCCGCATGTCCGGCGTGGCGAGGAACCTCGCCGCCATGATTGACGACCGCTTTCATCGCGGCAAGTTCGACGAGGTATCGGACCGCGCCGATGCCCCGATCGAAGAGGCGATCGCCATGATGGTGCGCGAACGCCTAACCGGGATGGTGCCGCCGGCCGCCGCCAAACGCGTCGTCGATCTCTGGCGCCCCCTCATCGAGGACCGGGCCGGGCGCAATCTCGACCGGCTCGAAAAGCTCATCGACAACCAGGCCCGGTTCGGCGATGTCGTCCACGATCTCCTCGATGACCTCGATATGGGCGAGGATCGCAGCTCCGAAGCGGACGACGAAGAAGGCGCCGAGGGCGAGCAGGACCAGCGCAAGGAAAAATCCGGCGAAGAGGGCGAAGGAGAGGAGGCGGACGACGCGCAGGCCCAGATCGATGAAGCCGAGGCTTCGGGCGAGGAAATGTCGGAGAGCACCGCCGAATCGGCCGAAGCCATGGCGGAAATATCCGACCAGGCCGACATGGGCGATTCCGAATCCCCTGCCGAACCGCGGCGGCAGCGCCGGCATGGATTGAACGAGCCGCGGGGTCCCGACTATCGGCCCTTCACCACGCGTTTCGACGAAATTGTCGAGGCGGATGAATTATGCGAGCCGGAGGAACTCGACCGGCTGCGCGGCTATCTCGACAAGCAGCTCTCGCATCTTCAGGGTGTGGTCGCACGCCTCGCCAACCGGCTGCAGCGCCGGTTGATGGCGCAGCAGAACCGCGCCTGGGAGTTCGACCTGGAAGAGGGATTGCTCGATCCGGCGCGGCTCTCGCGCGTCATCATCGATCCGCTGCATCCGCTCTCGTTCAAGCAAGAGAAGGAGATGAACTTCCGCGACACCGTGGTCACGCTCCTGCTCGACAATTCGGGGTCGATGCGCGGGCGTCCGATCACGGTGGCGGCGACCTGCGGCGACATTCTGGCGCGCACGCTCGAACGCTGCGGGGTCAAGGTTGAGATTCTCGGCTTCACCACGCGCGCCTGGAAGGGGGGACAGTCGCGGGAAGCCTGGCTTGCCGCCGGCAAGCCTACCAATCCGGGCCGCCTCAACGATCTGCGCCACATCATCTACAAGTCTGCCGACGCGCCGTGGCGCCGGGCACGCAAGAACCTCGGCCTGATGATGCGCGAGGGTCTGCTGAAAGAAAATATCGACGGGGAGGCGCTCGATTGGGCCCACAAACGGCTGCTCGCTCGCACCGAGCAGCGTCGCATCTTGATGATGATTTCAGACGGAGCGCCGGTCGATGACTCGACGCTATCGGTCAATCCCGGCAATTATCTGGAGCGTCATCTTCGCTGGGTCATCGGCGACATTGAAACGCGTTCGCCCGTCGAACTGATCGCAATCGGCATCGGCCACGATGTGACGCGCTATTATCGCCGCGCTGTGACGATTGTGGATGCGGAGGAACTCGGCGGCGCCATGACTGAGAAACTTGCCGAACTGTTCGACGAGCATGCCGAGATACCCAATCTTCGGCGGCCAGCTGTCCGCAAGCCTGACTACTGGTCGCGTAAATCGGCGACCTTTCTTGATCCCGACCGGCGGGCATAGCCGGCCGCTGAAGCTCGGCGGCACCGGCGGCGGAGATCGCGCCCGCAGACGTTAGCCCAACTTCTCTACTCACGGAAAAAGCTGAGTAGAATCAATGGGCGGACAGCGAAAATCTCCACTACAGGGGTTGAGCCGCAACCTGAGTGGGGATCATCGGGGCGCTGATGCGTGGCGGAGGTTGCGGCGGCAGATTGAGGTTAAG
>DATBHB010000025.1:0-24347 GCA_036557705.1 Xanthobacteraceae bacterium
AATGTATCGCACCAACAGATCGCTTGACCGGTCGGCGAGGGTGACGGTGAAAAAATATAGTCCGCCTTCGATGCTGGCACGCCGATAGTGGGACATCAGCGCCTCGGACGCGTGGGCACGGCGCGCAAGCGCGCCTTTGCCCACCCTACAGAATCCGCCGTCGCGCGTAATGTCGGCACCGGTCATCAACAGATGTACGCGGCCGAGCATTTCTTGTCCGCAATTCCCGCAGAAGCGGCGACCGGCGCCTTGCTAACGCGGCCGCCCATCGTGCCCGAGTCGAGGTAGTGTGAACTCCGGGTGTTGGCGGCGGGCGAAACACACCTGAGGCGCACGACAGGAGCCAGCGCGCAGTGCTGTTGACTCTGCGGCCGGCCTCGGCACCATCGCGGCATGAGTCGAACAACCGCCGTCAATGGTGCTGCACGCCTGCCGCTCGGCGAGCCGCCGCTGCGACCGAGCTTCCGCCGCGAGCGAGCGGCACTCAAGCGCGGCATCTGGCCGATCGCCGGCTGTGATGAGGCCGGCCGCGGCCCGCTTGCCGGGCCGGTTGTGGCCGCAGCCGTTGTCCTAGACCCGCAGCGCATCCCCCGCGGGCTCGATGATTCGAAGAAGCTCGATCCGCCGACGCGCGAGCGGCTTTATGCAAAGATCTGCGCGAGCGCCGAAGTCGCAATCGCAATTGCGCCGCCATCACGAATCGACCGCGACAATATCCTGCGTGCCTCGCTGTGGGCGCTCGCGAGCGCCGTGGAATCGCTGCCGGTGCGTCCCAAGCTGGTTTTCGTCGATGGCCCGCTCCGCATCGACATTTCCTGCGAGTGCGAGCCCGTTGTCAGCGGGGACGCCATCATCGTCTCGATTGCCGCCGCCTCGATCGTGGCCAAGGTAACGCGCGATCGCCTCATGACCCGGCTGGCCCTTGCCCATCCGGGCTACGGCTTCGAGCGCCACAAGGGCTACAGCGTGCCCGAGCACTACGAGGCGCTGGAGCGGCTCGGACCAACGATCCACCACAGGCGATCGTTCGCGCCGGTCGCGGCAAAGCTCGGCGAGCCGATCGGGCCGGATGCCGACGAAATTCCTCCCAGCCTGCCGCTCTGAACCCAGCCCGCGCGATGCTTTACGTATCCATATTCGTCGAGCTGCTGCGCTCGAATCCGGCACTCGCGGTTTTATCCGCCGCGCTCGTGCAGGCGACGCTGTGGACTTTCGTTCCTGCGCTGTTTTATGGGGCGCCGCCCGGCGAACTGCCGCTCGTGATCGCAGTCGGGCACCAGCTTCAACTCGGCAGCTACCTGGGTCCGCCGCTCGCTTCCTGGCTTGCCGAGATTGCCTTCGACCTAGCCGGCAGGCACGCCGTGGGCGTGTATGTCCTCTCGCAGATTTGCGTTTTCGTCACCTACTGGGCTGTGTTCCTGCTCGGGCGCTCCATCGTGGGCGCGCACCATGCCGCCATGGCCGTGCTGCTAATGGTCGGCATTTTTGCCTTCACGTTGCCGACCTCCGAATTCGGTGCGGCCGTTCTCGCCATGCCGCTATGGGCGCTCATGCTGCTCCATTACTGGCGAGCAGTCGGCGAGCGGCGCCAATACTATTGGTATGCCCTTGCAGTCGAAACCGGCCTTCTCGTGCTGACCACCTATGCGGGCCTGCTGTTCGCGGCTCTCCTCGCGCTGTTCACGATTGCGAACAGCCGCGCGCGCTCGACCCTCCGGTCGATCGAACCGTGGCTTGCGGCGGTCGGAGCGGCGATCGTGATATCCCCGCATCTGTTCTGGCTGCTTCGGCCGGAAAATCATGCGCTGTCCATTCTGCCTCAGCTGCGAGTGCCGCGATCCATCGCGGCACCTCTCGGTGCGTGGTTCGAGCAGATAGGACTCATTCTCGCGGTGCATGCGGGGCTTGCCGTGATCGTCGTGCTGGTAGCCGGATTGCCGTGGGCAAAGCCGGAGCCGGCGCCGTTCGTGATGCGGCGACCGGTCAAGTCATTTGCTCGATACTTCGTCTATTTCTTCGCGATTGCGCCGGCGCTCGCAGCCACAACCATCGCCGTCCTGATCGGATCGCCTCGGCCGCTCGGCGGCGTGGCGATGCTGGTCGTCCTCTCGGGGCTTGCCGTCATCGTCGCAGCCGACACCAAGATCGAACTCGCTCGCCAACACGCGATCATTTCGGCTTGGTTCGCCCTGTTGTTGGCGCCGCCGGCAATCACGATTCTGGGATTGCTCGGATTGCCGTGGCTGGGAATTGACACCGGAGTCGATCAGCCGGCATCCGCGACCGCCCACTTCTTCGCCGACAGCTTTCAGCGCCGCCTCGGCGCGCCGTTACAGATCATTGCCGGCGAGCCGCGCACTGCGGCGCTCGTTTCCATCTACGCGCCGAGCCGCCCGGCTCTATTCTTCGATGCCATGCCGGAGCGCTCGCCTTGGATCGCGCTCAACGACATCAGATCGAAGGGCGCCATTCTCGTGTGGCCGACGAATGACACTTCCGGAACGCCGCCGTCCGACATCAAGACGCGGTTTCCGGAAATCGTGCCCGAACTGCCGCAGGGCTTCGATCGCCCGGTGCAAGGCCGGCTGCCGCTCGCGCGCATCGGCTGGGCGCTGATCCGGCCGGAGGCCAGATGACAGAGATCAGATGACAGCGGTCAGAGACAGAGGTCAGATGACGGAGATCAGATGTCAGATATCAGCTATCCTGACACGTGACATTTGACATCTGACTCCGGGAGGAAACATGAAGCAAACATGCGTGGCCGCTGCGGCGGTTCTCATACTGGCGCTTGGGGGTTTTCCTGACGGCGCATCGGCGCAGCAAGCGGGCCCTTATCCCGAAAAACCGATTCGCCTCATGACGCCGGAGGTGCCGGGATCGGCCACCGATATCCTGGCGCGGATTCTCGCGCCGAAACTTGGCCAGACGCTCGGCCAGAAGCCGCAGTCGATCGTGGAAAAGTTAAGCGCTGCGGTTGCCCAAGCAGTCGCTTCGGAAGAACTTCGGGCGCAAGTGATCGAACAAGGCTCGGAGCCCGCCTCCAGCACGCCTGCGGAACTCGCGCGACGACTTCGTGCGGAATACGATCGCCTCGGCCAAGTGGCGAAGGTCGCCGGTCTCGCGCAGTAACAATCAGATCGCCAACGCTTTTTCGATGGCCAGGAAATCGCGCCAGGCGAGCCGCTTCGAAACCGGCTGACGCAGCAAGTAAGCAGGGTGCAGCGTCGGGAGCGCGCGAATCTCGCGGCTGCCGGTGTGAAACTTGAACCAGCGCCCGCGGGTCTTGGTGATGCCCTCTTTGAGCGAGAGCAGCGTCTGGGTCGCGGGGCTGCCCAGGCAAACCAATACGTCCGGATCGGCAAGCTCAATCTGCCGCAACGTGAACGGCAGGCAGATCGCCGTTTCCTGGGGGGTGGGCGTCCGGTTACCAGGCGGCCGCCAAGGCACGACGTTGGCGATATAAACGCCGGTCCGGTCGAGCCCAATTGCCGCCAGCATCCGATCGAGCAGCTTGCCGGAAGGGCCGACGAAGGGCAGCCCCTGAACATCTTCCTCGCTGCCGGGCGCCTCTCCCACCAGCATCACCCGCGATTTCGGATTGCCGTCGGCGAATACGAGTTGTGTGGCGGTCCGTTTCAACGGACAACCGTCGAAGCGCATAAGCATCGCCCGCAGCTCTTCGAGGCTTGCGGCAGTGCGCGCCGCCTCGCGCGCAGCCATGACGGCGGCCTCCGGTGGAACAGCAACCGGCGACGGCGCTCCACCCCCACCTAGCCCCTCCCCCACTTGCGGGGAATGTAAGGGTGGGGGCATGGAAGGTTCGGGCCGGCGCCGCCGGTCCGCAGCGATTACTGCAGGCGCGCCGGCCCCCGCAGCACCCGCTTGATGCAACCGCCGCTGCTCACTGCCGGCCTCCCCCGCAGCACCGTCGGCGCTATGCGAGGGAGCCGCGGCGCTGTCACGGGCATTTGGCGGCTCTTTCGCAAACCGATCGACGGGCTCGTTGCCTACGACGACATCGACGCCTGATTCCCGATAGAAGGCCAACAGGTCCAAAGCAGCCCTTTGCCGATCCGAAATCATGATTGCACCGCAGGTGTCAGCCGCTATCTATGCCATGTCCAGAAGCGCAACAAACACCTCGATGGTCGATCGAACCGTGAGTGCACAAGACCTACCCCCGCGCGAGGCGATGCAATTCGACGTTGTGATCGTCGGCGCGGGTCCGGCTGGGCTCGCGGCGGCGATTCGGCTCAAGCAGCGCGCACCCGACACCTCGGTCGTCGTCGTCGAAAAAGGCTCCGAAGTCGGCGCTCACATCCTCTCAGGCGCTGTCATCGATCCGATCGGGATCGACCGGCTGTTGCCGGACTGGCGCAGCGAGGACACCCCGATCAAGACTGCAGTGACCGACGACCGTTTCTACATCCTCGGACCCAATCGCGCGCTGCGTGTGCCGAATTTTCTCATGCCGCCGCTCATGAGCAATCGCGGCAATTACATCGTCTCGCTCGGCAATGTGTGCCGTTGGCTAGGCCGCAAAGCGGAGGCGCTTGGCGTCGATATCTATCCGGGTTTTGCGGCCGCCGAGGTGCTGTTCGGCAGCAATGGCGCGGTCAACGGGATCGCAACCGGCGACATGGGCATCGCCAAGGATGGCAGCCGTAAGAACAGCTTTGCCCGTGGCATGGAACTCAGGGCGAAATACACCCTGTTCGCAGAGGGCGCACGCGGCAGCTTGAGCAAAATCCTGCTCGCGCGCTTCGGCCTCGAAGGCGGCCGCCAGCCGCAAAAGTTCGGGCTCGGCCTCAAAGAGCTTTGGCAGGTCGCCCCCGAGCGGCGGCGGCCTGGTCTGGTCCAGCACACATTAGGCTGGCCGCTCGACAACCGCACCGGCGGCGGCTCGTTCCTCTATCACCTGGATAACGGCCTGACGGCGGTCGGCTTCGTGGTTCACCTCAATTACTCAAACGCCTATGTCTCCCCATTCGAGGAATTTCAGCGCTTCAAGACGCATCCGCTTGTGCGCGCAACCTTCGAGGGCGGCAAGCGCCTCGCTTATGGGGCGCGTGCCCTCACGGAGGGCGGGCATCAATCGGTACCGAAGCTCGTCTTTCCCGGCGGTGCGCTCATCGGCTGCGCGGCCGGATTCATGAACGTGCCGCGCATCAAGGGCAGCCATAACGCGATTCTCTCAGGCATGCTCGCCGCCGATGCGGCCGCCGATGCGCTGCGAGCCGGTCGCGGCAACGACGAGCTTGTGGACTACGAAGCAGCTTGGCGCGGTTCGGATATCGGCCGCGATCTGTGGCCGGTGCGAAACGTCAAGCCGCTGTGGTCAAGGTTCGGCAGCTATGCGGGCATTGCGCTCGGCGGGCTCGACATGTGGACCAACAGCCTATTCCGATTTTCGCCGTTCGGAACGCTCGGACACGGGAAACCGGATTGGGCAACCTTGCAGTCTGCCGCCCGATCGCAGCCGATGCGCTACCCTAAGCCGGATGGCAAGATTACCTTCGATCGGCTCTCCTCGGTATTCGTCTCCAACACCAACCACGAAGAGGATCAGCCGCCGCACCTTTGGGTGCTTGATCCTGCATTGCAGAAAACTTCCGAACATGACGTATACGGCGGGCCGTCCGCTCGGTATTGCCCGGCCGCAGTCTACGAATGGGTGGAGGAAGGCGGAGCGCCCCGCTACGTCATCAACGCAGCGAACTGCGTGCATTGCAAGACCTGCGACATCAAGGACCCGAATCAGAATATCGCCTGGGTGCCGCCGGAGGGCGGGGGCGGACCCAATTATGCCGATATGTGATGGCACTGGTCACGATGCTGCCATAACAAAGATTTCAAACGTGGCCCAGCGCCGGGGGCCCTGGATATTCTTGCGACACAGGCCTAAACAGGTATTGTCTTCCATAAACGCGGGTCGCGCCGAAGGCGTTCGTCCGCCAACAGTCCGTCCGCCAGATGGAGTCGACCGAACCGTGATCTCCCTCTCCTCCTATCGCCATGCGGCGTTGCCCGTCATCGCCGCCGCCGCCGTGTCATGGGCTGGAACGAGTGTCGCTCAGGCACAAAACCCCAGTACCTATTCGCGAACATCGGTATCCGGCAGCTTTCTTGCCGCGCGTCATGCCGCCAGCGAGCACGATGCCGCGGCGGCATCGGCCTATTATCGCGCGGCGCTGCGCGGGGATGGCCGCAACAGCGAACTGCTCAGCCGTGCCTTCCTCTCGGTGCTCGCCAATGGCGATGTGGACGAGGCGGTGCGGCTGGCGGACCGCGTCCTTGCCCTCGATAAGACCGATCGCGTTGCGCATCTGGTGCTCGGCATCCGCGCGATCAAGCAGAAGCAATATGCTGCCGCGCGGGCGCAACTCGCCCAGTCGGTCCGCGGCTCGGTGACCGACCTGGTTGCGGCGCTGCTATCGGCATGGACCCAGGCCAATGCGACCGACAGCAAGACGGCAATCGACACCCTCGACAAGCTCAACGGGCCGGAATGGTACAACCTGTTCAAGAATTTGCACGCCGGCCTCATTCTCGATCTGGCGGGGCAAAAGAAGGACGCGCTCAAAAGGTTCGAGCGCGCCTATTCGCTCGACTCTACTGCGCTCCGGATCGTGCAGGCCTATGGGAGCGAGTTGAGCCGCCAGGGCAGCAAGGATGAGGCGCTCAAGGTCTATAAGGCGTTCGACGAAGCGTTGCCGCGCCATCCGTTGATCACGGATGCGATCAATGCGATCAACGCTGGACAGAGAGTGCCGGCGCTGGTCGATTCGCCGCAAGCAGGCGCTGCTGAAGCGCTCTATGGACTCGGCGCGACTCTGGGGCGGCGCGGCGGCGAGGATCTCGGCCTCATCTACCTCCAGCTTGCTCTCTACCTCGCACCCGGCCATCCGATGGCGCTCCTCTCCCTCGCCGATATTTACGAAGGGATGAAGAAACCCGACCTTGCGATCAAGGTCTACGAGCGGGTCGCGGCCAATTCGCCGATGTACCGCAATGCGCAGATTCAACGGGCGATCGATCTCGACGGGCTCGATCGGACCGACGAGGCGAAAGCAATTCTCGAAAAACTGATCAAGGCCGATCCGACCGAGATTGAAGCGATCACTGCGCTCGGCAATATCGAGCGCAGCCGCAAGCAATATGCTGAATGCGCCGACGTCTATTCCAAGGGCATCGACTCGCTGGAGAAGACCGAGAAGTCGAACTGGGTGATCTATTATTTCCGCGGCATCTGTAACGAGCGCTCGAAGCAATGGCCCAACGCCGAGGCCGATTTCAAGAAGGCTCTCCAACTCTCTCCCGACCAGCCGCTGGTACTCAATTATCTCGGCTATTCCTGGATCGACCAGGGCGTCAATCTCGATGACGGCATGCGGATGATCGAGCGCGCCGTCGAGCAGCGTGCCGACGACGGTTATATCGTCGATTCGCTCGGCTGGGCCTATTACCGCCTCGGCAATTACGACGAGGCGGTGAAGAATCTCGAACACGCTGTCGAGCTCAAGCCCGAGGATCCGACAATCAACGATCACCTCGGCGACGCGTACTGGCGAGCCGGCCGCGTGCTGGAGGCCCGCTTCCAGTGGTCACATGCGCGCGACCTCAACCCGGAACCCGACGATCTCGCCAAGATCGAGGACAAGCTCAAATCGGGGCTTCCGGATGCGGCAGCCGCGGCCGAACGGGCGAAGAAGCCGGGCGGTGGTTGAGACGTGGCGTAGTGCGGCATGAACTGGCGCCGGCCAAGATCAATCTGACGCTTGCCGTACTCGGCCGCCGCTCCGACGGATACCACGATATCGAGAGTCTTGTTGCCTTCGCGGTGCTGGGCGATAGCCTTGCCCTTACGCTCGGTCGCGAGCTGGCGCTCACGGTGCGCGGCCCAATGGCGCGCGCCACAGGTCCGCTCGCGGATAATCTCGTGCTCAAGGCAGCCCGCGCGCTCGCGGACCGGATCGACCCTCTCAAATGCGGCCGCTTCATCCTTTCCAAGCGCCTTCCGGCGGCGGCTGGGATCGGCGGCGGCTCCGCGGATGCAGCCGCGGCGCTGCGGCTCCTTGCCCGCGCCAACCACCTTTCGCTTGACGATTCTCGACTGCGCGAGGCGGCCCGCGTCACCGGCGCCGATGTGCCGGTGTGCCTCGATCCGCGGGCGAGGATTATGCGCGGAATCGGCGAAATCCTCTCCGCGCCGCTCGACTTGCCTCGTCTTCCTGCAGTCCTGGTCAATCCAGGCGTTGCCTTGGCGACGCGCGAGGTTTTTTCGAAACTCCACTCAACCATCGGCCGCCGCCCACTGGGGCCCGACGACGCTGTCCCATCGGACCGCGACGGCTGTCTTTCCTATCTTCGACGGCACGCGAACGAGCTCGAAAAGCCCGCGATCCTGCTCGAGCCGTCGGTGGACGCCACGCTTGCTGCGCTCCGCGCGACTCCGGAGTGCCGGCTCGCCCGGATGTCCGGCTCCGGAGCGACCTGCTTCGGCCTCTTCGATTCGATGCGCGCCGCAACCGACGCGGCACGCGTGCTACGCCGAGGGCACCCCGGCTGGTGGGTCCGAGCGACAACGATTGGCTGATCGGTAGGGTTGGGCAAACGCGTGTCGTGAAAGTTAATGCGGTGCTCAGCTTCGCGCGCGTTTGCCCACGCGGTCCCAATTCTCAGGAGCGGACAGCGTGGGCAAAATCGCCCCTTGACCTGCCCAAATCGAAGCACCTCGCAAGGCGATTTTGCCCACCCTACAAGTTCGTGCGCAGCCACGACACGCCGCGCTCAGTTGGAGCGCGAGATGCAGAATTCGACTGCCTCTTGCAGAGCCTCCTTCATGGGCGATGCCGGAAACAGCGCGAGCGCATCCTGCGCGATCGCGCCATAATGGCGAGCGCGCCCAATGGTGTCTTCGAGCGCGCGGTGCTTTGCCATGAGCGAGATCGCCTGTTCGAGATCGGGTTCGGTCGCGTCACCCTGCTGAAGCGTTCGCCGCCAAAACGCGCGTTCGGGCTCTGAACCGCGGCGATAGGAGAGGACAACCGGAAGTGTGATCTTGCCTTCGCGAAAATCGTCGCCGACGTTCTTGCCCAGCCTCGCTGCCTTGCCGCCGTAGTCAAGGGCGTCGTCCACGAGCTGGAACGCGATACCGAGATTCATACCGAACGAGCGACACGCCGACTGCTCGTCGCGCGGGCGAATGCAAAGCGCAGGACCGACCTCGCAGGCGGCCGCGAACAGCTCTGCGGTTTTGGCGCGGATGACCGAAAGATACTCATCCTCCGTAGTGGCAGTGTCCTTGGCGGCGGCGAGCTGCATCACCTCGCCTTCGGCAATGATCGCGGCAGCATTGGAGAGAATCTCCAGCGCGTGAAGCGAGCCGACCTCGACCATCATCTTGAACGCCTGGCCGAGGAGAAAATCACCGACCAGCACGCTCGCTTCATTGCCCCAGAGCAGGCGTGCCGCGAGCTTGCCCCGCCGCATCTCGGATTCGTCGACAACGTCGTCATGCAGCAGGGTGGCCGTATGCATAAATTCCACCGCGGCCGCGAGCTTCACGTGCCCGTCGCCGGCGTAACCGACGAGCCGGGACATCGCGAGGGTCAGCATCGGCCGCAGCCGCTTGCCTCCGGATGTGATCAAGTGGTTGGCGACTTCCGGGATCATCGCTACGTCGGAACCGGTGCTCGACAGGATCGCAGTATTGACGCGCTCCATATCGGCGGCAACAAGGTCGATCAGGCGAGCGATGGAAGCCGGCGCGGGGCTTTCGAAAGGAACGACGACGGCCAACGAGCCCTCCGGGAGGCAAGGGACGCGCGACAATAGAAACGCTCCGGTGGGAGGGCAAGTATTGCCAGAGTGTACCCGTTAATTGCCCCTGGTATAAGTGACCTTGAAGGAGGCCGGCTTTGCACGAACTGGTTCGGACCAATGATGCGGTCCTGGTGTCGGCGATCGAGGCGTTGCTCAACGGCGCCGCCATCCCGCATCTCGTTCTCGACCGCAACATGAGCGTGCTCGAAGGCTCGCTCGGAATCCTGCCGCGCCGGATCCTGGTCCGCGAAAGCCATATCGCGATTGCGCGTCGCTTGCTGATGGATGCCGGCCTTGGCCACGAATTGCGCTCGGACAAGATATGACTCTTCCGGATGCGGTCTCGCAGGATGCCATTCTTGCAGGCCGAGTGGTGCTGTTGCAGCCGAAACGGGGCCACCGGTTCGGCCATGACGCGATCCTTCTCGCCGCGGCGTGCCCGGCGCGCCCGGGCGACCACGTCGTCGATCTCGGCGCCGGCGTTGGAGCCGCCGGCCTTGCGCTTGCCAGGCGCGTTGCTGGTCTATCCGTCACTCTCATCGAGATCGATCCGGAACTCGCCGCGCTGGCCCAGCTGAACGCACGGCAGAACGGCTTCGCCGAATGCGTCCACACGGTCACGCTCGACGCGACTGCGTCGGCGCGCAGCTTTGCGCAAGCCGGGCTCACGGCCGGCTCGGCCATGCACGTATTGATGAATCCGCCGTTTTGCGACCAAGTCCGCCAGCAGGCATCGCCTGAGCGCCGCCGCGCCCTCGCGCATACCGGATCAGCGCATTCCCTGCCGGCATGGATCGCAAGCGCAGCCCGGATTCTGCGGCCGCGGGGGACCCTGAGCCTGATCTGGCGGGCGGACGGCCTCCTTGAAGTGCTGGCAGCGCTGGATAAGGCTTTCGGCGGGCCGTCGGTTCTGCCCATCCATGGCAAGGCGGGGCGAAGCGCGGTCCGCATTCTGGTGCGCGTCGTCAAGGGAAGCCGTACGCCGCTTGAACTGCTGCCCGGCTTAGTCCTCAACGATTCGCTCGGGCGGCCAACGCCGGAGGCGGAAGCGGTTTTGCGCGAGGGCGCATCGCTCTTGACATAGGACAGATTAGCGGCCCGCGGATCCCGGACGCCGTGTTTCGAAAGGGACGGGCCACGTAACCCGCCAATGCCGGCAGATTACGCCGCGTCGTCTCGCGCCATCTAACGTGTGGCCCGTAATATGTGGACTGCGCGCGGCCTTTTGTGAACCGCGACCCTAATCCGGCCTTAAGAGGACTGGCTGTCCCCCGTCTCTCGCGGTCCGTTGCGATGGTAAGCGGCTGCTATCGTCACCATCAGGGCCATGAGCATAAACATCTTGACGAGCTCCATCGCTTCCGATCTCCCCCCTCTCCAGGATCAGCAGCAAGGAAACAACCCAAGGGTTGCTATTTGGTAAGTTGAGCCGCAATGGTGGCCGGCTTATGACGTGGTACCCGGCTGGAGGATGAGAATTTGGGCAGCGCGCCCGAATATCGAGCAATTTTGGACAAGAGACCCTTATGGCCGATCAGCAAATCTCGGACCATCTCAAGCAGCTGCTCGCCAGCGCGCGAGAGACCTTGCGGCCGCTTCTTCCTCGGCGCTTCCGCAGCGACATCCCAGTGGTGCCCGTGGTTCGGCTTTCCGGCATTATCGGTTTTTCGACGCCGCTGCGGCCGGGCTTGACGCTCGCGGCCGTAGCACGCCAGCTTCAGCGCGCGTTCACACTGCGCCATTGTCGCGCGGTCGCCCTGCTGATCAATTCTCCCGGCGGGTCGCCGGTGCAGTCGCATCTCATTTACCTGCGCATCCGCGCACTTGCCGAGCAGCACAACAAGCCGGTCATCGCGTTTGCGGAAGATGTCGCCGCTTCCGGCGGCTACATGGTGGCCTGCGCGGCGGATGAGATCATCTGCGACCCTTCATCGATTGTCGGCTCGATTGGCGTCGTCGGTGGGTCGTTCGGCTTTGTCAAGCTGATCGAAAAAGTGGGCATCGAACGGCGGCTTTATACAGCCGGCGAACGCAAGGCGATGCTCGATCCGTTCCTGCCGGAGAAGCCCGAGGATGTCGAGCGGCTCAAGGCGGTGCAGGGCCACATCCATGAGGATTTCATCGCACTCGTGAAAGCGCGGCGCGGGGCGAAACTCAAGGGCCCGGAAAACGACTTGTTTTCGGGTGAATATTGGCCCGGCCGGCAGGCCGTCGAATTGGGACTTGCCGACGAGATCGGCGACCTGCACTCGGTGATGCGCAGGCGCTTTGGCGACGAGGTCAGGACCCCGCTTATTGCGCCCGAGCGGAGCTTCTTTGGACGGGCGCGGCCGGGCGTTGGCGTCGATGCATTTGAGCTTTTTGCCGACCGGGCCGATTTTGCCCGCGATCTCGTCTCGACGCTGGAGGCACGCGCGCTCTGGGCTCGATACGGTTTGTGATTGACAGCACGCCGCGCAGTTGAACAAACAGGGAGAATGACCGTGCCGCCGTTCGTCATCCCGCCTCTCGTCAAGATCGCGCTCGCAGCGCTTGGCGTCGCCGCCGTAGCGCACTGGGTGGCGAGGGAAATACGTCGCATCAACGCCGAGATCGACCGTCGGCGGGCGGCAAGCGCGGTGGATCGGCCCGCACGGCAGACATTTCCCACCCTGCGCCGCGATCCCAGAACCGGAGTGTGGCGGATATCTTGACTACGGAAACGGCTGCCGCCGACCTGCCTCTCCACCTGCGGCCGGAGCGCTCGTTCCAGGGGCTGATCCTCGCCTTGCAGCGGTTCTGGGCGGACTGGGGCTGCGTCATTCTCCAGCCCTATGACATGGAAGTTGGCGCCGGCACCTTCCATCCGGCAACGACGCTGCGTGCGCTCGGACCCAGACCGTGGAACGCCGCTTATGTTCAGCCATCCCGCCGGCCGAAAGACGGCCGCTATGGCGAGAATCCAAACCGACTCCAGTACTATTATCAGTTTCAGGTAATCCTCAAACCGAATCCGAGCGACCTCCAGGACCTCTATCTGCAGTCGCTCTACGCGATCGGGATCGATCCGAATTTTCACGACATCCGCTTCGTTGAGGACGATTGGGAAAGCCCCACGCTGGGCGCCTGGGGTCTGGGCTGGGAATGCTGGTGCGACGGCATGGAAGTTTCGCAGTTTACCTATTTTCAGCAGGTCGCGGGGTTCGAATGCGCTCCGGTCTCGGGCGAACTGACCTATGGGCTCGAACGGCTGGCCATGTACGTGCAAGGGGTCGACCGGGTCTTCGATCTCAATTTCAACGGCCGCGATGATGCACGAAAGGTTACCTACGGCGATGTGTTCCTGCAGGCCGAGAAGGAATATTCGCGCCACAATTTCGAATTCTCCGATGCCGAAATGCTGTTCGAGCAGTTCAGGATGGCGGAAACCGCGTGCAAGAAATATCTCGATGCCGGCTGGGTCGCAGGCCACAACCGACGACAGCATCTCATGGCGCTGCCCGCCTATGATCAGTGCATCAAGGCGAGCCACATCTTCAATCTGCTCGATGCCCGCGGCGTCATATCGGTCACCGAGCGGCAGAGCTACATCTTGCGCGTGCGCGAATTGGCGCGAGGCTGCGGCGAAGCCTGGCTCGCGACGGAGGCCGGGGGCGCGGCGTGATGGCTATGGATCCACTTCCGCCGTCATCCTGAGGCGCGAGCATACGGCCGCTTGGCCGGATGCGAGCCTCGAAGGGTGACGGCACGAATATGCAGTCGTCATCATTCGAGGCGCGCCGCGCGCCGTCACCATGAGGTGCGGCGACGCGAACGTCGAAGGGTGTGACGGCGCGCACCTCAGGATGACGACCCCCCATGCCCGACCTTCTGCTCGAACTGCTTTCCGAGGAAATTCCAGCGCGTATGCAGGCGCGCGCCGCCGATGACGTCAAGAGGCTGGTCACCGATCGCCTGGTTGCGGCTGGCCTCCTTTATGAGGGCGCCAAAGCATTTGTGACGCCGCGCCGGCTTGCGCTGGCGATCCAGGGCGTACCGGTCCGCCAGAGCGACCTCAGGGAGGAAAAGAAGGGGCCGCGCGTCGGCGCACCCGCAGCTGCGATCCAGGGATTCCTCAAGGCTGCAGGCTTGCAGTCGATCGAGCAGGCGAAAATCCAGCCCGACAAGAAGGGCGATTTCTATCTCGCGCTCATCGAAAAGAAAGGCCGGCCCGCGATCGAGGTCATCGCCGAAATCGTGCCTGAAATACTCAAGAATTTCCCCTGGCCAAAGTCAATGCGCTGGGGCGAGCGTTCGGCCAGGCCCGGCGCACTCGCCTGGGTGCGCCCACTGCATTCGATCCTGGCGACGTTCGGGGCCGAGACCGAGGAGCCGGAAATCGTGCCGTTTGCCGTTGGTGGCATCACTGCCTCAAATGTGACGCGCGGCCATCGGTTCCTGGCGCCAGCGCCATTCAGGGTGCGGCGCCTTGAGGATTACGCCGCAAAGCTCAAAGCTGCCAAAGTCGTGCTCGATCCCGAGCAGCGAAAAGAAATTATTCGCACCGATGCCCAGAACCTCGCCTTCGCCCAGGGCTTTGCGCTGGTCGAGGACGCCGATCTTCTGGCCGAGGTCGCTGGGCTCGTCGAATGGCCGGTCGTGCTGATGGGATACTTCGATGAGCCCTTCCTCGCAATTCCGCAGGAAGTGATCCGCGCCACCATCCGCAACAATCAGAAATGTTTCGTGCTGCGCGATCCCAATACCGCGCAACTCGTCAACCGCTTTATCCTGGTTGCCAACACCGAGGCAGAGGACGGCGGCAACGCAATCGTCGCCGGCAACGAGCGCGTGATCCGGGCGCGGCTTTCGGACGCGCGATTCTTCTATGAAACCGATTTGAAGACGCGGCTCGAAGAGCGGCTGCCGAAATTCGAGCACATCGTTTTCCACGAGAAGCTCGGGACACAAGCCGAACGCATTGCGCGGTTGGAAGCCTTGGCCGGCCACATCGCCCGGCTGATCGATGCCGATATTGAGAATACCGAGCGGGCGGCGCACTTGTGTAAGGCGGATCTGCTGACCGAAGTCGTCGGCGAGTTTCCCGAACTCCAGGGGCTGATGGGGAAGTACTACGCGAAAGCACAAGGTGAAGACGAAGCGGTCGCGCATGCGATCGAGGATCATTATCGGCCGAAGGGCCCCGACGATCTCGTTCCGGCGGAACCGGTCTCGGTTGCGGTCGGCCTCGCTGACAAAATCGACGCGCTTGTCGGCTTCTGGTTCGAAAACGAAAAGCCCACCGGCTCGAAAGATCCGTTTGCGCTTCGCCGGGCTGCGCTCGGGATCATTCGGCTCATTCTTTCCAACAATCTGCGGTTGGCGTTGGGGGATCTGGTCGAGTTCAGCTGGCGTCAGCACGCCGAGCGCGGAACCGGCCTCGTGGCGAGCAACAGAAAGGAATTACTCATTCCCGATCTGCTGGCCTTCTTCGCCGATCGCCTGAAAGTCCAGCTTCGCGAGCAGGGCGCGCGCCACGATCTCGTCGATGCGGTATTCGCGCTGGAAGGCCAGGACGACCTTGTGCTCATCGTGCGCCGGGTCGACGCGCTCGGAAGATTTCTTGAGACCGAGGACGGCAAGAACCTGCTTGCCGGATTCAGGCGCGCGACGAACATCATTCGCATCGAGGAGAAGAACGACGGCCGGCAGTACACCGGTAAGCCCGACCCGCAGTTCTATCGCCAGGACGAGGAACGCGCGCTGGCGCGGGCGATCGATGAGGCGAAGGAAGAAGCCTCGGCGGCGGTCGTGCGCGAGGACTTCGAAGCCGCGATGCGCGCAATGGCGAAACTGCGCCCGCATGTCGATGCGTTTTTCGACAGCGTCACGGTCAACGTGGCTGACGGCCCGGAAGCCACAAGGCTGCGCGAAAACCGCCTGCTGCTGCTCAACGAAATCCGCGCCGCCACCCGCGCCGTCGCCGATTTTTCGAAGATTGGGGGATGATCGCGCACTGTAGGGTGGGCAAAGGCGCGATCCCACGCACGGTCGCGCCACACATACGGAAGGAGCGCCGTGCCCACGCGCGCCGCATCCGCGTGGGCACGGCGCACGCGCTGGAGCGCGTTGCGCCTTTGGCCACCTATAAAAGCGGAACCCCTACTCGCGCGCGCCTCTCATTCCCCCTTCACGACTGCGGCCTTGATCACCGGCGCGAGTCGCGCGGTTTCCCTGCTCAAGAAGGCCCCGAACGCTGCCGGTGTCTCGGCCTTCACATCGACCGCGAGATTTTCGAGCGTCCTGGCCAGTTCCGGCGATTTGAGTGCCTCGTTGATGACGCCATTGAGCCGGGCAACGATCGGCGCCGGCAACCCCGCCGGCCCGATGACGCCGGTGAACGACAGAAAGGCGAAATCAGGAAGTCCGCTCTCGATCATCGTCGGCACATTCGGAAGCTTCGGTGAACGTTTTTCGCTGGTCACCGCAAGCGCCTTGACGGTCCCCTGCTTGACTTGCGGCATCGCCGTCGCCGGGTTTTCGAAACAGAATTGCACCTCGCCGGCAATCACCGCCTGGATGGCGGGGCCCCCGCCCTTGTAGGGCACGTGGGTGATCTCGAGGCCGGCGCGCTGCTTGAACATTTCCCCGATAATGTGGGGCGGCGTGCCGATTCCGGCCGACGAATAATTGAGGGTGCTCGGGCGCGCCTTGGCATAGGCGATCAGCTCGCCGATCGAATTCGGCGGGAATTTTGGATTCGCGATCAGGATGTCGGACGTGGTGCCGAGCAGCGCGATCGGAGTAAACCCTTTGACCGGGTCATAGCCGATGCTCTCGTAGGTGAGCGGGCTGACGATGAGCGTCGAGGTGTTGCCGAGGAGGAGCGTGTAGCCGTCGGGCTCCGATTCGGAAACGATCCGCCCGCCGATGGTGCCGCCCGCACCCGGCCGATTCTCGACGACTACGGGCTCGCCGAGCGCGGCCGACATGTGCTGGCCGATCAATCGGGCCATGACATCGGATGGGCCGCCGGGCGCGAAACCAACGACCATCTTGATCGGTCTTGTCGGATAGGTCTGAGCCGCAGCACCATGGCTGAGCAGGCCGAGCATCGCCGCCGCGAACGCGGCAATCCGTTTGCTGGACATCATATCTCCCATTGCTGCGGTCCAATTTTACCGCCTTGCTCCGATAAAGCCGCCTTTGCTTGGGCTACAGATTATACCTTATAACGGAACCAGCCATGCACGTTCTCCGTTAGGATTTTCGCCCGAGCCCTGGAGCCCAAAATGCACCTCACCGCCGCCCATATTGGGCCGATCATCGCCCTTATTGCCGGCATTTTGATCCTCATCGTTCCGCGTCTCCTCAATTACATCGTCGCGATCTATCTCATCATCCTCGGTATCGTGGGCCTCAACAACATCCACCACTTCCTCCGATGAACCCATCCGCGGACCCCCACGCCGGGGCGCCACAAGCACCGTCACGCGCGGCTGCGACGCGTCATGGCGGCGCGCCGACCCCATCCCTCCAGGGGAGCGAAGGCAGAACCAAATGGGTCTATGCCTTCGGCGGCGGCAGCGCGGACGGCAGCGCCGACATGCGCAATCTCCTCGGCGGCAAGGGCGCCGGGCTTGCCGAAATGGCCAATCTCGGCCTCCCGGTGCCACCCGGATTCACGATCACGACGGAGGTTTGCACGTATTATTACGCCAGCGGAAAAACCTATCCCGACGATCTCGAGCACGAAGTCACAGCCGCGCTCGAAGAGGTCGGCCGCAAGACCGGCAAGACATTCGGTGATCCGAAGAATCCGCTGCTCGTCTCCGTGCGTTCGGGAGCGCGCGCCTCGATGCCGGGCATGATGGATACCGTGCTCAATCTTGGACTCAACGACGAAACTGTCGAAGCCATCGCGAAACTCTCCGGGGATCGCCGCTTCGCCTATGACAGCTATCGGCGATTCATCGCCATGTATTGCGATGTGGTGCTGGGGGTCGGTCACCATCATTTCGAAGATATTCTCGACGATCACAAGGATGCTCACGGCTACGAGCTGGACACCGATCTCAACGCCGATGATTGGACCGAGATCGCGCAGCGCTACAAAGAACGCGTTGAGGAGGAGCACGGCGAGCCGTTTCCGCAGGACCCGCAGCGGCAGCTGTGGGGCGCGATCTCCGCGGTGTTCGGCTCATGGAAGAATCAGCGCGCCATCACCTATCGCCGTCTGCACAACATTCCGGAAAGCTGGGGAACGGCGGTCAACGTTCAGGCGATGGTGTTCGGCAACATGGGAGAAACCTCGGCGACCGGCGTTGCATTCACGCGCAATCCTTCGACCGGAGAACGAGCGCTCTACGGAGAATTCCTGATCAACGCCCAGGGCGAGGACGTCGTCGCCGGAATCCGCACCCCACAGGAAATTACCAAGGCGGCGCGCAAGGATTCGGGCTCCGACAAACCCTCGATGGAGGAGGCGCTGCCGGACGCTTTCAAGGAGCTGACCCGGATCTACGGACTGCTCGAACGCCACTACCGCGACATGCAGGATCTCGAATTCACCATCGAGCAGGGCAAGCTCTGGATGCTGCAGACCCGCGCCGGCAAGCGCACCGCGCGAGCGGCCTTGAAGATCGCGGTCGATCTCGCCAACGAGGGCCTCATTTCCAGGGACGAGGCAGTGATGCGGGTCGAACCCGCGGCGCTCGATCAGCTGCTGCATCCGACCATCGACCCCAAGGCCGAACGGCAAGTGCTGGCGACGGGGCTTCCGGCCTCGCCTGGAGCAGCGTGCGGCGAGATTGTTTTCTCCGCCGATGAGGCCGAAAGGCTCAAGGCCGAAGGCCACCGGGTTATCCTGGTGCGCGTCGAGACCTCGCCCGAGGACATTCACGGCATGCACGCCGCCGAAGGCATCCTCACGACGCGCGGCGGCATGACTTCGCACGCGGCGGTGGTCGCCCGCGGCATGGGTAAACCCTGCGTTTCGGGAGCCGGCGCGGTACGGATCGATTATGCGGTCGGTACGCTTGCGGTCGGCGGCCGCACGTTTCGCCAGGGCGAGTTGATCACCATCGATGGTTCAACCGGACAAGTGCTTGCCGGTCGGGTCGCCATGATCGAACCGGAATTATCCGGCGATTTCGGAACGCTGATGGGCTGGGCCGATGCGTCGCGCAAGCTCGGCGTGCGCGCCAATGCGGATACGCCCAATGACGCCCGTGTTGCGCTGAAGTTCGGCGCCGAAGGCATCGGCCTCTGCCGCACCGAACACATGTTCTTCGACGAGGGGCGCATTCGCGCCATGCGCGAGATGATCCTCGCCGACGACGAGGAATCCCGGCGCGCTGCGCTCGCCAAGCTCCTTCCCATGCAGCGTGCCGATTTCGTCGAACTGTTCGAGATCATGCACGGGCGGCCGGTGACGATCAGGCTGCTTGATCCGCCGTTACATGAATTTCTGCCGCACAGCCAGGAGGAAATCGCCGAAGTCGCAGCTGTGATGAATGCGGATCCGCGCAAGCTTGCGGAGCGCGCTCGATCGCTTGCCGAGTTCAATCCGATGCTCGGCTTCCGCGGCTGCCGGCTCGCAATCGCCTATCCGGAAATCGCAGAGACGCAGGCGCGGGCGGTTTTCGAGGCTGCGGTCGAGGCCGGCAAGCGCACCGGCAAACCGGTTGTGCCCGAAGTCATGGTGCCGCTCATCGCCACCAAGGCGGAATTCGATTTGATCAAGGAACGCATCGACGCGACGGCGAAAGCCGTGGAAAAAGAAAGCGGATTGAACATCGCCTATCAGGTCGGCACCATGATCGAGCTGCCGCGCGCCGCCCTTGTCGCCGGCGAGATTGCCGAGACTGCGGAATTTTTCTCTTTCGGCACCAACGATCTCACCCAGACGACCTTCGGGATCAGCCGCGACGACGCCGCAAGCTTTCTCGGAGCCTATACGGCGCGCGGCATTTTGCCGATCGATCCGTTCGTCTCGCTCGATCGCGCGGGCGTCGGCGAATTGGTCCGCATCGGCGTCGAGCGCGGCCGTGCCACCCGCAGCAAGCTCAAGGTCGGCATCTGCGGCGAGCACGGCGGCGACCCCGCTTCGGTTGCCTTTTGCCACGAGATCGGGCTCGATTACGTTTCCTGTTCGCCGTTCCGGGTGCCGATCGCCCGCCTCGCCGCCGCCCAGGCCGCGCTGGGCAAAGAAGCGGCGACCCAAGCGTAGCAAGCGTAGCCCGGATTGCAGTTCGCCCTCCGGGCGAAAATGCAATCCGGGAACTCTGCGCGCCGCACCGAATCTACGCGACCGTTGCCTATAAGCTCAAATTCAAGCTACTTCCATTTCCTCAAGCGCTACCGAGGTCATGGCGTCGTGCCGACGTTTACAAAAGCCGAATTGTCCCAAGCTCTCCAGGAACTTGGTGAGCTTTGCGTCCAAGCAGGTAAAGTCATCGATATTGCGGTTTATGGCGGCTCTTGCCTGATTCTGGTCTCGAACTTCCGCTTCGGCAGCGAGGATGTCGACGCAGTTGCGGCGTTGGAAGATCAGCCTCTTGTTGATGAACTCTCAGGCAAAATTGCGCTGCGCCACGGCTGGCCTCCGGATTGGCTGAATGACGGAGTGCGAACCTATCTCAGTCCAGCCGTTGAATCGCATGACGCGCATGAGCTGTTCGCTACCTATCCCAATGAATCGAACCCGGGACTGAGGGTTTATGTCCCGATACCGGAATACATGCTGGCGATGAAATTGATGGCGCTCCGGATCGCTCCCACAGGGAGCAAAGATTTTGAGGATATTATCAACTTGCTCCAGATTGTCGGCATCGCAAGCAAGGCGACCATCGTTGAATTCGCGGCGCGGTTCTACCCGGAGGCGCGGATCAGTGCGAAGCTGAGGCTTGCGCTCGACGATCTCTGGAATAGTTATCAGGCGAAGGTTGTGAGCGCTGTGCATGAATCGCCCGAATACCTTGGCCGAAGTCGTCGACCGCCTGAAGGCTGACAAAGACGCCCTGCACGTCGCCATGGCCGGATTCCTCGACAATTTCTACACCCGGCCCAAGCAGCGACAAGCCATGATCGATCCGCAACCGCAGTTGCTCGGCGACCCTATTCTCGACGCAACCATTGGCGGCGTCGGCGAGCATCTGGCACGGCGCTGGAACCTGGCAATTCCCCGCTGGACGGAGCAGCGCGAACGTTTTCTGAAAGTACCCTATTTCCCGACCCCGCTCGAACATCTGAAACCACTGTTGATCGCGCAAAGCCCACTCGCATTTCGGCGGCGAATGATTTTCGTCGAGCACGAACCGCTTCGCCGCGCCCGCATGCCGCGGAGTTAACGCCCCGGCAACGTTAATCAGTGCATAACGAAATTCGTCGCATTTGCGCCATTCTGGCGCCTTTTGCGGCGTGGATGATCCGAGGTGGTTCGGGCGAGTGGGGGTCATTGGGGGGAAATGGCCGAGTTGCGTCGTAGGCCGAGGAAGGGCCTTGGTGCCCCCTTCGGCCTGGGCGTCCTGGCATTGGTTTTGATCGCGGGCGAGATCGGCTATCTTCAGCTGATCGCATCGATTGCCCGTCAGTCAGGACTTGGCAGGGGCGGTCAGGGCGGAGTGCTTGCCTCGACATTGGGCGCCATACGGGTCGCGAGCTTGAGCGTACCCGAGCCGGCCGGCTTCGCCTCGCCTGGCGGGCTCGGCTACATGCTGGCAAGTGTCGAATCGACTCCGGTATCGCTGGGCGGATCGCTGCGCGGCAGCATCGCGGGCGAGGCTGAGGTAGCGCGTAGGGACAGCGGAATCGAAACCATCGACCGCACGCGCAAGGGCGATCGTCTGGTAGGAGCCGTATCCGCCGACGCAGAGAGTTCATCGGAGCGAAGCCCGTCGGCGGGGCAAAAAGGCGATCGCCTGGTCGTTGCGCACGCGACGCCGCCTGATACCGATAGAGATCCCGAGGCGCCGGTCAGCGGCAAAACCGACCGCTTCGCAATGCGCTCGCCTCCTTCCTCGCCGCGGCAGCCGCTGGATTCGGCGCCGGACTCGTCGGCGATTGATCTGCCGCTCATCAAATTGGAGCCCGAGGATCAGCGAGTCCCCGATACAGCCGATGCCGGCGAAGAGCTTTCGCCGGGGTTCGCTGCGCCCGAGGATATGGTTCCAGGCGAACGTGTGGCGCGCCTCTATTTCGGCGGCGCTCCGATGGGCCGGAGGCTCGAAGGATTGCAGCCGTTGGACGAAGCGGGACGACCTCCGGTGGAAAACGTGCCGGTGTCGGTCGATCCGCAAGCCGAGGTCCCGGCACTACCACCCAAAGTCGGTGACGACCTGCCTCAATCGCGATCCGAGACGGCGAAGAAGCACGACAAGCTTCCGATTTCAGGCGGTACGGGGGCCGACGGTGCACTGGCAAAAGCCGAGACGGGCGCGCCCACCGCCGGCGAGACGATCGCCGCCAAAGGCGAAGTGACTGGCTTGGGCAAGCGGCCGATGAGCCCTGCCGAGCGCCTCGCGCTTGACGGCGAGGGCCGCGGGAAGGCGGAGAAATGTCTTGCCGATGCAATTTATTTCGAAGCGCGCGGCGAACCTGTCCGCGGACAGATCGCGGTCGCCCAGGTTGTCCTTAACCGCGCCTTCTCCGGTTACTATCCGGAAACCGTGTGCGGGGTCGTTTATCAGAACGCCAACCACCATAACCGTTGCCAGTTCAGCTTCGCCTGCGATGGCATTCGCGATGTGGTGCACGAACCGGAGGCCATGGAGCGCGCGAAGAAGATCGCGGCGCTCGCGCTTGACGGCAAGCTGTGGCTGCCTGAGGTGGGGAAGGCCACGCACTACCATGCCTACTGGGTGCGCCCGCACTGGGTGCGCGAGATGACGAAAATGTACAAGCTCGGCGTCCACACTTTCTATCGCCCGCGGGCTTGGGGCGACGGCTCCGACGCGCCCGCCTGGGGCGACCCCGACACCACCGCGGCTGTCACCAAACAGCTGTAACAACCGAAAAAATTTCGACGATCCTGTGCGCGACCTCGTTCGGCTCGTGATCCTGAGGTGCGAGCGCGCCTTATTCACGCGCGCGAGCCTCGAAGGTATGGCGGCCAATGCGCTGGGCCGTCATCTTCGAAGCTCGTATGCGGCCAAGGCGCGAAAGGCACATGATTCGCGCCTTTGATGGCCGCATGCTCGCGCCTCATGATGACGCTCTTCGGTTGCGCTAAATCTCAATATCGAGCGCCACGTCGAGGTTCGGCGCCGAGTGAGTGATCCAGCCGGAGGAGGCATAATCGATACCGGTCGCAGCAACGGCCGCGATGCTATCGAGCGTGATGCCGCCCGACGCTTCGAGGACAAACCGTCCTTTGACCATCGCCGCCGCCTTGCGCAGCTCTTCAATGCTCATATTGTCGAGCAGCACCGCGTCGGCCAACCCGACGGCCAGCACCTCATCGAGCTGACCGAGATTGTCGACCTCTATCTCGATCTTCACCAGATGGCCGGCGCAGGCCTTCGCGCGTTCGAGCACGGGCCTGATGCCGCCCGCAACCGCAATGTGATTGTCCTTGATCAGGATGGCGTCGTCGAGCCCGAAACGGTGATTGAAGCCGCCGCCGCAGCGTACTGCGTATTTTTCGAGCGCGCGCAGCCCTGGCGTGGTCTTGCGTGTACAGCAGATGCGGGTGCGAGTACCGGCAACACGGCGTACAAACTCCTGCGTTGCGGTCGCGACACCCGAGAGGCGGCCCAGGAAATTGAGCGCGACGCGCTCGGCAGCAAGCACGGCGCGGGCGGGCCCAGCAACCTCCATGAGGCCGGTGTTGGCGGCAACCTTGTCGCCGTCGCGCGCATGCGGCTCGATTTCCATGTCGGCGGCGAGCTTGCGCAATGCGGCGGAGACAAGGGGCAATCCGGCAATCACGCCTGCTTGCCGGGCGATGACTTTTGCCCGCGCGCGCACATCGGAAGGAATGGTCGCAATCGATGTCACATCGCCGGCGCGGCCGAGATCTTCGGCGAGCGCACGCATCACCGCTTCCTCGATCTCGAGCGGCGAAAGGAAAGCATCCGGACAAAGCAGAGAATGCATCAACTCACCTTCGCGGCAGTTCAAACGAAAGGTCGTGACCAGCTTCAAGGCTAGCATGCAGCCGGCAATGCGCACCGGTTCAAAACTCGCCCTTCGCGCTTGTAGCACACGCGCCGCAGCGGCGTGGCGCTCACGCGATCGAGCATATCAAGGCTGCGGATTTGCCCTTCATCGGACGATCTGGACGGTGCCCGGTACACCGGGGGCACCCGACCTATTGCCGATTCGGCAGGCCGCACTCCGCCGCGAGTGGCATTACCGTAGCTTTCGGAAGCACTGCGGACGTAAGCTCAAGCTCGGATCCGATTGTGTCGGTTGCTCACGACCCGGTGCTGACATGCGCGCGACGACGGATTCTGTAGGGTGGGCAAAGGCGCGCTTGCGCGCCGTGCCCACGCGTCCGAGGCGCTGATGTCCCACTATCGACGTGCCAGCATCGAAGGCGGACTGTTCTTTTTCACGAT
>DATBHB010000026.1:0-27629 GCA_036557705.1 Xanthobacteraceae bacterium
CATTGGCGGCGCACGGCCGCCCGGTTACAGCAATCAGCCGCGCTCGCACAATGCGGTCGCCGCCGCAGTAGCGCAGAACCGCGCCGACTGGGGCGTCGCGATCGAATCGGTGGCGCGTCTTTATGATCTCGGTTTTCTGCCGATCGCACCCGAGGATTACGACTTTCTGCTGGTTGAAAACCGGCGCGAGCGCCTGGCCGTGCAGGCATTCCTCACGGCATTGCGCGATGAGCGCACGCTCGAGAAAATCCGCGCGCTCGGCATGGAGCCAGCGGAAGGATAAGCTGATCGATGAGATCAATGGTTGCGCGATTTCCGATCGCGGTATATATCTGCGATATCTATCGAATGAGGAAGCGATCTATGGCTGACGTTGCTACCGCCAAACTATTCAAACACGGCCGTAGCCAAGCAGTACGCCTGCCCAAGGAGTTTCGGCTTCCTGGCAAAGAGGTTAGCGTGCGCCGCATCGGGCGCGGTGTCCTCTTGGAGCCGATCGATGCCAACCGTCGCGAAAAGATTGAAAAAATTAAAGCCATTTTCGCTGAGATCGATCGGCTCGGCGGCGCCGACTTCCTTCCTGAAGGACGTCCGGAACAGCCGTCGATGCCGCCGCCCCGATGACATTCTCATTGCCGCGCAGGCCCGCCGGCGTGGCGCGCTCCTGGTGACCGCCAATCGCCGTGAATTCGGGCGCGTGCCAGGCTTGCAAATGGAAGATTGGGCGGCTGCTTGAGTGCGGCGAGTCGTTTATCGTCTTCGTACCGCGATCTATGTGTGCTATACGTTTACGAAGTCGATCGGTCCGATCCACCCTGGAACATCCAGTGCCTGCCTGAACTCACGCTGCATCATTTCCAGGACGCGCGTGCCGGTCCGGCCTTGCCGTTCGGAACGCGTTCCGTTAGGAACCACGCCGCCTCAAGCGCAGAATTGGAGGTTCGCATGGGCTTCCTTGCGGAGTCGCTCGCGCGCATCAAGCCGTCGCCCACCATCGCGGTGACCGACATGGCGCGCGCGCTCAAGGCCGCCGGCCGCGACGTCATTGGGCTTGGCGTCGGCGAGCCCGATTTCGACACGCCTGACAACATCAAGCAGGCTGCGGTCCGGGCGATCGAAAGCGGCAAGGCTTCGAAATACACCGCGGTCGACGGGATACCCGAGCTCAAGGCTGCGATCGCGCGCAAATTCAAGCGCGAGAACGCCCTCGACTACAAGCCGAGCCAGATCATCGTCGGAACCGGCGGCAAACAGGTTCTGTTCAACGCTCTCCTGGCCACGCTCAATCCGGGCGACGAGGTGATCATCCCGGCGCCCTATTGGGTGAGCTATCCGGACATTGTCATGTTCGCGGGCGCAATCCCCGTCGCGGTCGAGACCCGGCTCGAAGACGGGTTCAAAATGAAACCGCAAGCGCTGGACAAGGCGATCACCAAGAGCACCAAATGGCTCATCTTCAATTCGCCGTCGAACCCGACCGGCGCCGCCTACACGCGATCCGAAGTCAAGGCCATCACCGACGTGCTGATGAAGCATCCGCATGTATGGGTGCTGGCCGACGACATCTATGAGCACCTGGTCTATGACGATTTCGAATTCTACAGCCCGGCTCAGGTCGAGCCCGGCCTCTACGAGCGCACCCTGACGCTCAACGGTCTCTCCAAGACGTATTGCATGACCGGGTGGCGCATTGGCTATGCGGGCGGGCCCGAGCATCTGATCAAGGCGATGGCGACGCTGCAATCGCAGTCGACCACCAACCCCAATGCGGCTGCCCAATGGGCCTCCGTCGAGGCGCTCGAAGGGCCGCAGGATTTTATCGACGAGCACAACAAGATATTCAAGGAACGCCGCGATCTCTGCGTGGCGATGATCAATCAGGCCAAAGGCCTTCACTGCCCGAAGCCCGAAGGCGCGTTCTATATCTATCCGTCCTGTGCGGACACGATGGGGCGCAAGGCGCCGTCGGGCAAAACGCTTGCCACGGACCAGGATTTTGTCGCCGAACTCTTGGCGGCGGAAGGGGTCGCAGTCGTGCAGGGCACTGCCTTCGGCCTCGGCCCTGCATTCCGGCTCTCCTACGCGGTAGCAACGCCGCTTCTTGAGGAAGCATGCCGGCGCATCCAGCGCTTCTGCGGGAATCTGAACTAATAACCTGCGTAGGGTGGGCAAAGGCGAACGCGCTTCAGCGCGTGCGCCGTGCCCACGCGGATACGCGCGCGTGGGCACGCGTGCAGCAATGCCCGGTACGCGCTTGTAGGGTGGGCAAAATGGCGGGCGCCGCGAAATTGCGCCCATCAGATTAACCAAGCTGTTCGCTTACTCCCGACGGCATGGTTTTGGCCTTGCCCACCCTCAACCGCTGGCGCATTTTCGGTGAGTTGTGCGCGCAGGCGCGTTATGCGCTTGCGTTTGTGTTGCAAGAGGGGCCTGAAATGCGAGTAGCGCTTGTGATGTCTGTGGCAGTTTCGATCGGAGGGGCCGCACTCGCACCGGCCGCCGCCCAAACGAAACTGGGACCCGTTGCGGGAATGGGAACGTGTGGGCAATGGGTCTTTTCACCGCCGTCCCAGTTTTTCGATATCATTACCCAATTCAGAAACGGGACGCCGACGGGGGAAGTCATGTTTGCCTCCAACTTGGTTTTGTACGGCATCCAAATCACTTGTCTCATCAACGCCGAGCGGACGAACAATCAACTTCCGCAAGTGACCTACAATCAGGCCTTGGCGCAAGCAGCGTCGGACCATGCCCTCGCCGCCAGCCAAATACGGTGGTGGTCACAAGGCGCAGATCCTCACACCAATCCCCAAACTGGCTCAACCATAGACAGTCGCATTCGAGCCGCCGGTTATTGCGGCGGCAACATCAGTATGGACAGCGAAATCGCTTATGATGCATTCGGCGATCCCCTGTTAAGCTCGCCTGTCGGAGCGACCAACTGGTGGATGAATATCAGTACCGGAGGCCACAGGCAGGCAATCTTGAGTCCGGCAATTCGGGAAATAGGCGTCGGCTGGCAGACCGTCGTGGCTGACGGGAGCGTTCCCGCAAGTTCAAAGCCCGCCGGAACTTTTGTCATCGATTTCGGAGCGTGCAGGTAGACCCTCTTTCGCGACGCAGCGCGCGAATGGGGAGGTTTGCAGGGGCGGCTTTCAAACCCGCCCTGGCGCGACAAATTTACATCGCGAATTATCCGGCGCGGTGGGCCGATGACCCTGACAATATCTCGCGAGCGGCGTCTGCCGAGACAGGGCGGGTTTGAAACCCGCCCCTACATCTATCACGTTCTGTGCGGGGAGTGCCGAGATCAAGCCGGGGAGAGAGACGATGTTCAACAAGTTCACCGTGTCCGCAGTCATCGCTTCGATCGTTGTGACCGTCGGCTCGACCGCAATCGCGGCTCCCAGGCACGCGGTTCGTCATCAGCCCATCACCCAGCAGCAAATTCCCGCGAACGCGTACCTGAGCTTCGGCGGTGCGCTCTACTGGTCCGGCGAACGTGCCCGGCAATATGAAAACCAGCACATCGGCTTGAACGAAAGCCTCGGCAACTGAAATCCCGCGCCTTTGATGGGCCCGCTCCGACAAACCGGGGCGGCTTTTTTGCGCCCTCAACCGGCGGGGCGGACGGGCGCACTGAGCCGGTTAGGCGACGACTGGTGTGGATGTCCGTCGGTGCGCGCCACCAATCGGCAGGTAAGGCGTATTAAACGCAATGAATCGGAATCAGGCCGTAAACGCGTCTGGACCACCCCATTCGAAAAGTAAAATGCGGAGTTCTTCCAGGGCCAAAATCGGATTGCAGGAACGAAAATGCCTGTTTTGTTAATTCCGCGAATTTACTCATGGCGTGTTGCCGCGTTCGTTGCAGTCGTCGGATGAACGCTGCGCCACGCTCCTGTGCGGCGCGCTGGAGTTTGGCGCGAGTGAACTCCTGGCGCTCTCCAGACAATGCTTCTTCTAATTCCTTGAGTTGCTCAGCCAATTGAGTAAGCACTTGGTCGAGATGCTCGGTTTCCCCCTCCACTCGGCACAATTGCGAACGTAGAGAAGGTCTCCGAATGCGGGAACCGGCGAATACGGGGCTAGGGAACTGCCCCATCTATCAGGTCCCTCGCCCTTGCGCCAACCGCCGAGAGCCCTCGTTGCCCAAATCGCGCCGCAGGACACACGTACGTCTCAACCAACCTCCCGGGGGGCGACTGAAACGAAAACAAGGACTCTAAGCGGCTCGCTGCGTCGGAATGTTGGCGATGACCTTGCGGTCGTGCGGACCTTCAAGCCCGACGCTCCGAATACAGTCCCGAATTTTGAACTCAACGAGCCGACGTCAATTAGCTCTCCGGCTGCCTCCCGGCGACCTTTTGCTGTGATGCAGCACAATTCACCGGGCAATGCGTTCAGTAAAGCTCCAAGCATGCTGCCGAACTGAGCTCAAATCCTGCGATCGCCTCAAGATGATCACGCAACAGCTTTTCGATGACGCGCGTCGGCTGATTGCCGCAACGTAGCCAAATTACCTTCGGCGGACTTCCCAACAGCAGGGCCATATCTGCGAGATCGGCATCAAACGAAACGAGCGTGAACCCATCTGTCCGAGCAGACTCCCACACCGTACGATCATCAGCTCGGTCAAGACCCACTAGGCGAACCTGACTTGAGCCGGGGAACAGATCGGCCAATTGCCGGCAAAGTTTGAAACTGAGATTCTGATCGAACAACAGCTTCATTTCACGGCGGTCACAAGGCGGCGCTCCCGGTCTGCCGCGTAGGCGAGGCAGGCGCGGATATCCTCTTCGGTCAATTCAGGATAGTCCGAGATAATCTCGGCATGCGACATTCCGGCGGCCAGCCAACCGAGTACGTCAGCTACGGTGATACGCATGCCGCGAATGCAAGGACGCCCGCCACGCTTGCCAGGTTCGATGGTAATGATGCCCTTATAGCGCATATCCGGACTCCTTTATGCCCACTTATAACATATCGTCGCGACTAACCAACTCGGCACTGCTGTTGAAGAACGCATCACCCGGCATTGCTTGCGGCATACGGCCACTGCTGCGGTCGCCGCGGTTGCCTCGCACATGGTCGGCCCGCGCCGGCGTGGCTTAGCCCGGGGTGCCCTGTAGAGAGCGCGCCACGATCCTCCTCAAGGTCGGGCCGCAGGGTCGAGCCCCCTTTTGCGCAACTCATCCGCGATTTTGCCCCGCATTTCCTCCGCAACCTTCCGCCCGAAGGCTTGCCCGATCGCCGTGGTCTGCTGAACAATGCCGGGCATCTTCTCCAAGAGCTTCTGGCCCACCGGGGATCGGTAGAACGCGGTGAGCTGGTGCATTTCATCGACTGAAAATGTTTGGGCATAGACTGTGGCCACTTGATCGCCCATCTCACCTATCCGGGAACCAAAGGCTTCGACCAGCACCGGCGTCATCGCGTCGAAAGCGTCCACGAACTGTTTCGGCCGACCCTGAACGAACGCTGGCCTCAAGTTCTGAAGGATTGACGGCAGCATGCTCCGGACCAGAGTGTCCATCCTCGATGCCGCAAGGAGTTCCCGAGCCGCCGTCATGCTCTCAGGGTTTGGTGGTGCCGGGCTTTGCGCCACGGCCAGATTGGAGCCGGTAAGGATCAGCAAAATCAAGCCGACGATACTTCCTGCACCTTTCATGACAGCCCTCCGATGCTCGGTACCCTCCGGCGCAGCAGGTACCGTGCCAATTAGAGGAAAACCCGACAATGTCTGTTTGGGTCGAGCATCATCGAAAGAGCGGGAGCGTGTCGTTACGATCACCAGCAACGCGCAGTGAAATTGGAGATAGGGGCGAAGAGAGCGCCCAAGCGTGGCATGCGCGACCACGCGTTCACCGCCAACTTGGAAGCCAGTTGAAGGAGGTATTCCGTTTTAGGCCCATTTGTGTACCAGGGCGCGATCTTACCGGACATCTAATTTTGCCATCTCCGCCGCCGCGCCCGCACCGTCGAGCGTATTGAGCTTGTAAGTAGCAAAACTGATGCCGCCGTCCTCAGGTCGCATTGGAGTACCGGGATTAGGGTGGCTCAGTGCCACCACCCCGAGTATTCCGCCGCCTGTGATTGGAATATAGGCTGTCTTCACGTTGATCGCGTAGTAGTAGGCGCCCGTGGTGATTAATCGCCGGACGTCTCTCTCCACACACCGGTCACGATTTACATTCATTTCAAAGCGCCGAGATTGGCTGACAACTCCACACGTCGAGACTCTCACTCTTTGCATTGACGCAACAGAGATCCAAGCAGGGGGCAGGGTTGGTAAATGACGCGAAAGGGTATGTCGGTCTGAGCACCGCCTGATGGGGGCGAAGGTGGAAAAGGCTGCGTTCGCCGGAAAAGGTCCAGTGCGTCTTTGTCGAGAGTCGTCGAACCAGAACTGCGGACGATGCGAGTAGCAGCCAGACGCCCCTGAGGACCGACGCTGAACATGAGATCCACAGTCCCATGGTCGCCATTGGCTTTCGCTACGGCCGGATAATGAAAGTTCTCCCGTAGTTTACCGAAGACCTGAGTTTCCCAAGCTGCCACGGCGGGGGGATGGTAGCGGACGGGGAGGGACAGACGCACCGGCACCGCAATTTCAGTTGGCGGCGAAGGGAACGGTTGGGCTCGCCGCAACTTATCGAGCGCATCTTTATCCAGGGTCGCGAACCCCGAACTATGAGCGATTCGGCTGTCAATAATGCGCCCTTGGCGGTCCAGACTAAAGGTGAGATTTACTATCCCGCCCTCGTTTTTCGCAAACTCGGATGGCGGATAATCTCTACTTTGAGCAGCAATCTGTGTATAGACCTGCTTCTTCCAGGCCAAAAGGGCGCTGGAACTGGCAGCGTTGGGTGCCGCAGCGGCAGGCGCGCTTTTAGTGGCTTGGCCTTGCTGCTCGACTGCAATTGTGGTTCGCACTCCAAACAGCAGCAGGCCGAGGACAATTGCGAGCCGTAAGTCACCGCGCACGCCCATGCGCCCCCCGATCATATCAATCCATCGTGTGCCAGTTAGAAATCGTCGTCGCAATATCTATTTAGTCAGATAGCATTCAAAGCGCGGGAACGTGTCCCCACGATCACCAGCAACGCCCGGTGAAATCGACGTTATGACGTGAGGACTACCGGACAATCGCGGTCGCGAGCGCGGCACCAGCGGCCGAGGGCGTTGCGGATACGGCGTTGGGAAGGATGCTGAGGGCCAAGGGAGCGCTGTAAAGTTATGGCTCAGCAGCCCATTTGAGCTTCGGTACCGACTTTTTTGCTGCGGCCCTGGCGAGCTTTTCGAGCTTGCCCGATTGGAAACGCCAACTGCCCGCGTAGACGGGACCATCCACGAGAACCAGGTAATGGCCTTTTCGCGTACCTAATTCCTTCCCCGAAACGTGCCTAAACGTCACCTCATGACCCGGCAAAATCCTGCCGAAGCCGCTCGGCAGCAACCGCAGATGTTCTGGCCTTAGCCTCTGTTCGCCCGTTGCGGCTCCAATTGCAGCCACAATCACCTGCACGTGGAGCGGCCACCACTCAAGGTTCTCATCTTCTGTGAACTTGTGGCGTAGAGGCATTCAACGTGGCGCCCGTAATCCTTCCCGCTGCCGCCATCGTACCACGCCCTCGCCCGAGCGATGGGGCTGAAAAGCAGACCACTCCATGTGCTATAAATTGAACAGCATAACAGGAGATGGCCCGGAATGGATTTTAGGAAAGCGGCAGCCCTTGCGGAAGCGTGGGTAGACATTGTTTGCGAGGGAAGGGCATGCATTTTTCGCGAATTGACAATTGCTAAGCCGTACGGTGGATATTCTTCTATCAAAGCAAGGAGTCCCTGGAAACCTGCAATCCCTCAGCCAGTTCGCTGGCAACGCCCCGCTTATCGTAAACAGAAATGGTGAGTTGCGTCTAACCGGCACGGGAAGACCGCTTGAATACTATCTGGAGCAATACGAAAGGTCGCTGCCTCCCGTGACGCTGCAAGCCACACCGGAACCGCCGGTTTGGTGACCTTCCAAGCCCATCGTACCACGCGCCTCGCCCAAGCGCCTGTGCTAAAGTACCAAGGGCGCGTCGCCCGAATCAATATTGCGAAGCGGGAGATTCAATTGAGTCCCAGAAGCCGGAAATACACCGTTCACGACCTTCATGTCATATCGGACCCGATTGCGCTTATGCGACGAAAGCCATCCATGTACCTACATGGGATGGTAAGGGGTGTTGGTGAGCACTTGGCCGCGAAGATGTTATCCGACCTCGTAGTGACCGGAGCAATTCCGACGTCCGTAATGAAGGTCGGACAGTGGTGGGTAATTTCCTCAGCGACGGATTGGATAGCCGGACCTGATGGTGTGGGCATGGATGAGTTCGCGAAGATTATTCCTTTCGGCAGAAACAGCCACCGGGCCGAGATATTGCTGCGGCGTTCGCTGACGCTGTGATTACATCAGGTTTTGACGGGCTTAAATGGATAACGGGAGACAGCGAGACCGTTCGGCTTCCCCCAGAATTGGACATGACCGGGGCCAGCGGAGGCAGAATCGTTGCATTCAAAGCGGAGCGGCAGTGGCGTGATGGTTAACAGGGCCATCCCGCCATCGTACCACGGCCCTCGTCCGAGCGCCGAGGCTAAGTAGCCAATTGTGATGACACTTCCTACCAAGTTCTTGCGTACCGGAATCCATCATCGTCCGCCCCTACTACGTAACCCATGACGTCCAATGACTTATCTCGTTCCGACCGACTTAAAAAAGCACGGATATTTTGACCGCCAGTACCGGGGATTAATCTTGCGACGTTTTCAAAAATTTCGTTTGGGTTTGCCCCAATTCTCCGTGAAGCGTCATAGTGCAAGGGCATCAGCAGTAGGTTATCCCGCCGATCAACTTTTCCACCCTCGATGCCAAGTGCCAGCAGCCCGAGCAGCAGATACTCTGAATTGCGCTCGCGCACTGCACGTGACGCCATTCGCTCGCTGAAGGATAGAAACGTGGACGACTGCTTATCGGAAAGGTGTGCAGCCGACTCCTTACGCTCGGATTCAGTCAGCGCTGTCCAGGATCTGATCAGGTTGGCGATGTCCTCATCACGCGGTTGTGGAATTGAGAGAAGCCCATAGCCATGATTGCTCTTATCGAACAGCCAATCTATCGACGAAAAGTCGATAGGGCTGGCGATGCGAGCAAACACTCTCGAAATCTTGCCTAAGTCACGGACCAGTCCGTTATCGTACGTCAACTCGAACTGCTCTATAGAGCGCGGCCATGGCTCGTCGTACGTATAACCTTCAAGCATGTGCAATGCACCGTCCGTGACATACAATAAAAACCCGGCTCCGTAGTTCAGACCCGAAATGCATGCCTGAACATCGCCAAAGATAAACCGCCCTGTACCGTCGAGTCGCTCAATGTCCTTTCCAACGCGAAAATAAATGAAGAAACCGATGCCGGTGAATTCTCTGCGTTCAACCTCTACATCGCGCAATTGTGAGCGCAGAATTCCTAGCCGGGGACAGTCGCCCGCCAGCAGCTTTTCGAGAACAGCGCGTTCTAAAAGGCTCAACATCATGGCACAAAGACTGTCCCGATTCTTGCCAGCCCGTTTTACTATCCTCAAACAGTAACGCTCTTGCCGCCAACGAACTGTAAAATCGAAAAGCTCCTGTAGGCCCTTGGCCGCCATCGTACCACGCCGATCGCTTTTGCGCCGGGGCTGAAGAACTGAAGGTCCATAATCCACCAGTTGCGCAAGCCGGAAGCGTTAGTCCCTACGTGTCCTGGGCTTCGGCTATATCTGTTTCGAAGGAACATGTGATCAAGCGGTGATCTTGCAGCCACCGAGGAGTTCGCTGACACGTTCATCCTGTGCAAGAATGGCGTCAGCGATTGCGAAAGCATGTTGGGCCAGACTCGTCCCAATGGCTTCCTCTCGACTTAGTGCTCGCGCTGCGAGTGAGCTGCGTGAAACGGGCCTAGTGCTCGCGTCGATGAGCATCATCGACGGTCCGGCGTCCAGGAGCCTGTAGGCCAACGCGAGCGCAGTACGGCGTTCCGGCGTTGCTGCATCGCCCCATTCTCCGACGATCAAATCGATGTTAGCACCCCGATCGGCGACATGCCTGAGCGTCCAGTGTACGAAGTAGGCGGCTAAGCAGCGATCGTTTGTGTTGGCAAGGCCCCAGACACAGCGACTACTCCGACCGCAGCAATCGCATACCTCGGTCTCTTTTGATCCAGTCGCTTCGATCGTGATTCCGCTTATCATTGCTGAACGCCCTTCAGGGTGTGCTCCAGCCGTTATCGTACCATGCCCCTCGGCGTTGCGACCCTACCGCGGCATCCTGCCGTCGTCCTCATCCAAAACGCTACAGACACGCACCGATTCAAGTTCTGCCGCCTCCACCGCAGGAAACTGCTGGAGCGGGCGAAGGGAATCGATCCCTCGTATGCAGCTTCGGAGGCTGTTTACGAGGCGGGAGTCGCCCCGCCTTTCATACGCCAATGGTGGGGGAAATTTACCTCCACCAAATCGATTCGGCTTGCCTGGAAGGCTGATCTCGCCCTTCGCCACGCCTTCGGATGCGGATGGCACGGCGGACGACATTCGCTCGGGTCGGAGCTGCCTCGGTCGGTCTCGGATCATCCGCCATCGTCTTGACGCAGGGTCCGACCATCATTCGGACAACACCTGACCTAAGACCGAGCGAAGATCGCCTGAAATCCAGCATCGTATGACATGACTGAGCAAGCACAGGATCGAGACGCACGGGAAGAACTCAATCCCCGTGCAAGGTTCGTCTGCAAACTGAGCAGTGGGCTGGCATATTGCATAGTGGCAGGGATTTACCTCTATGCGCAATCGGTCGCATCCAATGTATTCATGGAAGCCTGCGGAAGAAAGTTACCAACCACCCCCCTAGAAAAAGTCGGTATTGGACTGGTGATCTTTCTAATCCCTGTCGTTCTAGCCCGCAGCAAAGCAGTCGTTTCTGTGCACGCAATCTTTGCTTCCTTAGCGATGGTGTTTGCGCTTTTCACCGCCTTCACCGCCAGCACACCGCCCTACGAGTGCTACACGCAGGCTGGATCCTATGAAGACCATGTTTCAGGAATTCCAGTATTTGGGTTCTTTTTGGTCTTTGTGGCTTTCATTTTGTATTTCTCTTTAGTGCTCGACTGGTTTGTGTGGAGCGTCCGAAAAGCAGCTCAGGTTCTAACCCACGTCATCTCAAACATGCGTCCAATTCGATGACCAAAGTCGGAAGGCATTAAGGCACTCCACTCGATGCGTCGAGCGGGGGGGCGTAGGCATGAGAAAACCAATCCTCACTATCCTCGGTCTGGTCGGGCTGTGTGTACTTGCGTTTCCGATCTTGCATGAGTGGAGCACCGCACCCCTCGACCGAGGATTTCACGCATACAATGCTGGGAACTATGTCAGGGCACTAGACTTTTGGCTGCCACTGGCTGTGACCGGAGACGCGAGAGCCCAAGAACTTGTCGGTCTGATGTACAGGGACGGTCGTCCCGGGATACCACGAGATTACAGCCAGGCGATAAGTTGGCTCCTCAAGTCCGCAGCTCAAGGAAATGCGCGCTCGCAGGTCAGCCTTGGCGCTATGTACGAACACGGACAAGGCGTGCCGCAGGACGTCGGTAAGGCCGTCGAATGGTATCGCAAAGCCGCCGATCGGGGTGACCCCGATGGTGGAATCTTTCTCGGCATCATGTACGCGAAAGGGCAAGGCGTAGGGCGAAATGACGGACAAGCCGTCCAACGGTTTCAGAAGGCGGCTGGCCAAGGCTCGCCCAAAGCCTATTCGCTCCTCGGCGATATGTATTCAAATGGTCGCGGTGTTCAGCGCGACGAACAAAAAGCCGACGATTCGTACCGCAAATCGGTGGAACTCTACATGAAGCTCGCCGAGCAAGGAGACGCCGATGCCCAAGCCGCGCTCGGTTTTGCGTATGCCAACGGCAATGGTCTCCCGCGAGATGATAAGCAAGCTTTCGAGTGGACCAGCAAGGCTGCCGAGCGCGGAAACCAAGCCGCCCAATTCAATCTCAGCATTTTTTACGGCAAGGGTCTCGGGGTGCCACAAGACACCGAAAAAGCTGCTGAGTGGCACCGCAAAGCCTGCGAGGCAGGATGCCCCTTTGCATCCGACCCACTGAGCCCTGTGATGGGCCTCCGAGAGTGACTTGCTCGCCTCCTCTTCGAGGGATTTTCGTCCATAAGATGGCGTTGTTGATGAAGATGTGGACGATGTGGATGATCGACTCATAAGTTTTAAAAACCGACAATGAACCGCCAACTACAGCGCGTTCCGCTCAGGTTGCATCGGCCGCGAGGGTCGCGACTCGCGTGCCACGCGCTCCAACCCTCCCCTGGAGGGCCCTCCAGGGGAGGGTGGGAGCTCGCTGCCCGTTAATTGCATTCCTTCTTGCACTGTTTTGGTTGCCAGCAAGTGATCCAGTTTAATCGGGATGTGCTCTAGCCGCGATTTTGCCCACCCTGCGGATCTCTCCCGGCGCTCGACTGCCCTGCGGATGCCCTAAACCCCCCGGCCTCGCCGCGGGTGGCGGGTTACGCGGCCCACCGTAGATCGAAGAGTAGAGCCGAATCGCACAGCGGGCCGCTAACCCGCCCTACGAATGCCCATCATCGTACCACGGTGCCGCCACAATGATGGCGTGGACGTAGCCGCACAGGTGAGGATTGTCTCAGGTAGGAGGGCACCATGTTTCGAAAGTTTATCGCTGGGTTTGCAACAGCCGCAGTGGTTCTAACGGTCGCCTCGTCGGCCAATGCCCAGTGGGTCCGGGCCGGCGTGCTCGGCTGCGATGTTTCGGCTGGCCTTGGCTTCATCATCGGGTCGAGCAAATCGGTGTCCTGCCTGTTCACCCCGGACGCGCCGGGCCCGCAGGAATATTACGTCGGGAGGATCAGCAAACTCGGCATCGACATCGGCGGGACCGCCGCCCAGAGCATGCTCTGGGGCGTATTCGTCCCGACATCCTGGCCGGGCCCGGGCGCGCTGGCAGGCAGCTACGCCGGAGCCACCGGCCAAGCGACCGTTGCCATCGGGCTCGGCGCCAACGTGCTCATCGGCGGAAACGGGCGCAGTATCGCGCTGCAGCCGGTGTCGCTGACGAGCCAGACCGGCCTTAACGTGGCGGTCGGAGTTGCCGACCTCGAGCTTCGCCCGGCGCGCTGAGCAGCAAGTGGGCGGCCACGCCGCCGCAGCGTGGGCAAAGGCGGCCGCCGAGTTGCGCGCGATCTTCAACGGTCGCAGCGCGCCTTTGCCCACCCTACGTCACTGCACGGCGTCGGCAAAAACTGCTGCCTCTTGCCAATCCCCCCTCTGTTTTGAAACGATGCTTGTCCGGCCTCGGCGGGTCCCGGCGACCCTCAACAAGGACAGCGGACATGGCACAGAATGGCACCAGAGCCGCGGGTCCACGATGCATTGCACTCGTGGGCCCCTTCCAGAGCGGCAAGACAACCCTGCTCGAAGCAATTCTCGCTCGCACCGGCGCGATCTCGCGCCAGGGGACGGTCGAAGCAGGCACCACGGTCGGCGACGGCAGCAAGGAGGCGCGCCACCACGCGATGAGCGTCGAACTCTCGGTCGCGACCACCAATTTCATGGGTGACAGCTATACGTTCATCGATTGCCCGGGTTCGGTAGAATTTGTCCAGGACATGCGCGCCGCGCTGCCTGCGGTCGATGCCGCGGTCGTGGTCTGTGAATTGGACGAGAAGAAGGTCCCGCAGCTCCAGCTTATCGTCCGCGAGCTGGAAGATCAGAAAATTCCCCGCTTCCTGTTTCTAAACAAGATCGACAAAGCCGATTCCACCATCCACGACGTGCTCAGATTATTGCAGCCGGCGTCCCGCTCGAAGCTCCTGCTGCGGCAAATTCCGACCTTTTCCGGCGACATCATCAGCGGCTTCGTCGACCTCGCGCTCGAACGCGCCTACGTCTACAAGGAATCCGCTCCCTCCCAGGTGGTCGCGCTCGAAGGCGACGCGCTCGATCGCAAGAAAACCGCGCGATTTTCAATGCTGGAGACGCTCGCCGACCATGACGACGAGTTGATGGAGCAGCTCCTTGGCGATATCGAACCGCCGGCCGACAAGGTGTTCGACGATCTCGCGAGCGAGCTGCGCGAGGCCGTCGTCTGCCCCGTGCTGATGGGATCGGCGACCCGCACGAACGGCGTGCTGCGGCTGTTGAAGGCGCTGCGTCACGAATCCCCGGGGGTCGCGGAAACGGCGAAACGGCTGGGCCTAAAGCCCTCCTTCGATGCCGTCGCTTATGTGCTCAAGAACTGGCACACCGCCCATGGCGGCAAAATGTCGGTCGTGCGCGTGCTGCACGGGCAGGTGCCCGACAGCGCGACCTTGCTCACTCCCGAACACGAAGCCGGACGCGTTGCCGGCATTTTCAAGCTGCTCGGCCAGAACACCGAAAAGCGCGGGCCGGCGGCAGTGGGCGAGACGGTCGCGCTCGGCAAACTGGATGGAGCCAAAACCGGAGATACCCTCACGCTCGGCAAGCAGGCGCATCCGGCGCTGGTCAATCTCGCGCCTTTGCCTCCGGTGCTGGCGATGGCGATCACCGCCAAGGAGCGCAAGGACGACGTCAAGCTCGGCCAGGCGCTGACGAAGCTTGTGGAGGAGGACCCGTCGATCACCATCGTGCACAATCCGGAGGCCCACGAAGTGGTCGGCTGGGGCCAGGGCGAAATGCATCTGCGGGTCGCCGCCGAGCGGCTTTCCGATCGCTTCGGCGTTGCGGTCACGACCCACAAGCCCACCGTGGGTTATCGCGAGACCATCCGCAAACCCATCGTTCAGCGCGGGCGTCACAAGAAACAATCGGGGGGCCACGGCCAGTACGGCGACGTCGTCCTCGACATCAAGCCGCAGCCGCGCGGGTCGGGCTTTGCCTTCACCGAGGAAATCAAGGGCGGCGTGGTGCCGCGCAACTATATCCCGTCAGTCGAGCACGGTGTCATTGACGCGCTCAAGCACGGGCCGCTCGGCTTCGCGGTCGTCGACGTTGCGGTGAAGCTGATCGACGGCTCCTATCACACGGTCGATTCCTCCGACATGGCGTTCCAGCTTGCCGGCCGGCTCGCCATCAACGAGGGACTGCCGCAGTGCAATCCGGTGCTGCTCGAGCCGATTTATCAGGTGGAGATCGTCTGCCCGAGCGAAGCGACGACGAAGATGAACGCGCTGATGTCGGGCCGCCGCGGCCAGATCCTCGGCTTCGACACCCGCGAGGGCTGGCCGGGCTGGGACGTGGTACGGGTGCAGATGCCCGAGTCGGAGATCGGGGACCTTATCGTGGAGGTGCGCTCGGCCACGGCGGGAGTCGGCAGCTACACATTCAAGTTCGATCACATGGCGGAACTCTCCGGCCGCATCGCCGACCAGATCGTGGCGGCGCGCAAGGCGGCAGCGGCGGCGGCTTAGTCTTACTTCGCCAGGCACCCCTTCTGCTGGACGTTGGTCGCGACCGTCCTGCCGAGGCACTGTCGTTGCGAATATGCCGGTCATGATATAAATGGCTGCATGGACGATCGAGCTTCTCGACGCAGCAGTCTCGGCGGAACTCGATGCTTGGCCGACCGAGTTGCGGGCTGCGCTGACGCGGATCACAGATCGAATCACTACGCTCGGCCTTGAACGGATAGGCGAACCTCATGTGCGTCACATCGAAGGCAAATTATGGGAGATGCGCGCGTCTGGCGGCCGTCTAGAAGGACGCGCACTTTACGTCGCAGCGACAGGCCGTCGAGTAGTAATTGTGCTCGCATTCGTGAAAAAGACGCGTAAGACACCGGACCGATTGATCAGGCTGGCACTTGAGCGGGCTCGGAGAATCAAACCATGACCATTTCTTTTGATACATTACGCCGTCGTTGGATGAGGGATCCCAAATTCCGGGCGGAATATGAACGCATCGGGCCGGACATGGAGCTTGCCTTTACACTGGCCGAAGCGCGGCGCAAAGCCGGACTCACTCAGGCGCAGCTCGCTAGGCGGATGGGAACGTCGCAGGCTGCAGTGGCCCGCATCGAGAGCGGTCGCGGCGCACCCAAATGGTCCACCATTGAACGCTACGCCCGCGCAGTTGGCGCCCGCCCGGTGCTGCGGCTGCTTGAAGCAGCGGAATGAGGCGCTCTACTCCAACAGTTTACACTGGCTGGGCGAAACGGCACGGCAATCGGTAGAGGTGAGGAATGAATGTCTTTGCCAAAGCAAAATCGTCGAACGAAAAGTCGTTCGACGTAACGCCTATGACCACTCTCAGCGCCGACAGCACAGGCCTGCCTGGAGGGATATTTGTCTGGGTCTCTCCGGGCGAGGGAATTGCGCATGGGCCGAGAATGAAAGTATCGAATATTCGCGGCAAGTTCTCCAATACTGACAATTTCAGCATTTCGATTTCGAACAGCCCCACTGTTGTTGAAGGAAGGCCCAAAAAGTTTTCCTCCGAGGAATTGCGGGCGATCGCTGCCCTGATCCTCTTAAACAAAGATCTCCTGTTGAAATACTGGGAATCGGATATCATGGATTCGCCAGCTCTACTGCGAGAATTCAAGAGACTGGAAACGAATCGCTGAGGTGCTATTTGGGCACAAAATAAACCGAGCGAAACGGGAGGACCCAATGAAACATCATCCAACCCTGCCGGCATTCGGTCTGGCGGCGGCGCTGTTAGCAGCGCCGGCTGCTGCTGCTGCCGGATTGCAGGATCAGAAATATCCCGACTTGCACGGGCAGTGGGAACGCGTCGGCGTCCCGAACTGGCGGTCCGCCGGAACCCCGCCGTTCACGCCGGCAAATCGGGCCGCCTATCAGGCGAACCTGGCCGACCTCGCCAATGGCGGCCCCGGCGGCGTGATGTCCCAGTTCTGCTTCCCGCAGGGCATGCCGATGATGATGAATCTCTACGACCCGATGGAGGTCGTGGTCACCCCCGACATCACTTACATCCTCATCAGCCACGTCAACGATTCCTATCGCCGCATCTATACCGACGGCCGCGGCTGGCCGGCCGCGGACGAATTCGTGCCGACCTATGCGGGCTACTCCATCGGCAAATGGCTCGATGAGGACGGCGACGGCCGCTATGACGTGCTCGAAATCGAGACCCGGCACCTCCAAAACCCGCGCGTCTACGATGCCGGCGGGCTACCGTTCGCAAGGGACGGCAACACCGTCGTCAAGGAACGGATCTATATCGACAAGGCCGACAAGAACGTGATCCATGACGAGATCACGGTGTTCGACAGCGGATTGACCCGGCCCTGGTCCATTCTCAAGACCGCCAAGCGGATCGCGAAGGCTCATCCGCTCTGGCGCACCGCCGTCTGCGCGGAAGAAAACTCGTGGGTGAAGCTTGGCAAGGAAACCTATTTTCTGGGCGCCGACGGCAAGCTGATGCCCACGCGCAAAGACCAGCCGCCGCCCGATCTGCAATATTTCGGCCGCAGGCAGTAGCGCCGCATGAGCCGCGGGCGCGCCTTCGGCGCGAGCGCGGCGAGATGCGGGACGGTTTGCGGTGGTTTGGCGCCGCGGGGGGCCGGCCCCGCATGTCGCTCCGCGAGTCGGACTTCGCCCGACCCGCTTCGCTCATGCGGGCTACCCAATCTCGTTACTTCTGCGTCTGCCTGAAATAGCTCAGATCCGGCGGTTCCTGTCCTTTTCTGGACGGCATCAGCTTGCCGTCGGAACTCAGGTAAAAGGGCTCGTCGCCGATCCGCACCCAGCTGTTGTCCTCCGAGCAGACGTCGGAATGCCAGGCCGGACGTGGATTGGGATTCCGGGTGACCTTTTGCAGTTTCGTGTACGGCCTTGTCAGCGCATGGTCGATGACCGTGATCTCGTCCCACAGCGCGTTACGGTCGGCCTTGTCGAGATGGATTCGCTCCTTGATGATCGTCTGACCGTCGCTGTGGAAGGGAAGCCCCGACGTGTCGTAGCCGCGCGGCAGTTCGAGGAACCGCGTCTCGACCTCCAGCGCGTCATATTTGCCGTCGCCATTCTCGTCGATCCAGCGGCCGATCGAGTAGCCTGCGAATGTCAGCTCGGGATCTTTCGGCCAATCGCGGCCGTCGGTGTAGATGCGGCGAAAGGAATCGTCGTTATGGCTGATCAGCACGTAGGTGGTGCGCGGCGTGACGATGAACTCGGCGGGATCGTAGAGGCTCATCATCGCCGGCATGCCGGCCGGGACACAGAAGGTCGACGGCCAGTTGCCGGGCCCGCCGGATTTGAGGTCGGCCGTGATTGCGGCAAAGACCTTCTGATATTCGGGCGTGAGCGGGGGCGGGCCGGCAAGCGCGAACCAGTTGTTCGGGTTCCCGGTGCGGACCCATTGGCCCTTGAGGTCGGGATATTTCCCGAAGTCAACCACCTGCGCGGCGGCTGCGGTCGCCAGCAGCGCCGCCATTGCGGCTGCGCCGATCAAGCCTCGGTAACGCATGAACAATCCTCCCTGAGAAACGCTCACGGTCACGATACACCGTCCGCCGGTACCGATGGAAGACTCCAGTTTTCGCCGCAATGTCGCGCCCAGGACGCAATTTTGTTCTGCCCGACCTGAACCCGGCCGGCGTCTCGCGCCACTAACGGGTGTTCCCTTTAACGTGCATTGAGGAGTTGAGGCCCATGGCGACGAAATCGGTCCGAGGCACCCGGGACAATATCCCTCCGCTCGCGAAAGACCACGACCTGCTGCTTGCATGCGCGGTCGCGGCTTTAGGCATTGCAGCCTCGGTCGGATTCGCCCTCGCCGCAACCGCTTCGGTCGATGTGGGCGCGCTCGTCGCGCAATTCGCCGGCTAGGCTTACTGCGTCACCACCCTCGTAGGGTGGGCAAAATCGCGTGGCACGGCCTGACAGCGTGGGCAATCAGCGCGTTTACGCGCGTCTTCGACGCGCTATGGGCGCCCGGCGCGATTTTGCCCACGCGGTCGGCATCGGAGAAGGCGCCGTTGCCCTACGAAGCCTCTGACGCAGTAATGCTAGGCAGGCCGGCTACGGAAAAGGTGCGCCGCGATATTTCGGGGGTCAGCGGCGCTTGCGGCGCAACCTCACGGCCGCGTCCCGCATCTGTGACTTGCCGGCAGAAAGGCTTGGATTTAGTGGGTACGGACCACCTTACCCGGAGGACCGTCCCATGCATGTGATCCGCCGCCGCGGCTGGGAAATTCCCGAGCGCCTTGCGACTCCCGAGCATCTGTTTTTCAACCGCCGTGCCTTCATGGCTGCGACCGGAGCCGCCGCAGTCTCGCTCGCGCCGGAACTGGCGCTGGCCCAGCGCATTGCCGATCTGCCCGATCCAAGCAAGGATCTTTATCCGGTCAAGCGCGACGAGAAATACGTCCTCGATCGGCCGGTCACCGAAGAGAGGATCAACACCAACTACAACAATTTCTACGAGTTCAGCTCGACCAAGAACGTCGCCCGCGTGGCGCAGGCGCTGAAAATTCGGCCATGGACGATCAAGATCGACGGCATGGTCGAAAAGGCGCAGGAACTCGGCATCGACGATCTCCTCAAGAAAGTCACGCTCGAAGAGCGCCTCTATCGCCATCGCTGCGTCGAGGCCTGGTCGATGGCGGTTCCGTGGTCGGGCTTTCCGATGGCGAAGCTGGTCGATCTGGCGCGGCCGCTGTCGTCGGCGAAATTCGTGCGCATGGAGACCTTCTTCGACAAGGCCATGGCGCCCGAACAGCGCAAGATCTACTACCCCTGGCCCTACATCGAAGGGCTGACCATGGCGGAGGCGACCAATGAGTTGACCTTCCTGGTCACCGGGGCCTACGGCAAGCCCGTTCCCAAGGTGATGGGCGCGCCGATCCGGCTGGCGGTGCCGTGGAAATACGGGTTCAAGTCGATCAAGTCGATCGTGAAATTCACCTTCACGGATCAGCGCCCGAAAGGCTTATGGGAAGCGCTCCAAGCCTCCGAATACGGCTTCTGGGCCAACGTCAACCCAAAGGTGCCGCATCCCCGCTGGAGCCAGGCGACCGAGGAATTCATCGGCACCGGCGAGCGCAAGCCGACGATGCTCTTTAACGGCTACGGCGATTACGTTGCCGGCATCTACAAGGGACTCGAGAAAGAGCGCCTGTGGGCGTAGGGCAACTCCGCGCTGCGAAAGCTAGACTAATCCTTGATGCGCACTGAATCCGGAATGGGCAGCGGCTCGTTGGCGCTGTCGAGAAATTCCACGGTGATGAAATTGAGATCGTTGTCCCCGATATTCTCGATGTCGTGCACCTTGTAATGCCCCTTGGCATGGGTCTCGTGCCGCGTCTCGCCGGCCCTGTAGGTGTGCTCGACCGTGCTGCCGTCGCTGGCGTGGGCGCGCGCTTTGCCGTCGTTGAGCACCGACCAGAAATAATCGAGCACGTGGCGGTGGAACCCGAAGCGCTGGCCGGGCTTGAGCCTGATCTCCCACACCCGCACGCGATCGCTCTCCGAAAGAAGCCGCTGGCCGACGCAGCCGTTGGGACTGTTCGCCTCGCGTTCGAATTCCGCCGCGATCGGCGGCGGCCAGCTCGTCGCCTGCGAGTGGACCGGCTTCTTGTCCAACATGGACAGGGCCATGGCATTCCTCCAATGCTGTTTCGATAATGATACAATAGCCTGCTGGCGCGGGAAATGACCGAACCCTCGGGCACCAGGCGCGTGCCGGCGGGCGCCTCGAAGGACGGCGCGCCCGGGAGGTGATGCCGCGGCACCGCTGTGCCAAATGCGATACGCAACAGCAAACATTTGGGGGCCATCGATGCCGCTGACGCTTGCGCAAGCTTCTACGATTGTGGACGTGGCGCTTGAGACCGGGCGGGCTGCGAATTTTGCGCCGCTGTCGGTTGCCGTGCTCGACGCCGGCGGCCATCTCGTCGCTTTCAAGCGCGAGGACAAATCCGGCATTCTTCGGTTCGACATCGCCTTCGGCAAGGCCTGGGCGGCGCTCGGCATGGGGTTTGGCGGGCGCACGCTCGCCGGCCGGGCGCCGCGCTCCCAGCTCTTTTTCACCACGCTCGCGGCCGCGAGCGGCGGCCGCTTCGTGCCGGTCGTGGGCGGTATCTTGGTCCGGGACGCTGCGGGCGAGATCACAGGCGCGGTCGGAATTTCCGGCGATACCTCGGAGAACGACGAGAAATGCGGCATCGCCGGCATCGAGGCCGCCGGCCTCATGCCCGATCCGGGAGTCGCTCCAAACTGATCCGATCGACCCTTCCCCCTTCCCCGCAAGCGGGGGAGGGAAGTGGAAGCGGGCTGTGTTGCGCGAAATCTACATCCGGCCGGAAATCGACGTCTTTCCTCGCTTACCGCGGGGTCTTCAATTGCTGGGTCGCGCACGGCCGTGATAGGTCCTGATTGGACTTCGTTGGGGGGTTTCGATGCGAATTAAGCAGAAATCCGGCTGGCGTCGGCGCCAGTCCGCCTTCGCGGCATGTCTCATATCGGCGCTTACCGCAGCCGCCTGGCTTCTCCCGCTGGCCGCATGGCTGCCGTCCTCAGCTCTCGCACAAACAACCCATCTGCGATCGGATGCTCACGCTTACCTGTTTCGCGGGTTCATGAACGTATTTTCCCTTGGAATGGACAGCCTCGGCAGCGAGCTCGAGAGGCGTGGCATTTCATCCAGTGTCTACAATCATCTGATGTGGAGCGCCGTCGCCGATGAGGCTATCCGCAACTACAAATCGGGCCGCACGCGCACCATCATCGCCGTAGGCCATTCGAGCGGAGCGGACGCTGTGGCAAGCTTCGTCGAGCGCCTCGGCAGTCAAGGCGTTCCCGTTGCGCTTGCGGTGTCGCTGGATGACGGCAGTTCTCTCACGCTCACTTCAGGACAAGTGGGCAAATTCGTCAATCTTTACATTTCAGGCGGCGCGCTCGGAGGCGGAATTTACCGCAAAGGGCCGAGATTTTCGGGCCCGTTGATCAATATCGATCTGGCAAAAAGTCCCAGTTTCAGGCGCTACACCGATCTCGACCATATGAACATCGATAAGCAGCCCGCCGTCCACAGAATGGTGATGGGTTACGTAAGCGAAGCCCTCGGCAGAGGCGGATCGGCTGCGTCCTCCGGCAAAACGGGGCCCGGTGTTGTGGCATCGCCTGCTGACGCCGCCGTGCCGAAATCACCGTCGGTGGACCACGCTGAGGCGCACTGAGGCCACGGCCCGGGATGATATTATCGGTACCGTCGGTGGAGTTATCTGCCCGAAGCACGACGGCGCTCAGCCCCGCTGACCCGGTTGGATCGAATTGAACGCGGGCGATTGGCCAGTTTCGTAGGGTGGGCAACGGCGCGCCTTCCTCATCCGACCGCGTGGGCAAAATCGCGACGCGCCGTTGCCCACGCGGTCAGATCGTGCCACGCGATTTTGCCCACCCTACGCGACGGCGCCTCACGCGGAAATGAGATCAAGCAGCCGCGTAGCTGGTGAGGACGGAGTAGTAGACCCTTTCAAGGCTCGCGACGCTTTGTCGGACATCATGGCGGCGGCTGGCTTCGCTGCGGCTGCGTCGGGCCATCTGCTCCAGCATCGCGGGATCGGAGAGAAGCTCGTTCGCTTGAACCGCAAGATCTCGCGCATCGCCGCACTTGAAAAGACGGCTGATATCCTTGGTGAAATAGGCAGCGGCATTATCGGGCGAGTCCGATATCAGGAGCGGCTTGCCGCAGGCCATCGCCTCCAGGACCACTATGCCCTGGCTTTCGGCGCGCGAGGGGAGCACGAACAGATCGCAGGCGTTGAATGCTTCAACCAGATCTTGCCCCCGCAGTCGGCCGAAAAACGTCACGCGCTCGGACACGCCGAGGTCGTGCGCCAGATCCTTGAGTTTAGCCTCTTCGCGGCCTGATCCCACGATCAAGAAATGCGCCTGCGGATGCCGGCCAAGGACCATCGGAGCGGCACGGATCAGTGACGCGACGTTTTTCTCCGGGTGCAGGCGTCCCACATAAAGCACGTTCTTGTGCTCGCGCGGCAAGTTGAACCTGGCAAAAAAACTGCTTGGGTCCACTTCCCGGAAAACGTCTGTGTCGACGCCATTGCTGATGACATTGGCGGCGCGGCCTTCTATTCCGGCAAAGAGTTGCCGGGAAAAGTCGGTTGGAAAGATCACCGCCTGCGCTTGCCGATACAGCCAATGAGCATATCGATAAAGTAGCCAGTCGAGCCATTTTTTGGGTATAAACCAGGGCAGGTTGAGCGAGACATTTTCGGGCTGCATTTTCGAGTGCATCACCACCGGGATATGAAGGGCGCGCGCGGCCCCCACCGCGGCCAGAGCAGAAGGCAGCGGCAACACCACATGCACCACGTCGATCTCGTTGGCCCGAAGAACCCTGATCATCTGCGTCTGCTTCGGCACCCCGACGAAGAGCCCGTCGAAAAAAGGTGCGGGGACGCTTCGGAACCGGAACACGTCGAAGGCGCCGTAGTGTCCGTTTGTCGGATTCTTCGGCGACTTTCCGGCAAGGAAGATGACCTTGTGTCCGCTCGCTGTCAGAAGCTCGGCGAACTGCAAACTCGAGAGCTGGGGGCCAGCTACATATTCGTCGATCCCGTCGCAAACCATCGCTATGCGGAGTTTCCGGCCGGAAGGCGTCAACATCCGCGGCATCGTATTCTGCAAAGGACGAAGGTCAAGCACGGGAGGGCCCGAGAACTGGCGATGCGCCTTGGAGGTGTTGCGCATCTTGCACGCGCGCGAATGGTCCATTTTGCAAGATGATGGGAGGGCCGATGCCGCCGTCTGCAATCATTGCTGAGGTTGTGTGGTGCGTGTGCCTCGTCATCTATCTGGTAATCCGGATACCGCCCCTCGGTCGAGCGCGAAAGGTAGCGGTTCGCAGCAGCCGACGCGAAGCTTGGGACTGGATCATTCGGGCGGTTGGAACTCTGGGTCTGGGTATCTTACCCCTCCTCTATGTCATAACCAAGTTTCCGCGTTTCGCCACATACCCGTTCTTTCCACCGTTTGCGATCGTCGGCAGCGCCATGTTTGCATTGGCCTTGTGGTGTATCTATCGATCGCTGCACGATTTGGGTCGAGCCTTTTCCCCCAGTCTTGAAATACGAGATCGGCATCAGCTCGTTACCGCAGGAATCTACCGGCACATCCGCCACCCGATGTATCTCGGCTTCCTGCTGTGGGCGATCGCCCAGCTGCTGCTGCTGCCGAACTGGGTCGTGGGAGCGGCGGGGCTGGCAGGGTGGACGGTCTTCTTTGTCTCGCGCGTCGGACGCGAGGAACGCATGCTGCTCGACGAGTTCGGCAATCAATACGAGGAATATATCGCCCGCACTTATCGGGTGCTTCCGGGTTTATTTTGAAAGCTGGGCCGCACGAGGTCGGTAATGACCATGGTCGATCGCCTCTGCCGAACCCAAGCGGTCGAGGCCGCCGCCGGCATCGTGCGGCGGCTGCGCTGATGCGCCCGCGCGTCTTCGTCACTCAGCCGGTTGCCGAAAGCGCGATGGTGTTTGGGTGAATGGCCAGCACCGCCGAAATCTTGAATCGCGCCGCCGGCTGTCAGCAACGCGGAAACCTCGCCGAGGCGGAACGGCTGTGCCGGCAAGTTCTCAAAGCCGATGCAAATCAGTTCGACGCCAAGCACCTGTTGGCTCTCGTCCTCCACCAGCAGGGCCGAAGCGCCGAAGCGCGAGATCTGCTCGGATCGGCTCTGGCGACACAACCCAGCAACGCCGCCGCCTTGTGCAATTTCGCACTCATCCTGCAGGACACCGGACGGCATGATGAGGCTTTGGCAAATCTCGACCGCGCCTTGACGATCAAGCCGAGCTTTGCCGAAGCGCTGAACAATCGCGGCTCAGTGCTGGCCGCGCTCGGCCGCCATGCCGAGGCGCTGGCAAGCTACGATCGCGCGCTGGCGATCGAGCCTCGATACGCCGAGGCGCTCTACAACCGCGGCGCCGCCTTGCACAGGCTCGGCCGCCCCGAGAAGGCGCTGGCGAGCTACGAAAGCCTGCTGAGGATCCGTCCAGGTCACGCGGACACGCTCCTTGCTCGTGGAATCGTGCTCGCCGGGCTTGGGCGCTACCAAGAAGCGTTGGCGAGCTACAACCAGGTGCTGGCGGTTCGCCCGGGAGATGCGGAAGCGTTCAACAGTCGGGGCGTCGCCTTGAGCGAACTCAAACGCTACGCCGAATCGCTTTCGGATTTCGATTCCGCGCTCGCCACGAGGCCGAGCTACCCGGAGGCACTCAACAACCGGGGCGTCGCGCTCACCGCCCTCAAACGCTACGACGAGGCGCTGGCGAGCTACGCCAAAGCGCTCGCGCTGCGTCCCGATTATGCCGAAGCGCACTACAATCGCGCCGTTGCACTCGATGAGATGAAGCAGCCCGAGGAAGCGCTGGCGAGCTGCGAGGAGGCGCTGAGACGAAGGCCGGATTACCCGGAAGCGCTGATCAACCGCGGCATCGCGCTCGACGAGCTTGGCCGGCACCAGGAGGCGGTGGAAAGCTATGAGCGGGTGCTGGCCTTAAAGCCCGGTCATACCGAAGCGCTCAATAACCGCGGCACGGCCTTGATGGACCTCGAGCGTTTCGACGCGGCATTAGCAAGTTATGAAGAGGCGATCGCAACAAATCCTGATCACGTCGAATCCCATTGGAATAGAAGCGTGCTGCTCATTCGCCTCGGGCGGTTCGAGCCGGGCTGGCAGGAATACGAGTGGCGCCGGCGCCGCGAAGCCTGGGTGGAGCGCCATTTCGATGGACCGGAATGGACCGGCACGTCGGCCGCAAGGCGCGTCCTCGTCTATGCCGAACAGGGGCTCGGAGACACGATCCAATTCGCGCGTTTCGCGCGCACGCTCGCCGCGAGGGGCCGAGAGGCCATTCTCGAAGTTCAGCCGGGGCTGAAGACGCTGCTGGGGTCGCTCTGCGGCGTGACGGTGGTCGGGAGGGGCGAGCCGCTCCCGCCCTTCGATGCCCACGTGCCGCTCATGAGTTTGCCGCATGTGCTCGGTGCGACAGAATCGGACCTTGCCGCCCATGTCCCCTATCTGGCAGCCGAGCCGCCGCGAACAGAGAAGTGGGCCGCGCGGCTGCCGCGCGACAAGAGCTTCAAGGTCGGAATCGCCTGGCAGGGCAATCCGGGCGCTCCTGGCGACAAGGGCCGCTCGATCCCGCTTGCTGCCTTCGCGCCGCTCGGCCGCGTTCCAGGCGTGAGGCTTATCAGTTTGCAAAAGCGCGACGGGATCGAGCAGCTCGCCGACCGGCCGCAAGGCATGAGCATCGATATCCTGGGTGCCGATTTCGACGACGGCGCCGATGCATTTCTCGACACCGCTGCCGTGATGATGAATCTCGATCTCATCGTCACCAGCGACACCGCGATCGTGCACCTTGCCGGCGCCCTGGCGCGGCCGGTATGGATGCCGCTCAAGCTGGTGCCGGATTGGCGCTGGATGGCCGAGCGCGAAGATACGCCGTGGTATCCGACGGCGCGCCTGTTTCGGCAGACACGCCGCGGCTGCTGGGAGGATGTGTTTGTACGCATCGCGTCCGAACTGGCGCAGCTTGTTGGTACAAAGCTGGCGGCGGCCAATTGCGCGCGACCCACAGCCTCGCCGGTTGATGGGCCCGCATCGCAAGCCGATCGCGGCGTTGCGCTCGTCCCGATCTCGTTCGGCGAATTGATCGACAAGATCACGATCCTTGAGATCAAGGCGCAACGCATTGGCGACCCGGCCAAAGCCGACAATGTTCGCAATGAGCTTGAACTGCTGACGGGGGCGCGCTCCCGCTTCGCAATCGGCGGGAGCGCCATCGACGGGATCGAGGCGGAGCTAAAGCGCGTCAATGAAACCTTATGGGAAATCGAGGACCGGGTTCGCACGTGCGAGCGGGAAAAGAATTTTGGACCGCAATTTGTCGAGCTTGCGCGCAGCATCTATCGGACAAACGACCGCCGCGCCGAGCTCAAGCGCCAGCTCAACGAGCTCGCAGGCTCGTCCATAACAGAGGAGAAATCCTACGCGCGATATTGATATTATGGCGTGAGCTATTCCCCGGCGCCGGCCGGTGTCCCGATTCCGAAGTTCGCTTTATTGTGCGGCACCCTCGTTTGCGAACTTCGGAATCGAAGGACACTAGTACAGCTGAGCGGAAATGAGGGACTCATTTCAGCTTATCCTGTGAGAGGTTTCGCTTCCATGGTCCAGCGGAAGGGCTTGGCCATGGTCTTGTTGAAGTAGGCGATGAACTGCTCGATCTTGGTGCGCAGGTCCTTCTTGGAAGCGAAATTGCCGCGGCGAAGGAGTTTGCGAAGCAGGATCGAGAACCAAATCTCGATCTGGTTGAGCCATGAGGCATGTCGGGGCGTGAAGTGGAAAGTAACGCGATGGTCCGGGTTGCACAGAAAAGCAGCGCGAGTCGCCTTCGAAGTCAGGATGCCGGACCTGCCTTTGACCCCCAGATTATCTTTAATCCCGCAGACTCGGGCGATCAGGCGAACGACCGATTCCGAGAGATGAATGTTGAGATTGTCACAGACGATGTGCCAGCGCGTTGTGGGAGCGGCGCTGCTCAACAA
>DATBHB010000027.1:0-54431 GCA_036557705.1 Xanthobacteraceae bacterium
AATGTCGAGGACACCAGCACGCGGACGGGCGCCTCGATGGCGCTGGCGATCGCTTGCCGTTCCGCCCGCCCGACAGCCGGGGAATTGAGCGCGTCGAGCACGACCACACCTTCGCTCGTGGCGATGACGCCGCTGTTGAAGCTCCCGGATGTGTAGGCATAGTAGCCGGGAATAATCTGGCGCAATGAACCTGACGCATTGCGTTCGGCGGTCCCGCCGGCGGCGTTACGCGGCGCCTGCTGCGACAGGGCCGAGGCGTAAGAGATGAGCGCGAAGATCACCCCTATGGTTGTTTTCAGCATCGGCTGTACCTCCAAATAATTCACAGGGTTACGCATGCGGGCTCTCCGCGTGCGCATTTCGGCCCGCGACAAAGCCCTGAGAGGTGCAGCGCGCCAAGCCGTGCATGCTGAACCCACCGGCCGACTCGCCGCCGCAGTAGAGCCCAGGGATGACCTCGCCGTTCATATCCACGACCTGACAGCGGCCGTTGATCCTCAGTCCGGCACGCGTGTCATGGATGACCGGCGTCGCCCAGCCCGCATAGAACGGCGGCTTCGCAATCGTGTAGAGCGGCCGTGGCTTCCCGAAATCGAAATCCCTGCCCACGCCGACAAAACCGTTGTAGCGCCCGACCGTTTCTTCCAGGTCTTGCGGCGGCATTGGAACCCGCTGATATTTCATTTTGATCTTTTTCGCCAACTCGCCCACTGTATCGGCGCTGAAGAAGAACCCGCCCTCGATGTCGACGTTCGGCGGTTTCGGGTCCCATTTCTCGCGCTCGACGGCTGCTGAATCGAAGACGGCCCAGATCGGCCCGCCGCCGTTGTGGCCATCGCCGATGCCCGCCATCGCGGCGTTGATCCAATTATTAGGATCGTAACGCACGTTCTTGGCGTTGAGATAATTGCCGTGGATGTAGGGATCGACGCCTTTGTAGCTGTTCGCCGTATATTGGCGGCCGGTCTCGTCATAGAACCGTTTGCCAAGCATGTTAACGGTGATGACGTTCTGCCAGTCGGTGACCCGCAGGCCCGACGCGCGGGCCTTCTCGAACATCGGGCTTCCCGGAAACCAACGCAGATTGACATAGCCGTATTGGCAGCCGATCTGGCCGGGCTTGGTCAGTCCCGAGCCCGTCTCGCTGGTGAAGTTGAACAGTCCCCAGAGCGAAGCGTTGATCGCCATTGCGGCAAGTTCGCCACTCGCATCCTGATTCGAATAGGGCATCCCGGCGAGGCCGCAATATTCCTCGGTCAGGCGCGGGTCGAACATGCGGCGGAAATTGACGTTGCCGCTCGAACCGCCGGTCGCGACTATCACCGCCTTGCGGGCTCGGATATTGACCTTGTTGCCCTTGCTGTCGGCCGCAATACCAATGACGCGGCCCGATGTCGGCCTCTCGCGATAGATCGCGGTCATCCTGTGCTCAAGCAGATATTCGACGCCGGCCTTGCGCGCGGCGGCATCAAGCGGCTGCATCAGTCCGTTGCCCGACGACATCGTGGCGCGAAGATTTGCAGCCGCCGGAGCGCCGGTCTGAATGAGCGGCCAGTCCATCGGGGCGCAGTGCATGGTGCGCAAGACCGAGTTGCCGACCGATGAGCCGCCTCGCCGGTCCGGCGGCTTGTCGACGAACACGACCCCATGCGCGCGCAGAAATTCGAAGGTGGCGGCGCAGTTGTCGGCGAACGTTCGGATGATTTCGCGGTCGTTATAGCGATAATCGGGAAAGCCGTTGGGCTGGACCACCGACCAGTCGGTGAGATCCGCAAAGACGAGGTCCGGCGAGTCTTCGATACCGTATTTCTTCTGCACGCTGGTGCCGCCGCCGAGCGGCATATTGCCGCCGCTCACCCGGGCATGGCCGCCCACATGCGCCTCTGCTTCGACCACGAGCACCGATGAGCCCGCCTCCTTCGCGACGATGGCGGCCGAAAGCCCACATGCTCCGGCCCCGATGACGACAACGTCCGCCTCGCGGTCCCATTGGACCGCAGGCTGCTGAGCCTGCGCAGTAAGCGGCGATGAAAGACCCGCCCCGCCAAAGGCCGCTGCGGTCCCGCCGCGAAGAAGCAACTCTCGACGATTCAAACCCACGGTGATCCTCCCTCTGATTCAGGCCGATGACTCTTGGGCCGCGTTGGTGCCGGCGATGTAGCCGTGGACCGATGCCCTGCCGATGCCGTGCTGGGCACCGCCGCCGCTCGCCTCGCCCCCCGCATAGAGGCAGGGTATGACTTTGCCCTGGGTATCGACGACTTGCGCCTTGCTGTTTATCCGCAGGCCGCCATAGGAGTCGTTCAGCCGAATCGGTGCAAAAGCGGCGTAGAATGGCGGGGTATCGATCCTGTGCAGGACGGGCTTCTCGAAATCTTCGTCCGTCCCCTTGCCGGCAAATGCGTTGTATCTCGTAACCGTCCCCTCCAGATATTTCAACGGCATTTTCTGATGCGGATTTCCCATGACCTTCTTGGCCAACTCGCCAAGAGTATCGGCCTTGTGGAAATATCCGTCGGGCGGGTCGGCGATGTAGGGGTAGCGAATCTTCCAGGCTCCTCGCTGCACCGCAGCGGAGTCAAAGATGGCCCAAATCGGCCCGGATGCGAAATCAGGCGCGCGCGACCCATCGTTGATGGCAAGCGCAGCATCCACGGCCGCCGAGCGCTTATATTGCGCCCGTACTTGCGCCGGACTGGTGTTGCGCCAGTCCAATGGCACGAACGGATTGCGAGTACCGTCGCTTCCCGCAGGATATTTGGCGTCGCTGGAGATATTCCGGAATGTGCTCTCGTTGTAGAATCTGCGTCCCACCTGGTTCACCGCGATGGCATGCTCCCATCCGGCGCGCCCAATATCGAAACCCTTGGCGCGGGCAAACAGGAATGCCGGATGCCCAGGGAAAATGCTGCCCACGCTGTCGCGGGTACCGAGTACGCTGCTGATTGTCGGGGAGCCGGATGAATGCTGGTAATTCTGCATCATGCCGGCGAGGTTCGCGCCGATTTTCATTCCGGCGGCGATCCCGCTGCCGTCCATGCAGAACGGACCGACGAGCGCGCTAGGCCCGCATTGGAGCGACGGCTCAACCATCCTCGGATCGACCATCGTGCGCAATGGGACGCTCCCCTGGAAACCGCCGGTCGCGATGATGAGGGCTTTGCGGGCTCGGATGTGAATCGTCTCAGCGCGCTCGTCGACGTTGCCGTTGCGCCAGAAGCTTTCCAGGCGCTCGCCGGTTTCGGGATTCATTCGCGGCGTGTAGCTCGCCTTCACGCCGAGAACGCGGCCCGCAAAAGGCATCTCGCGGATTATCTCATCCATGTGACGGTTGAGGATGAATTTGATGCCCTTCTCGCGGGCGCTGAATTCGAGCGACCTCGCGACAACGAAACCGCCGTATACCCAGCCTGGAGCGCCTTTCGAATCGGCCGGGATGCCCGGCGTAATGCGCATGGGATTGAACGGCGAATGTCGTTCGCGAGCAGGATCGCCTCTGTCCTGCGCCGACAGCGTGCCCGCCTTGACGTCGGTTTTGTCGGCGAGCTTCATGACCGCCCAGGCTGCCCTGGCGCGGGACATGCCTCCGCCCTGATGCGTGCCGTCGATCCGTGCGAAATGGACGTAATTGTCCAGCATGAATTGCCGCACCTTGGGAGCGTTGTCGGCCCAGGCCCGATGCAGTTCGCGATCATTATAGCGGTACCTGGCCACACCCGTGGCATCGACCACTGACCAGTCCGTCATATCGGTGAAGAGGCGGTCGGGATCGTCTTCCAAAAACTCCGGTTTGATCAACGGGGCGGTGAGACCCATGCCTTGCGGATCGGCTCCGGTCCGGTCCCGCTCCTGGATGGCATCGCCGCCGCCGAGCGACGTCCAGCCGCCGCTATGCACGAGCTTTCCGCCGACATCGAAATTCTGCTCGATCACCAGGACCGAGGCCCCAAGGTCCCGCGCCCGGACGGCCGCGTGCAGTCCCACGCACCCCGAGCCGAGGACGACGACATCGGCCTCGTAATCCCAGGTGATGCCTTGCGCGCCGGACGAGGTTTGCGCCAGCGCCTCCCCTCCCCTCGACAGCACCGCTGCGCCACCGGCCGCGGCTCCGCTTCTGAAGAAGTCTCGCCGGCTCAGCGCTTTGGCTTTCTGGAGCTTTGGTTCCTTCGGTCCCGCGCTGCGTTTCTTCACCATATGAGTTCCTCCCTGGGGGTGGGCTGGCGGCGGCTTGCTCCGCAGCCGCGGGCGGCGCATGGTGTATTGGTCTATGATGCCGCCGATGCACGATCATCCCATGATCGGCGGGAGGGTAGAAGCCTTTTCTGATGTGAAGACCCTCACTAACGGCGGGAGCCGTTTTCGGCGGCGAAGCAAAGCTCGGCAGTTGAACAAACGTAAGATTTCAACCTCATTTCCGCATGAGAATCCTTTTCGATCACGGGCGCCCGCGCCACTGCGTCGCGCGGAGATCGCCGCTGCAGTTAATGCTCTGAAACCTGGGGCGGTCGTTGAACTGAGGTTTCCGCAAAAAGGGGTGGACTATGGGGCCAAGCCGCCAGACAAAGCGCGGAAGGAATGCCGCTCAAACGCCCGCACAAGTGGAAGCGGCTACCGCTCTCGCCATCGCGGCCTTAGGCTTCATGGCAGCCGACCCCGAGCGGCTCGGACGATTCCTGTCGCTGACCGGGATCGATCCGCAGACGATTCGCACGGCAGCGGCGGAACCGGGTTTTCTGCTCGGCGTCCTCGACCACTTGGCAGGCGACGAATCCCTGTTGCTTGACTTCGCGCAAAGGAATGAGATCGATCCTGACCAAGTGCGAGTCGCCCGTAGCGTTCTGGCCGGCGCTGACGAGGAGCGAGGCTGAGCGACCGGCGGCCGATCATTTCGGGAACGGGAGCCATGTCGGGCTTCTGCCGCGACTGCCGCCACGACGTGCCGGAAGCGATGGGGCGCTGTCCGGCCTGCGGATCGCCGCGCCTCCTGCGCCACCGCGAACTCGAAGCCCTTGCGATTGCGCACCTGGATTGCGATGCCTTCTATGCCACGATCGAGAAGCGCGATAACCCGGCGCTTGCGGACCAGCCGGTGATCGTCGGCGGCGGCCGCCGCGGCGTCGTGCTGACAGCCTGCTATGTGGCGCGCACCTATGGCGTGCGCTCGGCGATGCCCATGTTCGAGGCGCGCCGACTATGCCCGCACGCCATAGTCGTGCCCCCGGATATGGAAAAATATGCGCAAGTTGGAAGGGAAGTGCGCTCGCGCATGCGCGACCTCACTCCGCTGGTCGAGCCGGTTTCGATCGACGAAGCATTCATGGATTTATCGGGCACCGAGCGGCTGCACGGTATGCTTCCGGCGAAGGCGCTTGCCTCCTTTGCAGCGCGCGTTGAACGCGAGATCGGGATTACGCTGTCGATCGGGCTCTCCTGCAACAAATTCCTGGCCAAGATCGCCTCCGATCTCGAGAAGCCGCGCGGTTTTGCCGTACTCGGAAGGAAAGAGGCCGCAGGTTTTTTGGCCGGCAAACCGGTCTCGCTGATCTTCGGCGTCGGCAAAGTCGCGCAAGCGCGCCTCGCCGAGGATGGACTGCGGACCATCGGCGATATCCAGCGCGCCAGCGAACGCGAATTGGAGCGTCGGTACGGCGCCGAAGGAGTCCGCCTCGCCCGCCTCGCCTGTGGCATCGACGACCGTGCGGTACGGCCGGAACGTGCCAGTAAGAGCGTTTCGGCGGAGACGACGTTCGATCAGGACATCACAGAATTCCGCCCCCTCGAGCTAAGACTCTGGCGAATGACCGAAAAAGTCTCCATGAGGCTCAAAGATGGCGAATTGGCAGGTTCAACAGTGACGCTCAAGCTCAAGACTGCGGATTTCCGAATCAGAACGCGTGCGCGATCGTTGGCGCATCCCACGCAACTTGCCGCGAAACTCTTTGCCGCGGGGCGGGATCTCCTCGTCCGAGAGATCGACGGCACCCCCTTCCGGCTGATCGGGATCGGCGTATCCGGATTAAGCGAAGCCAAGCAAGCCGACGCCGGTGATCTCATCGATCGCCGGACTGCCGATGCCGAGTACGCCATTGATCGCCTGCGTGAAAAATTCGGCGAAGGGGCGGTGATCCGAGGACTCGTGCTCGATGAGGATCTGTAGGCCGGATTGGCGCTTGTGCCTTAGCGCGTCCGGTCGCGTCCATGCGACGCTGCTCTCGCCCCCTGATGAGGCCATCAATACGCTGACGCGGCGCAGGCGCTGCGCCCACGCCGCGAGCGGCCAGACCGCGCTGCGCCGCCGAGAACCGTGGTGAATCTGCGTCGTCGAAGGCAAATGCTCATCTGCCCCTCCGTGTCGCCCCCCGCAGCGGGCACGCCCGGCCCTTAATGTCCAGGTGGGTCAGTCTTGATCAAGACGGGCTCGAAGCGCATGCCCATTGACGGTCCATAGTACCCTCGATTCGAAGGCTTGATCTCTGGATTCGTGCGCCAGGGCTCGAACTGACCGAGCAGGACCGCCACGCGATCGATGCTTACCTGAAAACCGAGCGCCAGTCCGGGCTGCCGGCTTACGGGCAAGGCTTCGTTTCCTTGATGTCCAACGACGTGAGCTCGCCGGCGATAGCGAAATCGTTGTAATCGAGCACCAGAGCACGCGAGATGCCGTTTTCGTAGAGCTCGAATGAAATCGAATAGACCGGAAGCTGCTCGGCGGCCTTCTTCTCCTTGTCGAAATAACTCACTGTCACCGGCCACCGCTTGATATTGGCAAGCGCCAGCTGTCCGGCCGCTGCATCGTTCGGAACGCGCTGATTGGGCCCGATTTCATGTCCGATCACGGTGAGCGTATTGTAGACCTTGGCGCCGGTTTCCGAGCCGTCATAGACGGGAAACTCCAGGATGCTCTTGTCCGCCCGCGCGGCCTCAATGATGCGGCGCACGTGCTCGCTCGGAAAGATGATGCTGGGATCGAGAGTGAATTTGCGCTGCGCGGGTTTCGAAAGCGTCACCGCGACGCCGTCCGGCTGCCGCTCTGCCCGCCCATCGACGGAATCGACGAGCCGTTGGTTGACGTAATTCTGCGAGTTGAACGTGTAGCTCTTGGCAGCGCCGTCCTCCCAACTGTTGGTGCGCAAATCGCTGAGCGTCAGTCGCCCTTCGCCGTTGTCGAGTTCCGATACCTGGCGGAATTCAAGCTTGTAGCCTTCGCAAACGCTTCCGGAAAAATCATAAAGAATGCGCCCGCGCGCCGACACTGTGCTGGACTGGCTGTGTGCCTGGGAAAGCTTGAGGTCATAGACGGCGCGGTGGGCAGCAAGCTCGCCTGGATCAGCTGCCGGCGCGACCGCCGGCCACAAGGTGCCGAGGAAGACGGCTGCGGTGCACACTTCCGCAGCGGCAAGAAGGCTGTTGCGCATCATCATGAAATCGTTCTCCGCTTCGCCCGGCCGCCCGCAACATAGGACCAGCCTTGATGGCCCGCAACCGCGTCGGCGCAGCGTGTGCTTGAATGTGCACCGCTAATCCGCCAAGACAGTCGCCGCACCCGCGTTGCGCGCGGAAAAAAGAGAGGACAGAAAGGCCATGGCGCAGGTGGAAAGGAAGCTCACCGAACTCGGGATCGTTCTGCCCGCGCCGGTTCCTCCGGTGGCCAATTATGTTCCTTTCGTGAGAACCGGGTCGCTTCTATTCGTCTCCGGCCAGATCTGTGTCGCGGCGGACGGCAAGCTCGTGGCCAAGGGCAAGCTCGGCGAAACGGTTGCAGTCGAGGAAGGGCAAGCGGCAGCACGCGCCTGCGCGATCAACCTGATCGCGCAACTCAAGGCCGCCATAGGGGACCTCGACAAGGTTGTCCGAGTGGTCCGCCTTGGGGGGTTCATCAATTCCGAACCAACCTTCCTCGACGGTCCAAAGGTGATGAACGGCGCCTCGGATCTTATGGTGCAAGTCTTCGGCGAAAAAGGGCGGCACGCGCGAACGACGGTCGGCGTGGCCGCTCTTCCGGTCGACGCGGCGATCGAGGTTGAAGGTTTATTCGAGGTCATTTGAGCTTCATGCCTGGTCTCGAATGGCTCACCGCACGGCCGATTGCACATCGCGGACTCCACGATCAGGCGCGAGGGATCGTCGAGAACACCGCATCGGCGTTCGCCGCCGCGATTGCCGGGCGTTATGCGATCGAGTGCGATCTCCAGATCACCGCTGACGGCGAGGCGATGGTGCACCACGACGATGTGCTCGGGCGGCTCACTGAAGGCAGCGCCCGACTCGATGCATTGCCGGCAGCCGACCTCAGGCAGATTCCATTTAGGGCCACCAGCGACAGGATGATCTCCCTTGGCGACTTATGCGATTTCGTTTCCGGCCGGGTGACGCTGGCGATCGAATTGAAAAGCAAGTACGACGGCGACTTGCGCCTGGTCAGGCGCGCGGCGGCCGTCCTTTCAAGCTATCCGGGACCTGCGGCTCTCATGTCCTTCGATACTGCGCAGATCGCGGCTTTGTGCCACATCGCGCCCAAGCTGCCGCGTGGCATCGATGCCGGAAACGGGAGCGCCCATCGAGACCTCGCCTCGATGCTGCCGCGCGCCCTCGCGTATAGCTGGCATGCAGCGTTCGCGCGCCCGCAGTTTCTGGCCTATTCGGTCAGCGCCCTGCCGGCTACGATCCCGCTCGCAGCACGAACCCTGCTTGGCTTACCACTGCTCACATGGACGGTGCGCACCAGCAAGGATCGGGCGCGGGCAGCGCGCTGGGCCGATCAGATCATTTTCGAGGGTTTTCACCCCTAATTTCGCCCCGAATGGGCCAGCTTTGATCCCGAATGGTGTCGACCGAAATCACTCTCCGCATTACCGATTCAATCGGCAATGTCGCGGCCGGATCCTGGGATGCCTGCGCTAATCCGCCTGCTGATCGCACTGAAAAGATCTCCTACAACCCGTTTGTCTCTCACGATTTTTTATCAGCGCTCGAACTCTCAGGTTCGGCCCGCAACCGCACCGGCTGGCAGCCGATGCACCTCCTGGCCGAGGCCGCAGACGGGAAATTGGTCGGCGCTGTTCCGTGCTATGCAAAATCGCATTCGCAAGGCGAATACGTCTTCGACCACGGCTGGGCAGATGCCTTCGAGCGCGCCGGCGGCAATTATTATCCGAAGCTGCAAGTGGCGGTGCCGTTCACTCCGGCAACGGGCCCGCGGCTCCTGGCGCGGCCCGGCGCCCAAGCAGAAAGCGTGCGCAACGCTCTCGCCGAAGGTCTTGCGGAAGTTTGCCGCCGGAGCAGAGCATCCTCCGTCCACGTGACATTCCTGACCGAGGCTGAGTGGCGCCTCCTCGGCGCGTGCGGCTATCTCCAGCGGACACATCGACAATTCCACTGGGAAAACCCGGGTTATGATTCGTTCGACGGGTTTTTAGGCGCACTCGCCTCACGCAAGCGCAAAACGATCCGCCGCGAACGCAGCGACGCGCTCGCCGACGGGATTACGGTGCACTGGCTAAGCGCATCGGATCTTACCGAGGGCATATGGGACGCGTTCTTTCAATTCTACATGCATACTGGATCGCGCAAATGGGGCCGCCCGTATCTTACGCGTTCTTTCTACTCGATCGTGGGCGAAAAAATGGGCGACCGAATCCTCCTGGTCATGGCCAAGCGCAACGGACGCTGGATCGCCGGGGCGATCAATTTCATCGGTTCGGACACTCTGTTTGGCCGCCATTGGGGTGCGATCGAACACCATCCGTTCCTGCATTTCGAAGTCTGCTACTATCAAGCGATGGATTACGCAATCCAACACAAGCTCAAGCGGGTGGAGGCCGGCGCCGGAGGCCAGCACAAAATCCTGCGCGGCTACATGCCGGCGACCACCTATTCGGCACATTACATTCTTGATCCGGGGCTGCGCCGCGCGATCGCCGATTACCTCAGTCACGAGCGCGCACACGTTGCGGCAGAGATCGAGGAATTCGCCGAAGCCGCCCCGTTTCGGAAGGAGTGATAGTAGCCTCGATCGTGCGGCGCTTCTGTACCAGGGCTCGTTCGGCGCGCGATCACAGAATCCCGGGACCCAGCGCGGGGTGCCCCGGCCGACACCGCCCGCAGGGCCGCTCGGGAAGCGGCCCCACGGTCCATGTCCTCTCAAAGCGCCACGGTCAGCCGATATACTCGACACGCTTCTGCGCAACGGCTTCTTCCGCGGTTGCTGGCTGCGCCGGCAGCTGCAACACAGTCGCCGCCTGACCGTCGCAAAGATCGGTCAGCAACACGATGCGACCATCCGGAAACTCAAGGGCATCGTGGTGCGCCAGCGGTATGTGCCGATTTACCTGACGAAAGATTGCCGTCTTGGACGCAGACTTGTGTACATGCGAACGAGAGCCGCCCGGCAGCGTAAAGGCAATCTCGTCAGCAAATGCAATCTCCGTTCCAGGAAGAACGCAGACTGCCGTCGTAGCATTTTCCGGAGCGGCAAACCCCCTCGTGCCGGTTCCGAAATTGCGCGTCGTCAGCTTGTCGCCGACCTGCGCAGCACGCGATTGAACATGGTGCAGGCTGTAGTCGCACATGCTGGAGGACTCCTTTGCTGCGCCCCCAACTTGCTGATCGTGGCACGCAAAAATGGTGCCAGTATGTAAAAAATGTGAGACGATTGGTCGCGCGTGCAGTGCAGCACTGTGTGCACGATTCAAGCGGAGGCAGGTGCAAGCTTAGCTGCAACTCAGGCTTGACCCCGCTTCACCCCCCTGCCATCGAAGAGCGGTTCGACGGGAGGTGCTGATGCCCGCCTATGATTCCAACAATATCTTTGCGAAAATCCTGCGCGGCGAAATGCCGTGTTATAAAGTGTATGAGGACGAGCGGGCGATTGCTTTTCTCGATATCATGCCGCGTGCGCCGGGTCACACACTGGTGCTGCCGAAAGCGCCCGCCCGCAACATTCTCGACATTGCGCCCGACGACTTCGCTCACGTCATGAAGGTCGTGCAGAAGATTGCGAAAGCAGGCATGCCGGTCTTCGGTGCGAATGGCGTCACCGTGCAGCAATTCAGCGAGCCGGCGGCCGGACAGGTGGTGTTTCATCTCCACGTCCATGTGATCCCCCGAAAAGAGGGTGTCGCCCTTAAGCCGCCGGCGAGCTTCAAGGAATCGCCTGACGTGCTTGAAGAGCAGGCAGCCCGGCTGGCGTCGGCGCTGGGCTGATTGCCGCACAGGCCGAACGGCACCGCCTGCCATTGCTCAAAACCAGAATCCTCCCGCAACCAGCGCCAGTTCCCCGGACAAAACGCCGATAAAGACCGAGCGCTTCGCCAGGATGAAGGCGAGGAAACCAATTGCAATCGCGCTCAATCGCACCGGCAATTGCAACTGTGCCAGGGACCCGGGCGGAGCGAACGCGAGATTGGCGATCACGCCTCCCAAAATTGCGATCGCCACCGCACGGACCCAGGTGACGAGATCGGATTTCTCATCGAGCCCGTGCCCCACCACCACGCCGAGCAGACGCCACAGGTCGCTTGGTACGAAGCCCGCCAGGATCAGGACCAGAACGGGCGAGAGCTGCGCCGACATGCTCATCGCAGCGCCTCGCGCAGGCGATGGAAAGCATAGGCTGCGGTTCCGGCAATAAGGCCGGTCCACAGCAGGTCGAGGCCGACCTGCGCATAGGCGAGTAGCGGCCCCACCAGCAGTCCAAGGCCAAGCGCCAGCCGGTCCACAAGGAGGCGGCTATTGCGGGCGTTCGAAACCAGAAAGGACATCGGGGTGAGGAAGAGAAGAGCCGCGCTCAGAAAAGGCGGCACCGATCCAGCCAGATAGAAACCCACCAAAGAGCCGCAGTGACCGGCAAGCATGAAGCCGCACCCGAGCCCATTGCAGAACGCCAGCCGGCGCTCTCGCGGCAGGACTGGCAGCAGTCGAAAGGCCTCGATCCACATGCTCGCCGCGGTCAAATGCGCCGGCAATACCAGATGACGAAATCGCGTCTGCGGGCCACGAATAAGCGGAAGCAGCGAAATCACCATGGGCAGGAAGCGCACGCCGGAGAGGCCGACAGCCAGGGCGACTTCGAGCGGAGTTGCGCCTGAACCGAGCGCTGAGATCATGATCACCTGGGCCGGACCGGCCCAGACCAGGACGGTCGATAACAACACCCAGCCGATACTGAACCCGTAATCATGCGCGAGCGCACCGACGCCGACATATGTTCCGATGAGCACCGGCGCGAAAACCGACGCCCAAGAGGCGCGAAGCCCGGCGACAAACGCGGCAATACTGGAGCGTGGGGGCGCTGTCTTCGCGAGGTAGGGTGGCAACACGGAGGAGGCGCTAGGGTCCAAAGTGGGCGGTTTGGTGTCCCACAGACACACGGATCGGCACACGGCTTCGCCTGCAGGGACAGCCTTGACCGCCCCTGCGGCAGATTGGAGATCTCGATTTTCTAATCGTCTCAGACCTTGACCAGCGGCACCTTCGGAACCGAACCGCGCGGGCTCTGTGGCCCGCCGTCACTTTTCGGTGGTCGGTTACGCCGCGATGGCCCTTTTTTGGCCTTCGCATTCACCGGAATCTCCGGCTTCGGCGTGATAGGCCCTTCGGGAAATTCGAAACCGAGCTTGTCGGCGCCGTGTTCGTCCTTGACGACGATAACCCGCACATGGCCGCCGTCCTTCAGCTTGCCGAACAGCACCTCATCGGCCAGCGGCTTCTTGATCGACTCCTGGATTTGCCGGGCCATCGGACGCGCACCCATGTGCTCGTCATAACCGTGCTCGATGAGCCATTTTGTGGCTTCCTCGCTGAGCTCGATGGTGACGTCGCGGTCGTCGAGCTGCGCCTCAAGCTGCATGACGAACTTTTCCACCACCTTGGCAATGATTTCGGGCGTGAGATGCGCAAAGGTTATGATCGCGTCTAGCCGGTTGCGGAATTCGGGCGCGAACAGCCTGTTGATGGCTTCGAGATCGTCTCCTTCCCGCTTGACCCGGGTGAATCCGTAGGCGTGCCGCGCCAAATCGGACGCGCCGGCGTTCGTCGTCATGATCAGAATAACGTTGCGGAAATCGACCTGTTTGCCGTTGTGATCGGTCAGCTTGCCGTGATCCATGATCTGGAGCAGGACGTTGAAAAGGTCGGGATGCGCCTTCTCGACCTCGTCGAGCAACAGCACGCAGTGCGGGTGCTGGTCGACGCCGTCCGTCAGCAGCCCTCCCTGATCGAAGCCCACGTAGCCGGGGGGCGCGCCGATCAAGCGCGACACCGTGTGCCGCTCCATGTATTCCGACATGTCGAAGCGGATTAATTCGACACCCAACGTGGCGGCGAGCTGCTTTGCGACCTCGGTTTTGCCGACGCCGGTCGGACCGGAGAACAGATAGCAACCAATCGGCTTCTCCGGCTCGCGAAGTCCCGCGCGTGCGAGCTTGATTGAGGCAGCCAGCGCTGTGATCGCCCTGTCCTGGCCGTAGACCATCGTTTTGAGCGTCTGGTCAAGATGCTGGAGAACTTCCGCGTCGTCCTTGGAGACGGTCTTCGGCGGAATCCGCGCCATCGTGGCGATTGTCGTCTCGATTTCTTTGAGGCCAATCGTCTTCTTGCGGCGGCTCTCGGGCAACAGCATCTGCGCCGCACCCGATTCGTCGATCACGTCGATCGCCTTATCGGGAAGCTTGCGGTCGTGAATATAGCGAGCCGACAGTTCGACTGCAGCCCGGATCGCCTCGCTGGTGTAACGCAGCTTGTGATAGTCCTCGAAATAGGGTTTCAGCCCTTTGAGAATCTCGATTGCATCCAAAACCGTGGGCTCGTTGACATCGATCTTCTGGAACCGCCGCACCAGCGCACGGTCCTTCTCGAAATACTGGCGGTATTCCTTGTACGTAGTCGAGCCGATGCAGCGCAGCGTTCCCGATGCAAGCGCCGGCTTGAGCAGGTTCGATGCGTCCATCGCGCCGCCCGAGGTGGCGCCGGCGCCAATCACCGTGTGGATCTCATCGATGAACATGATGGCGCCCGGATACGCTTCGAGCTCCTTGATCACCTGCTTCAACCGCTCTTCGAAGTCCCCGCGGTAGCGAGTGCCGGCCAAAAGCGTCCCCATGTCGAGGCAAAATACGGTGGCGCCCTTGAGCACGTCCGGCACCTCGCCATGCACGATTCGCCTCGCCAGGCCCTCGGCGATCGCGGTCTTGCCGACCCCTGCATCGCCGACGAACAGCGGGTTGTTCTTCTGGCGGCGGCAAAGCACCTGGATCGTGCGGCTGATCTCGGCTTCTCGCCCGATCAAAGGATCGATCTTACCCTCACGCGCCTTCTTGTTGAGGTTGATGCAATACGCTTCGAGCGCGTCACCCTTCTTCTTGGGTTCGTCTCCCGATTTCGTGTCCGCCTCCTCCTCGACGCCACGCACCGGCCGCGATTCCGACATCCCGGGCCGCTTGGCGATGCCATGGCTGATGTAATTGACCGCGTCATAACGGGTCATGTCCTGCTCTTGCAGGAAATAGGCGGCGTGGCTTTCACGCTCGGCGAAAATAGCCACCAGGACGTTGGCGCCAGTTACTTCCTCGCGCCCCGACGACTGCACGTGAATGACCGCGCGCTGGATCACCCGCTGGAACCCGGCGGTCGGCTTGGAATCGTCACTCCCGTCGCTGACCAGATTTTCCAGCTCCGACTGAAGATACGAGGTCAGCGTCCGCCGCAGCCGGTCCATATCCACATTGCATGCGCGCATGACGGCTGCCGCGTCCTGGTCGTCGATGAGGGCGAGCAGCAGGTGCTCCAGGGTGGCATATTCATGATGGCGCTCATTGGCCAGCGCCAGAGCGCGATGGAGGGATTGTTCGAGGCTGCGCGAAAAGGTCGGCATGGGTCAAATCTCGTCAATCGGTATATGGCCTGGGGGTTCCCACGGTTCCAGGGCGGTCACTTTTTTTCCATGACGCACTGCAGAGGATGCTGATGTTTGCGGGCAAAGTCCATAACCTGCGTCACCTTGGTCTCGGCGACCTCGTAGGTGTAGACGCCACACTCGCCGATTCCATGGTGGTGGACATGCAGCATGATTCGCGTGGCAGTCTCGTGGTCCTTGTTGAAGAATCGCTCGAGCACGTGCACCACAAATTCCATCGGCGTGTAATCGTCGTTGAGGATGAGTACACGGTAGAGGCTCGGCCGCTTGGTCCGCGGCTTGGTTTTGGTAATGACCGCGGTCCCAGGCGTACCCTGGTCGCCACGCCGCTTGCGCTCGTCATCGGCAAGGCGCGGCTCCCCTTCGATGCCGGCTCGCTCGACCGCTGTCGGGATTCTGACCTTCATGGCTGCTTACGGACGGATGAGATGGATCGTGAACGGACTCCAGCATAATAATGTGCCTTCCGGGCTCGTGCCAGACTCCCTCGCCTCCACCTTCCGCTGGCAGGTCGAGGCGTTTGCGATTCGGCCTCCGGAGCCGCCGCCGTTGCCCGAAGATCATTACCGAATGCGGACAATTCGCGACGGCCTCGACAATGAACGCCGGATTTGCATCTAAAGTTCAATCTCCGGGTTGACAGCTTAAAAGGGCCGTCGTATCGGCCGACTTGTTCGAAGAATGCTTCGAACAAGACAGATCAGGATAGATGGACAGCTACCCTAGTAGCGCCACGGCGGTCGCGATGCCGGCTTGCCGGGGCATGAAAACGGCTTCCATGGGTCGTTCGCGGCAAAACCCGCCGGTGAACACGGATCCGACCTAAGCGGTCGCGGTTACGGCTCACCTTCGGATTCGCCGAGATCGGCACCGGAGGTGAGTCATGATCCCTGCACACGAAGTCAAGACGCGGCAAGGCGCTTTCGGCCGCGCTCGCGGGCCTCGCTGGCTGGCGGCGCGAATGACGATGCTCGGCCCGAAGCCGGTCCGGGCTGGCGACGTTCAGCCTCCTGCAACCGGTGCGCCATGAATCAAGAGATCCGGAATCGGCCGAACAACCGTAACGCGAACGGCAGCAAGCCGGCCCACTCGACGCCGCTCCTTGAGATATGCGCTTGCCCGCCCGAAGAAGCACTCAATCGGCTTGAGGCGAGTCGAGGCGGTTTGACAGCGGAGCACGTTGAGGAGCGGCTGGATCAATACGGCCCCAACGAAGTGACGCATGAGAAGCCGCCTACCTGGTATCAGCAGCTGTTCCATGCGTTTCTGACGCCATTCAACGGCGTGCTGTTCGCCGTCAGCATTGTTTCTCTGTTCACGGACGTGCTGTTTGCCTCGCCGGAGGACCGTTCGTTCAAGACCATCATCGTGCTCGGCGCCATGGTGCTGCTCAGCACGCTGCTGAGGTTTTGGCAGGAATTCCGCTCAAACAGAGCCGCAGAAGAGCTCAAACGGATGGTGTCGTCGACCGCAGCCGTCCTGCGTGCCGGAATGGAGCGTCCCCAGGAGACACCCATATCCACTCTGGTTCCGGGAGATATCGTCTATCTTTCGGCCGGCGACATGGTGCCGGCCGACGTGCGGCTGCTGACCGCCAAGGATCTCTTCGTCAGCCAAGCCATGCTGACTGGCGAGTCGATCCCGCTCGAAAAATATTCGGTGCCTCCGGCAAGAGTCGCGACCCCGGCGTCGGCGCGTCGAAGCGCGCTGGAGCAGGAGACTCTCTGCTTCATGGGCACAAACGTTGTCAGCGGCACGGCAACCGCCGTGGTCGCGGCGACCGGCGACCACACCCATTTCGGCGCCATGGCGCGGGACATCGCCGGCGCGCGCCCACTGACGAGCTTCGACAGGGGCATCAGCCGCGTCAGCTGGATGCTGATCCGTTTCCTGATGGTGATGACACCGCTGGTCTTTGTCATCAATGGTTTCAGCAAGGGCAATTGGCTTGAATCCTTGCTGTTCGCGGCTTCCGTGGCGGTAGGCCTGACACCGGAAATGCTGCCTATGGTGGTGACTGCAAACCTCGCCAAAGGCGCAGTCATGATGGCGCGGCGCAAGGCCATCGTAAAGCGGCTCAACGCCATCCAGAACTTCGGCGCAATGGATATTTTGTGCACCGACAAGACCGGCACGCTGACGCAGAACAAAGTGATCCTGGAACGCCATCTCGATGTCCACGGCAAGGAGGACATCCAGGTTCTGGAATATGCCTGGCTCAACAGCTTCCACCAGACAGGTTTGCGGAATCTTCTCGACGTCGCGGTTCTGGACTACGCCCAGCAATTGGACGTCGTGGGGAAGGTGCAGCACTTCCGGAAAATCGACGAAATCCCGTTCGATTTTCTGCGGCGGCGAATGTCGGTGGTCGTGCGCAACGGCGACAACCGGAATCTGCTGGTCTGCAAGGGCGCGATCGAGGAAGTGTTGGCGCTTTGCAAGTTTGCCGATCCCGGCGCGGGATCCCAGGTACCGCTCACTGGCGATATGCGCCGAGAGGTGCGCCGGGTCACGCGAAAGTTGAATCAGGAGGGGCTTCGCGCGCTTGCGGTGGCCTACAAATGGCTGCTCCCTGAAGACCGTACCTACAGCATCGCCGATGAAACCAGTCTGATTCTGGCCGGCTATGTGGCGTTCCTTGATCCGCCGAAAGAGACCGCTCGCGAAGCGATAGCGGCGCTCCGGGAACACGGGGTCGCAATCAAGATTCTTACCGGCGACAACGAGGTGGTTACGCGGAAGATATGCAAAGAGGTGGGGCTCGTCGTTGAAAATACGATGCTGGGCAAAGACGTCGAGGCGATCACCGATGATGCGCAGCTGGCTGAGGCGGCGGAGCACACGACCATCTTTACCAAAATGGCGCCGGTGCAGAAGTCGCGTGTGATCCGGGCATTGCAGAGCCGAGGCCACACCGTCGGCTATCTGGGCGACGGGATCAACGATGCCGCCGCGCTCAAAGATGCAGATGTAGGGATTTCGGTCGATACCGCGGTCGACATCGCCAAGGAATCCGCAGACATCATCCTGCTCGAGAAGAGTCTGCTCGTCCTCGAAGCCGCCGTCGTCGAGGGACGCCGAACCTTCGCTAACATCATCAAATACATCAAGATGACGGCAAGCTCCAATTTCGGCAATGTGTTCAGCGTGCTGATCGCGAGCATTTTTCTTCCCTTTTTGCCGATGCTGCCAATTCAATTGCTGATCCAGAATCTGCTCTACGATGCGTCGCAAGTCTCCATCCCCTGGGACGACGTGGATGCCGATTACCTCAAGGAACCGAGGAAATGGGACGCCGGCGGCATTGCGCGGTTCATGGTGTTCATTGGGCCGATCAGCTCTATTTTTGATGTTGTTACATTTTTTGTAATGTGGAACGTGTTCGGCGCAAATTCTGTGGAAAGGCAGTCATTGTTCCAGTCCGGCTGGTTCGTGGTCGGACTGCTGACGCAGACGCTCATCGTGCACATGATTCGCACCCAGCATATCCCGTTCTTCCAGAGCCGCGCTGCTACACCGGTCATAGTGCTGACGGCCTTCATCATGGCAATCGGCATTTATCTGCCATTCTCGCCGTTAGGCGAGCATTTGGGGATGGTGCCTCTCCCGAGACTATATTTCGCCTGGCTGGCCGCGATCCTGTTGAGCTATTGCCTGCTCACTCAACTGGTGAAAACCGTTTACATCCGCCGGTTCGGTCAGTGGCTGTAGCGTCAGAACTGCGCATGGAGGCGTGTACCGACGACGGATACCGGGCCACGGTCGCGGTTGTAGGCGGGATTGACAATGAACTGATAATCGAGCGTCAATCGCCATGCAAACACAGGAAAGCTGTAATAGGTCTCGATGATCTGTTCCGGACCGGGGTGGGGAAGTTTGCCGTCCCCCACCAGAATGCCGAGACCGCCGGCATTGAGATACGCCTCATGCACGCTGGAAATGGTGTTGATGATCCCGGCGAATCCGAATGTATCGTCCGGCCGGCCCCAGCGCTTGCCGGTGAGCGCCAGCCCCGTCGCCGCGGTCCGATCGATGTCGCTATATTCATAAGGTTCAATGTTGCCGTCGGCGACACCGGCGCGGGCGAATAGGCCGAGATCTTCGGAGACCTGCTGCTCCAGATTCATGCTGATACCGGGCCGACTTCTATATTGGCGCACGGCTGTTAAATCGGGCGGTCCCCCGGTCGCCTCGGCCAGCGCGAGGGCATCCTCGAAGGCTCCCATGCGTCCACGGCTCAGAAAGCCGGTGACCGCTATTTTGCCGGGCTGGTCCCATAGCCGGTAGCGACGTTCGATTTCCCCTATCCACTGGAATTGTTTGAACGTCGGGTCGAGTTCGGTGCTGTTCGGCACGATCGAAAGGTCAAAGAGACCAGCTCGCAAGGTCCAGTTTCCCTGATACCATTCGGCGGCCGCGCCATAGGTGAAGCCCCAGGCATCGGCGGCATAATCAAATGTGCCGGTGTTGATCAGCGCCCAATTCATGTAGTCCTTGCGGGGATTCTGGGCATACTTGTTGGTATCGAAGACGTCCGTGACCGAGAACTTGCCGACGGTTATGACGAGCCGATCCCGTGTGTGCGAGCCCGCGAACTGATTGAGGTCCGCCTCAACTTTCTCAGTCTCGCCGCCGAGATCGATCGTATCGCGCACAAAAGTCCGAGGTATGCGGGCATAGGGAACCGACGCTCCGACCTTGAATGCCGTCCCGGTCGGGTATCCGGCAACACCCAGCGTGCTGCTTAGCCCGAAACCCTGGTCGATCTCCGGGTCGATCCAGAGTTCGGCTCCGTGCCATAGTTTGAAACCGGCAAAGAGCGTCGCGTCCCAGGTTTCTCGGCCCTGATTGGGAAAGAGGCTGTTCGGCCCAAGATAGGGCGAGCGGAAGGGGGGCGCGTACTCCTCGACAAAAGTCGTCTGGCCATGCAGCACGAACCAGCCAAGGTCGAGTGTGCTCGGCTGTCTGGTGAAGAGATCCGGATCGATCTTTTCACCAAGCCGGTAATTGAACCCCAATCGCACGCTCTGAACCTCGAGATTAGAATTGAAACGCTGCGCGGCAGCCGGAAAATCCACGCTGCGCGAACCATATCGAGTAAAAAGAAATTCGAGCCAACCAGTCCAGCTTGCCGTCAGGGGTAACTCCACACCGGCGCCGCCCGCTCCGCCGATGCGTGGAACGACGAACAGCGATTCTATGTCGCCGGGCGGCGCCGTCCCGCCAACCGGCGGGCCGGCAATTTGAGTGCGGGTGAATTGATCGTAAGTCCAGGCGAACCCCGCGGTTGCGTAGATCAGCCAATGATCAAGTGAGTAGCCAAAGCGGCCGCGGATCGTGCCGGAGAACTGCACCAGCTCCTGGTAGCTCGCTACGCCGATGCGGTTCGAGGCGACGATTTGGCTGCCGCCAATGAGGTTTGGAAAGGATACGTCGGCCTCGATGCCCAGCAACAAGCGCGAGGGGAATAAGTAATTGTAGCCGGCCTGCAGCCCCAGAAAATAGCTGCCGGTGCCCTTGAAGGCGTCGAACGGGTTGAAGAATTCAACTGTGCCGCTCAGGGTGGGCCACGCAGCGCCTGCTTGCTTTGCCGACCAGTCGGAAAGACCGGCCGCATAGCCGCCTTGGCCGCCCACGTAGAAACCGCTCCAGCCGTTGTCCTGCGGCACGGCCGGAGCTTTCAGGGGCAAGTTGTCAGAAGAATCGGCCGCTCTCGCATCCGAGCATGCGATGAACGCAACGACGGTAATGCTCCAGCCCAGCAGCCTGCGCACGGTCGCCCCCAGCGGCGAATCCGTTCTAGCCTGCTGGCGAGGGGAATGTCACCCTGATGAGGTACCGGCGGATGAACTGCCCTCAGGACCGCCCGATGCCAGCTGCCGACTATGCGTTACCTCTCGGTCGTCGCCTTGGCGATCACGCTCTCGAAGGGCTTGTAAGCTTCCTGGGCGAGACCGGCATAAAGCTCGCCGAGCTTCGTCGATTCCGACACAAAACCCTCGTATGCGCCCTTCACGTAATCGCTCTGCACTTCAATGGCTTTATCGAGCGACTTGGCGCCGAGCAGCTTTTCCGCTGCAGCCGTGCCTTCATCGAACACCCTTTTTGAATAATCGGCGAGTTCCACTGCGATTTTTTGAAAGCCCTTCGACACGGCGCCGAGAGAGGCCACGGTCGCCTCCGCGTTCTCCTTGCTGAGCTTCTGCAGGTGTTCCAGATTGTTGACCATCGCGATCCTTTCCGGCCGAATCGGCCGCCAGTAGTGATGATTGCAAGACGCGCTTTTCCGCGTCTATCCGCAATATATTGCACTGCACAAAAAAGTCAACGGATTTATTGCAGCGCAACATAGGCTCGCAACGGGCGCGTTTACGGTTTCGCAATCGGGCTCTCCTAGCGTTGGGCGATGCCGGCCGTACCCCGGCATCCGAAAAAATGCCGTTTTTTGCCGCCTCGCTGAAGAGAACTGGGTCCAGGCGCGCCGGGTACGTGAGCGCCAGGAACGAGGGACGGGGAAGTTGCAATGTCATCTGCACGCAACGAAGCCCGGCGCGGGCTTCGCGGGGGCGCGATCTTGCTTGTGATCGCTGTCACTTGCCTTGCTGTCACGAGCAACGAGGCCGATGCACGGCGCCACCGGCACAGCGACGAGTCCGCCAGCCCACCATCCTCCTCCATTGTCGTTGATGGCAATTCAGGGGGCGTGCTTCAGTCGAGCAACGCGGATGCGCTTCGTCACCCCGCGTCTCTCACCAAAATCATGACCCTTTATCTGCTATTCGAGCAACTCGAGGCCGGCCGGCTCAAGCTCGACAGTCCGCTACGCGTGTCGGAACATGCCGCCGATCAAAGCCCGACGAAGCTTGGGCTCAAGGCGGACAGCACGCTAACGGTCGAGGACGCCATCAAGGGCATGGTGACGCGCTCGGCGAACGACGCGGCCGTTGTCGTCGCGGAGAACCTCGGCGGCTCGGAAGAGCAGTTCGGCAGATTGATGACGCGCAAGGCGCAGGCCCTCGGAATGACCAGGACGGTCTACCGGAACGCCTCCGGGCTTCCAAACGACGAGCAAGTGACCACCGCACGCGACCAGTCGATTCTGGGGCGCGCGATCCAGGAACGCTTTCCTCAATATTATCCATACTTCCAGACGCGTGCGTTCAGCTTTCACGGCCAATCCATCGGCAATCACAATCGACTGCTCGGTCGCGTCGATGGAGTCGATGGGATCAAAACCGGCTACACGCAGGCATCGGGCTACAATCTTGTCACCTCAGTTCACCGCAACGGTCGTTACCTGGTTGCGGTCGTGCTTGGAGGCGCGAGCGCCGGCAGCCGCGATGCCCGCATGCGCGACCTCATCGAGGCTCATATCAACCAGGCATCCCTCAGGCACAGCGCGCCGGCCGTTGCGGAAACTCCCGCAAAATCGAATGGAGCGCGAATTACGCAAGCAGGCACAAGACCGGGAGGCCAATCAACCGCAAAGCCCGCAGGGAAGGACCCGGAGCGTTTCAGCTTGGCGAGCGCAAGTACAAAGAGCGCTCCTGCGATTACGAAACACTTCACAGGGGCGGCATCGCCGGCAATGGCTGCGGCAAAGCCAGGCTCGACGGAACCGATTCGGCCGGTGATCGTGAAAACGTTGAACATCAAGCCGTCGAGTTTGATCGAAACGGCCGCGGCCAATCCGCTGCAGTTTACGCCAGTCGTCAAGGGCTCCAATGCATCTGTCGCGGCCGCCTTGCCAGCTGAACCGGTAAAAGCCGGGCCGACCCCTTCGGTCATTGCTGCCGCCGAACCTGCGGTGCTTGCAGCGGCGTCCGCGCAACCGGCCAGGCCGACGCGTACCGGCTGGATGATCCAGGTAGGGGCATACCAGGACGAAGCTGAGGCAAAGCAGAAGCTCAGCGCGGTCAAGAGCAAGGCTTCGCATTTCTTGGGCGGCGCCGATCCATTCACAGAAGCGGTGCAGAAGGATGGCACGACATATTACCGCGCCCGCTTCGCCGGGCTCGACAAAGAACAGGCCGAAGCCGCTTGCAAGTACCTCAAGCGCAGCGACATCGAATGCCTGACGATAAGAAATTGACGCGCGTAGAAACAGGGCAAACAGAGGACCGGAGCCGTCGCGTAGACAGTAGCGTTCGGAGTATCAGCGATGGCGGCGAAGAAGAACGTCCTTGGCCTCATTCACGCGGGCCGCAAGATACGTCGACCCGCCCTGGTCGGGATGCAGTTTCTTTATGAGCGTCCGATGGGCGCGGACGATCTCCTCCGCAGTCGCCCCCGGATGCAAGCCAAGGATCTGATAAGCTTCCTCATCGGTCATTTTTCCGCCGAACCGCGACGAACTGTCGTGCCGAGATGCCGAATCCTGCTGCATGTCGTCACGCCAACGGGGCGCCCGGCGGTCCAGATACGCCATTAATAAAATGCGACTTTCCTCATCGATCTGACCAATAAGGTCAATCAGCGAGGCGATATCGAGAGCGTCGAGGGTCACGCCCTGGTGCTGGCCGGCCAGGACACGCCCGCGCATCGCTCCAGTATCGTGGTCGAGCTCCATTTCGAGAAATGCGGAGCGCACCCGCGATACCTGCCCCGGGCTTTTCCGGGTGCGCTGAAAGATTCCGGCCGAGCCGAACGGAAGCCATCCAAGCAGGCTGAGCCCCGCAGCGCCGAGCGGCAACGCGATGCCCAACTCGCCGCGTGCCGCAAGAAACGCAGCGCCGCCAAGCGCACCCACTCCGCCGACCATCTTGACCACCGGTACGAGCTTGCGCGGATCCGCATTGGTAAAGGTATTCATCGCCATCAAAAGGAGGCCAAGAACAATGACGCCAAAAATGACCGTGGCCATCGCTATCTCATCTGGGCAATGAGCTTGATCGCGCCCGGGTCGCGCCGGGCCGAAAGGGTCTCCAGCGCGCGCATGCCGCCGGCTGCATAAGCCGCAGCAGCCCGGAGCAAGGCACCGAGCTGATGGGCGGCGCCGGGATCGAAACGGCAATAGGCGCCGCGCGTCAGGCGCGCTATTTCACGAAAAGCCTGCTCGGCTATCGGATCGCCGCCTTCCTGGAACATGAAAGCCGGTACGCCGAGAAGACCCAACTCGCCGGCGGCTTGACAAAGATCATCGAGCTTTTCCTCCATCGCGTCGCCGACGAATACCATCGCCTGGACTTTGGCTTTTTGGGTTTCGCGGCGCGCGTGAGCGATGAGCTTGCCGATCTGGGTATGGCCGCCGCGGCAATCGATGTGTTCCATGAGGCGAGCCAACCGGTCGGCCTGCGAAACCCAGGACGACGCCCGACATTCGGCGAGGCCCCGATAGTAGAGAAGCTGAATTTCGAGGCCGCCGATCGAGGCGGCTTCTCGGAACATTTCAGCCTGTAATCGGCAGGCGGTGTCCCATGTCGGTTGGCGGCTCATCGTAGCATCGAGGGCAAAAATGAGCCGACCTCGCCCTCCCGTTACACTTGCCGGTGCAAGCTCCTTTACCCGCGCCAAGAACGCGTCGATCTCTGCGCGTGCGGACGCCTTGACCGGCTCGGAGCGGTTGGTTTGCGGCGTCCCATTGCCACGCTTGTCAACCATAATGCCCGTGTAACTGTCCCATTGCCCGCCTAAAGGTGGCCCTGATCGGGCTTTGGCGCAATGGCTGGTCTGTCGTCTCGGCTTTGATGGCGACGTGGGCGAAGCGCGGAAAATTGCACGTGTGATATCTTGCGGTCGATCTGTAATTCTGCATGCGCCGCTCCGAGCGCGACAGCTGGTGTATCGATCCATGCAATCGATCAGATCGCGCCATGTTGATAGGATTCGAACCTCGGAAAGGCTGATCTGCCCACAATGGTCCAACCGCATATCCTACGTACTGTTCCCAGTCTCCGGCGCGCGGTCGCGCAACTGCGAAAACGCAACCGCACGATCGCTTTGGTTCCGACTATGGGCGCCCTTCATGAAGGGCATCTAGCTCTGGTCCGCCTGGCACGCCGCCGTGCGCGCGGAGTGATTGTCTCGATATTCGTCAATCCTGCACAATTTGCTCCGAACGAAGACTTCGCCAGCTATCCCCGCTCCTTCGTTGACGACGTGTCTGCCCTCGGTCGAGCGGGCGTTGACCTGGTTTGGGCGCCGGCAGTGGAGGTGATGTATCCGATCGGGTTTGCGAGCCGGATCAGCTTGACCGGGCCTGCCAAAGTCGGCCTGGAAGACGCGTTCCGTCCGCATTTTTTCGATGGCGTTGCGACCGTCGTAGGCAAACTGCTGATCCAATGCGCGCCAGACATCGCGGTGTTCGGAGAAAAGGATTTTCAACAGTTGAAAGTGGTCTCGCGGATGGTCTCCGACCTTGATCTGCCGGTGAAAATCGCGGCTGCGCCCATCGTGCGGGAAAACGACGGGCTCGCGATGTCTTCGCGCAACGAGTACTTATCGGCCGAGGAACGCGCAGCCGCGCCAACCCTCTACCGCGTCCTTCTCATCTGCGCCGGCCGCATCGCCCGTGCCGAATCGATAAGATCTGTTCTCGATGAAGGACGCGTGGAGATCGAGGCTGCCGGGTTTCGGCTCGATTACCTCGAAGCGCGCCAGGCCGAGACGTTGGAGTCAGCTGCCAGCCTCCAAAACGGTCCGCTTCGGCTCCTCGTCGCGGCGCGGATCGGACGTACGCGCCTCATCGATAATGTGGCTGTCGATCCGCAGATCAAGCGCGCCGCTCTATAGGACGCGTTATAGGACGCGTTCGGCCGTGCAAATTGCCTCGCTACAGCAGGCCCAGTTCACGCAGTTCGCGCCGCATCGCCTCCGGCATCTGGGCCGCTCCCGGAGCCGCGCGATCCAAGTCTCGGGGGGCGTCCTTGGGCTCCAAATAGCGCCAGCCCTGGAAGGCTCGCCAGAGCCGCGGCTCGACCAGCACGACTTTGCGGTCAAGCACGAGCTCGCATCGACCGATGCCGCTCCTATCGACATACGGACGCACGGCACGAAGGCGCTGCCGGCACAAAACCTCGCCACGGATCACCCAAAACAGCGAGCCGCCATCGGTGAGTTCCGCCGCGCGCTTTGGGACCATGCGGGTGCGGTGGATGTGCTCTGTCTTCTTGCCCCCCATGCGCCGACGCCGCTCCCCGATCCAGTCGATGAGATCCTTGACCGAGTCGCAACCCACGCAGAGCTTGATGAGGTGCAGTGTCATTTCAGGTCACCACAGCTTGGGCGGCTGGGCCGCACTCGGCTCATTGGCTGGCCGCTGCGGTCAACGGTACGGACCGAGGGACATTTGTATCGCCGGAAGGTCGAGCTTGCTCGCTGAGTCTGGCCGGCTTGCGCGATGCGGCAGCACCTTGGATTGTCGCAGCCCTGTTTTTCGGCGCTCCCGCTCCGGTGCCCTTGCCGGGCAGCACCGCCGCCGTCCTGGGATTGTCCGGGTCAGCTCCAACAGGTCCGCTTGGTTCCGGATTCATGATGCTAACCGCCGGAATCGATGCCGCGGACGGCAAGAATATTTCGGGGCGCAATGGCCGTCCTGGCGAGGGTAGACTACCGTTTGGACGGGAAGCCGCAGATTGCGTAAGGCTGGGGTCGGGAATCGCCACTGGGACGCTTGGCGGGGGCGTAAGTGAAGACATCCTCGCCTCCGTGTCTGGGGGCTCCAAAGCACGAACCGGAATATCCGCGGTCGCCACCGCAGTCGGCGCCCCGGTCGACCAGGCCGCCGAAAAACGCGCGACATAGGAATCAAACCGCCGACCTGCCAAGTTCGCCCTGACTTGGCTCGCATCTTTGAGCAAAGCGAGAGCCTCGCAGCGGCTCGGCGTACAACCGTCGCGGCTCGCGAGCACTTGCGCGACCAGTCCAAATCGATCCGCTTCAATGGCACGACGCAAGGTGACGAGCTCCGCAGGCTCGGTTATGCCGATCTGTTGCCACACGCTGCTGTAATCCGCCAGCAAGGCCATTTGTGCAGACACATAAGACACGGCTGCGGCGGTTGCCTCCGGGCTGGCAAACAGCAGCTTCTCGCAGAATGACTCGACGATTTCGCCGGCGCCTCCAGCAAGGCATGCGAGCGGTGAACCCGGAAGCGCTACCCGCGCCAGCAATTCGATGCCGCGGGCATCGAGCGCCTGGCGCTCGAAAGCCAGATCGTGCTTCGAAGGGGTGCCTACCAGCACCAGGGTTGTGTTCGCGCCTGCCAGCAGAAGCGCAGCGCATGCAAGTAAAGCCGCGACATGCTGCGCAGCACGGCTCAACACTGGCCGGCTCAGCAGCAGGCAAAGAAGAAGTAGCACGGCCCCCTCAGCATCCCCGCGGCAGGATCGACCTGCCGCATCAAATCGCGTCCAAGCGTCCGAGCGTCACGGAATCACGCAGTGGCGCCTGCCCAGCAGCCATTGTGGCCCATCCCGTCCGCTTGGCCAACTGGCGGTTACGCGTAACCAACGAAAATGCTGCCCGGCTGCGCGCTTACCGGTACCGATCGAGCTGACTTTCCTTGGCGACTCGCTCGAAGGCTTCGCTCGCGCTCTTGATCCGATATTGATAATCGTCGCCGTCCGATGGCAGCAATTTGACCACCTGATAGGCCCCGTCGGCGGCCATTTGGCCGATCGGTCGCGAGGTGAAATACACCGTTTGACCAATGCGGAACTTGTGCTCTTTCAACGCTAGTCTCCTGAACTCCAAACGACCGGTCGCGCCCCGAAATCCTCCTCATAACGTATTTGTATAGCAGGGAAATTTGCCGAATGGGGAAGAAAAGTTGCAGAGCAGACATCCCATGGCGGCAGATGTAATTTAATCAGCAAAATCAAGTACTTGAGATTATGTGTTGAAGTTCAATCGACGCTGGGCAGCCGCCGGAGCGAAAACTCGGCCGCCTGATCTGGTGGGTGGCCTTCACAATCGTGCCGTCTTCGCTCCCTAGGCTCAAGCTTTGGTCACAGGGATCGCCAATGCGGATGCTTGCGGGGTTGATTGTCGGCTGCGCCCTGACAGTGGGCGGGGTTTTTGTTGCTGATAGCCTGAGCCTTGGCCGGCCCGGCGCCCGTCCAATGGTAAATTGGGACGTCGTCGAGGGCAACGTCCAGGTGCTGATGGGACTCGCGAAGGACGGCTGGAAAAAGATCTCCGGGTGAACTGACGCGCTGGTCTGCGCCCAATCGCGCCCGCGTCCGGCAGCGCGCCGTTCCAAAAGAGCAACGCTCGCAGGAACGTCAAACACCCGCCGCATTAGTGAGCCGGCTCGCCGCTGAAACTCTCCGGGTGACGCAGCGCGGCTGCGATCTCCTGCTTTCCCATTGCCGTGCCATCGTCCCCTTCGATCGACAACGGGGTACGTCCGGCCTCATTGACGTGCCGCGCCCATGAGAGCGCTCCGTCAAGGGTGTCGAATTCCTTGTAGAGCATGTGCTCTTTGTCCAACGGAGAGAGTGTCTGGGCCCCACGGGGGCCGCTGTAGACTCGATACGTCATGGCAGAAATCTTCCTCGCTTCGGTGATGTGTCGGAATGCACCAGGCGAGAAGAAGTTCCAGGCTGTGGAACTCACCGCCCGGGCCGATTTGCCCAAAAAACAACGGAACTGGCACAGAATTGGGCCGTTTGATTTGGACGGAGCCGAACTACTCGGCAGCACGGGCGCAACTGAGGAGAATCGCCTGATGAGGAACAAGCTATTGATCACGACCGCGGCCGTCGCACTTGTTGCCGGGACAGTTTTTGCGGGAGCGCAGGAACAGAAGCAAGGCGCTGGCCGTGCAAACCCCAGCGGCGGTGCAAGTCAGATGCAGCACCAGCAAGGAGCGCAGGGTCAAATTCAGCATCAGCAGGGGACACAAGGCCAGCGCGGCGCGCTAGGCCAGCAGGGGCAGTCACGTACGACCGGCCAAGGTCGCGAGGAAAGCAGAGAGAGCAAACAGGGCCAAATTCATGAGAACGAACGCGGCGCTCGGCAAGGACAGCGCGAGCAGGGCAATATCGGAAACCAACGGCAGCGCGGTGAGCTGAGAGGCACCACCGGACAGGCCGAGGGCAGGCAGGGCCAAAACGAAGAACGCCGGGGCAGACAGGGCGAGAGAAATCGCACAGGCGTTACTACCGGCCAGCGGCCGGAAACGCAGCAAGGCCAAGTCGGCGAGCGCGGCGGGCGCGAAGGCCAGGTCGGCGGCCGCGGCGTAAACGAGCAGCGGGGTGGCAACGTCACCTTCAGCAACCAGCAGCGGACCCGGATCCGGCAGAGTGTGCTGGAAGGGCGCAATGTGCCACGGGTAGGCAGCGTCAATTTCTCGCTCAGCGCCGGAACAGTGGTCCCCGAGCGCATTCATGTCGTGCCGGTGCCCTCAGTGCTGGTCGAGTACCATCCGGCATGGCGCGGCTATTTCTATTTCGTTGTTGGCGATCAAATCATCATCGTCGACAGGCGTCATCGGATCGTGGCAGTCGTTCCTGTTTGATCGGCGCGTGCGCGCCCGAAATTCGGATACGCGACTATGGAGGGCAGCCAGTCGGCTGCCCTCCGCCGCCTCGGGGCGCGAGGCGGCGGCTCAGGGCCGCATGGCCTAGCCTCATCCAGTGGGGGCGGATCCGGTGAGCGCGGCGGCATTGCCGATCCACGCGCGAAACGCGTTGGCGGCGCGCTGCGCATCGGCGGCGCTGTTTACCTTCTCGAGCCGGTACAAAATTTTCGCCGCGCCGTCATCCGGATGCCGGAATATCTGCTCTCGAACGAAGTCAGCGGCCTGCGCTGTCGAGCGAACAAATGCGCCTTGCCGGCCTGCGATGTGAATTGGAGGATGAATTGCAAAATCTGTCATGTGAAAGCAAACGTCCGCCCTGCCCGCGAGTTCCAGCGGGGTTGCGTTCGCTATCAATACAGATCGCGCGCTCCGAAAATTTCGATGGGCGTTAGCGGGAACCTTGTGGATGTCATTCCGTTATCGCGGCACGAGTCTTGGTTGAGTCTTGATAGAGACACAGGAGAAGATAACGATGACGCGACTGGCATCTGCAGCAATAGCTTTGGCGTTTGCGACGGCCGCTGCGGCACAGACTCCCAGCACAACGACCGCTCCGGCCCAAACGATGACGAGCATTCCCAGCAACGCCGTGACTGTCACCGAGTGGTACAAACAGAACGTGTACGACCCGCAGGACAACAAGATCGGCGAGATCATGGATGTCCTCATGGACAAGGACGGCAAGGCCACCGCCCTGATTATTGGCGTTGGCGGTTTCCTCGGCGCTGGCGAGAAGGACGTTGCGGTTCCCTTCCATGCGGTCCAGATGAAGACCAAGAACAATAAGCCGTACCTCGTCATGAGTGCGACGAAGGATGAGTTGAAGAACGCGAAAGGGTTCAAATACGACCGCAACGCGATGAACTGGACTCCAGAGGAGGGCACGGGAACAACCGGCCGGGGGCCAAACTCAAACCCGCGATAGCAGAGGATAATGGATTGTAGGGCGGGTTAGAAGGCCGGCGAGATGCTCGCCGGCCTTTTGCTGTCGCCACCTGCCTCGGCACTATCGCTTCCACAATGCGATGAGCGGTCCGCCAGCCCCGTAAACCGGGTCCTTGGGCGGGAGCGGTACTTTCGGGATCGTCCGTCTTCAGCGCATGCTCGCGATCCCCTGCTGTGGCCTTGGGCTCGCGCGCGCTCGTGCTCTGTTACTGTGCCCGGCGCGCTCTGGTTCGAGCGGCCTTACGGGCGGCAGCGGAGCGCCCTGCCGCGCCCTTCGTCGCGGCGGCCTTCCGTGCGGCAGCAGACCGCGACGCGGCGCTGCGGCGGGCTGCGGCACCTCTCGCCTGCCGGGACATCGCTGAACGGGAGACGGTGCTCTTCGGTTCGCGCTTGAGCACCCGCTTGACCGCTTGGGACACGCGCTGCCGACGTTGGGTCTTCCGCTTACCCTGGCCAGCCTCATAAGCGTATTGAGCGCTCCTGCGGGTGCGCTCCTTGGCCCTCCCCTTTTCGGGCGGAGGAAGATCTACGCCTGCTCGCCTCGCCTCCGACAAGCCGATGGCAATCGCCTGCTGCGTCGATCGGGCTCCATGCTCCCCGCGGCGAATCTTGCGGATTTCCTCGCGCACGAACTCGCCCGCCTGGGTCGTGGGACTCTTGCCCTCGCTCTTGTCCTTTCGGGCTTTCTGGATGGTTCGCTTGTCCGGCATATACTCTGTCCTCAATGGTTGCGCGCCGGCCCTCCTGTTTCGGAGAGCCAGCGCGCGAACGTCCAATCACCTCATGATGAGCCGCCACAGCCCTCTTCCTAGCGAAGGTCCGGCTCAGGCAGCGTGCCGTTCGGCCTCCTCGTTGACCATTGAATGGGCCAACTCGGTCAGGAGCTTGTCCGTGTTCTTTTCCTCATCGAGGGTCTCTTCCAGCAGATCGGCGGCTTCGTCCAGGCCGAGCTGTCCCGCCCAGCTTTTCAATGTTCCGTACCGGCAGATCTCATAGTGCTCGACAGCCTGAGCCGCGGCGATGAGGCTGGCGTCGAGAGCGGGAGAATCCTTGAACTCCTTCATGAACTCCTTGCTCTCGTCGATCATGCCGTTGATGGCGTCGCAAGTCTTGCCCTTCGGCGACTGCTCGATTGCCTCGAACACCTGCTCCAGACGGCTGACATGCTCCTCAGTTTCGGCCTCGTGCTTCTCGAAGGCGGCGCGCAGTTCGTCGGAGTGGGCGGCTTTTGCCATCTTCGGGAGCGCGGTGAGAATCTTCTTTTCGGCGTAGTAGATGTCCTTGAGAGTCTCGTGAAAGAGGTCCTCAAGTTGTTTCGGGCTCTTTGCTGCCATTACGGCCTCCTGATCTCGGTTAAGGGCTTGACTCGCATTGGGCCGACCCTCCTCGCGGACAACGCGGGGCGATTCGCCGGGTTCCGAACGAAAAATAAGGGCGGCCGAAACGGCCGCCCTTATGGGATTCAAGATGTCCAGCACGATCAGGCGCGCACTTCCTGGCGTTGGAAGATGACGTACCCGCCTACGAACAGCAGGATCGTGCTGGCAATGAGCCCAACAATCTCCGGCCACGCGATCAAGAGACTTGCTCCGAGCGGCATCGGGGCTCCAAGCACCGCGCCTTGCAATTGACTGAAATAGATCGGTCCGAGCGAGCGCGTTGTTGGATTTAGGATCGCTACGACCACCTCGCCGAACAGCGTGCTCGGCGATAACCGGGACAGATATTGTGCAGCCAGGATCAACGTCTCCTGATCGGTGGAAGGCGCGAACGCAACCACAATGGCCGGGGCAAGAGCCGGCCAGATCAGCGTCAGGAAGAGCCACAGTCCGAGCGTGACCAATGCTGCTGTGGCGGCCGACCGAAACACGATCGAGAACAGCATCGCCAGCGCAAGCCAAACGCCCGCATAGGCGATCACCACAAGAAGAAAGATAAAGGCGCGCGCAATCTCCTCGGTATTGGGCGGCACGCCCAGCCGGAACAGGCCAAGTCCGATTACCAGCAGCCAAAGGGCGATCAAGCCCACTGAAATCGTGAACAGGCCGGCAAGGAATTTCCCGAACAGGAGCGCGTCGCGATAGATAGGCTGCGACAGAATTCGCGACAGGGTGCGCCGATTGTGTTCTCCGTTCACGGCGTCGAAGCCGAGGCCGATAGAGATGAGCGGAACAAGGAAGCTGAGAAAGGCGACAAACGAAGGAAGCGGTTCCTGAGAGGTTGTGAACAGACGCAGGAACAGGAAACGGTCTTCGGCCGTGATTTCTTTGATCTGCTCGGTCGCTCCATAAAGCGCGACGAGTGCGATCAGCACGACCAACCACTCCAGCACGCGCATCCGAATGCTGCCAAGGTGATCGGACGCTTCCTTGATGAACACGACTCCTAGGCCGTGCAGTGCTGAGCCCTCACGCTGCTGCTGCATGTTGCACTCCGTGCGGGACATTCTGGAAATAACGGGTGTAGATCGCCTCCAGGCTCGGCTCTTCGACGGACAGCCGCAACAACCGGCCCCCGGCTGAAACCACTGCCGCCGCCGCTTCCGGGCGCACGTCCCGCTCGGAGAGAAGGCGAACGCGATTCGGCCCGATTTGCTCGACCGATCGTACGCCTGGAACCTTGATGAGACTGTCCCTGAGGCCCTTGCCTTCCTCCACCTCGACCTCGACGTTGAAGCCGCCGCCCAGCACCTGGCGCCCAAGTTCCGCGACAGTGCCCATGAGCACGATCTGGCCCTGGTTGAACAAGGCGACGCGATCGCAGACGCTTTGAACGCGCTCGAGAAGGTGCGAGGAGAGCAGGACTGTCACGCCCTGCCGCTTGAGGTCCCGTATCATATCGAGCAGTTCGAGAGTGCCTTGCGGATCAAGGCCCGAAGTCGGTTCGTCGAGGATCGCAATGCCTGCCTCCTTCATAAGGATCTCGGCAAGCGCCAAGCGCTGCTTCATGCCGCGCGAGAATGTTCGCACGCGGTCATCGCAGACGTCCAAAAGCCCGACATGCGCCAATGCCGAGGCAATCTTCTTCTCGCGCTCCTCCCGCTCCAACCCGAGCAGACGTGCGGTGTAGCGCAAATTATCCGAGGCGGTCAGATTGTCGTAAAATCCAACCTGGTCGGGCATGTAGCCAACCCGACGTTTCACCATCAGCGGCTCGCGGACGGGATCATAGCCGAGCACCCGCGCCTGACCATCGGAAATCTCGGTCAGGCCCAGAAGCATCAGGATGGTGGTGGTCTTGCCGGCGCCGTTCGGGCCGAGCAGGCCGAAAATCTCGCCCTGCCCGACCGAAAACGAGACGCCATTGACGGCGTTGAGGCCGTCATAGCGCTTTGTGAGATTGAGCGCCTCGATGACTTTTTCGCTCATCGACGTCCGAACCTCGCCACCGCACCGACCAGCACCAGCAGCGCCGCGCCGATGATACCGACCCCGATTATCCCCCACTGAGTCGAGGTTCCGACCGTCACCCGGAATGTCGCCGAGGAGGACTCCCCGCGTGCATTGGCCCGCAACGTCGTGACGTAGTCGCCCGCGATCGCTTTGGCGGGCGGCGTAATTCGCGCCTGTACTTCCTTATTCTCGTTGGGTGCAATCCGGTCGATTGTCTTGGGATCGAATTCGACCTTCCAGCCGCTCGGGCCCGAGCCTGAAAGATCGACCGAGTCCGCCGCCGCTGTCCCGGAATTGGTGAGGACGATCGGGACACTCGCTTCGTTGCCTGCAGATGCGGAGGTGCTCAGAATTCCGTCCCGGCCGCTAATGTCAATTTTGGGCTGGCCGGTGACGTCGAGAGTGAGGTCGGTCGTGACCTTTGCGTCCTCGGCAGTAGCGGTGGCGGTGACCTTATACTGGCCCGCCGCTACCGTGTTCGGAGGAGTTACCTTGAGCTTGACGTCCTTGGCCTGACCGGGATCGAGCGGGACGGCATTGAGCTCCTGGCTGCCGTACTGCTCGGTATAGGCCGTATCGAAGTTCTTGGGCGCGTCCGCCGCGAGCCCGACGAGGACCTTCTTCCCGCTCTCATTCTTGATGTTGAGCTGGAACTCGAAAGGGGATTTCGAAGTGCCGCGCAGGTCGGGCAGTTGCGGCGTGACCGAAAGCTTTGCGGGCAGGTCCGTGGCCAATGTCACCGCGACCGGAAGGCTGACTTCCGTCTTCGGGCCTTTGGCATCCACCATCAGGTTTGTCGTGCCGACCGCTGCATCCTTGGGCACGTCCACGCGAAGCTCGAAAGAGACACTCGAGTTCGTCCCCGGCATGGCCGCGGCGATCGGCTGTCCGCCGCCCATGAAGGTTGCCGTCCAGCCGGAGGGGACGCCCGATACCGACAACGCGACCCGCTCGGGCGGAAGGTCAAGGTTCTGCAGGCGCAGGTTGACGGTTGAGTTCGTCCCCGGCCGCAGCGTGACGGCCGGATAATCGGTCAACAGAAAGAGCCCCTTGACGTCGTTTTTCGACTCCTGGGCCTGGCTTGGGCCGAGCAGGGCGAAAGCCGAAACGACAATGGAAAACAGAGCGATAACGCGATATCGCATGGTCTAGCTCCCGGCGAGAGGGATGGATGGCGCTGTTAATACCCAAGTCCGACTGCATCGCAAGATCGAAGATGCCGCGGGCAAGCGCCGCCATTCTTTCCAGCAGCCGGCTCAAATCAATACACATCCGTGAGATTTCGGGCCTTGCTCGACAGGCCGGCAAGATCAGTCGAGTTCGTTTGCGGGCATAACCCACGGCTCGTCGAGGGCCTCGGCTCGCCACTGCGCCCATGCCGGAAGGCCCATCACAGCTTGCATATAGCAGCGAGCCACGGGGCCAACCTCGACGCCGTAGGTGTGAAAGCGGGATACGACGGGCGCATACATCGCGTCAGCGGCACCGAACTGCCCGAACAGGAATGGCCCGCCATTTCCAAAGCGGGTGCGGCAGTCGTTCCAGAGCGCGTCGATGCGTCGCACGTCGGCTATGACCTCGGCGGGCAACTCGCGAGGCTTGGTGGCGCGGCGCATGTTCATCGGACAATGGCGGCGAAGCGCAGCGAAGCCTGCATGCATTTCCGCCGCGATCGCTCGCGCGTGCGCGCGCGGGCGTATCTCGCGCGGCCAAAGGCCGGCCCCGGGCAAACGCTCGGCAAGATATTCAAGGATGGCCAGCGACTCCCATAAATGGACGTCGCCGTCCACGAGCGCCGGGACCTTGCCCGTGGGCGAGACGGCAAGGACACGCTCGCGGCTTCCGGGCTCGTAAAGCGGGATCAGCGTTTCCTCGAATGGAATGCCTGCAACCTTCATCGCGATCCAGGGCCGCAGCGACCACGAGGAGTAGTTCTTGTTTCCGATGAGTAAGGTGATGGGCATGTTCGTCTCCAGGAACCTGTAGGGTGGGCAAACGCGCATGGCGAACACCCACGACGGCACAGCCCCATCGCGCCCGTTTGACCACGCGGTCCGAACTCGCAGGAGCCCGACCGCCTGGGCAAAATCGCGTCTGCGCCTGTGAGTGCTGGAAAGGGACGGACGCGATTTTGCCCACCCTACGGCCCCGGGAAAAGCCTCTGTAGCCCGGATTTCGCGGCGCGCTTTGTACATGCAACCACAAGCATGCCAGAGGGACGCGAAATCCGGGAACACCACTGCCCCGGATTGGAGCTGCGCCTTGGGCGCAGCTCCAATCCGGGCTACGGCGGCCCCGGAAATAATTCGGATGTCCTCCCCGTCAGCCAGTACACCGCAAGCCCGACCCATTCATGAACGGCGGTATCGGTGCGCGAAAGGCCATCGGCCAGGTTCGCAAAGGGACTTGCGAAGTCTTCTGGCCCGCGGGTGCGCCAGTCGACCGGATAAGCCTCAACCGGAAAGCCAACTCGCCGAAACACTCCCATGGCGCGCGGCATGTGATAAGCCGAGGTCACGAGGAGCCATCGCTCGCCCGGCTTGGGCATCGCGAGCTCTTTACTGAAGCGGGCATTTTCCAGGGTGTTACGCGACCTGTTTTCGGCAATCACCCGGCCGGAGCCAAGACCGAGACGCTCAAACAGCGCCACCGCAGTTTGAGCTTCCGTCCCGCCCACAGCGGCCAGGCTTGGATCGCCACCCGAAAAAATAATGCGCGTGGCCGGATAGCGCCGAGCGAGCTCTACGACCGCGGTGATCCGTTCGGCCGACTCGTTGAGCGCCGCGTCGCCATGGGCCGCCGAAATCTCCGGGTTTAATGCGCCGCCGAGCGCGACGATTCCATCGGGAGCCCCCTTCGATCCATCCCAAGCCGGAAACCGTTCCTCCAGAGGGATGATCAGGGCATTCCCAGCCGGCGAAAATCCGAAAATTGCAAGCAACACGAGACTGGCGCTCGCAATGCTCCACCCGACCCGCGCAAATCGGGTCCGCACCAGCAGCACTCCGCAAACGCCCGCCACGAGAATGACATTGGCTGGACTGGTGAAGAAACCGAGGACTTTGGACAGAACGAAAAACATAATGCCGCGGCCTGAACATTCATCGTTTCTTCTTCCAGACCTCAAAGCGGGCCTTCGTCTCCTCGTTCATCGGGTAGAGACCAGGAAGCTTTGCGCCCCTCTCGACCTCATCCACGATAAAATTTTCCATCCGCTCGTGCTCTTCACCTTCCGCGGCAACGAATTCGACGAAGTTCTGCGGAATTACGACCACGCCGTCATCGTCACAGACAATCACGTCGCCGGGAAAGACGGCGCAACCTCCGCAACCGATGGGCTCCTGCCAGCCGACAAAGGTGAGGCCGTTCACGGACGCGGGTGCTGCTACACCGGCGCACCAGACCGGCAATGCGCTCCCGATCACGCCGGCCTTGTCGCGCACCGCCCCATCGGTCACCAGGGCAACGATGTTGCGCTTCATCATGCGCGCGGTGAGGATGTCGCCGAAAATGCCGGCGCTGGTGACGCCCATTGCATCGGCGACTGCAATGCAGCCTTCGGGCATGGCTTCGATTGCACCGCGCGTTGATATCGGCTTGGCCCAGCTCTCGGGAGTCGCAAGGTCCTCGCGCGCGGGTATGAAGCGCAGCGTGAAGGCGGGCCCGACCAGACGGCGACCGCTGCCGGAGAGGGGCCTGGGGCCGGCCATCCAGCACCGCCTGATGCCCTTCTTGAGCAGCATCGTGGTGACGGTGCCGGTGGTGATCCGGCCAAGGGTCTCGAACAGCTCGGCGCTCATCGGCTCCTCACTGGATATCAAGCGGGGATAAAGCCAAGCCGGTCGTCGCGCTCATGCGGCGGCGTTCGCCGCTTTCCATTTCGCAAAACCATTCGCCCGCAGCCGGCACGCCGGACAAGTGCCGCAACCATAACCCCAATCATGCCGGCGCGAGCGGTCGCCGAGATAGCAGGTGTGGGTCTCTTCCACCAGGAGATCGATGAATCTCTCCCCGCCGATTTCTTGCGCCAGCGCAAACGTTGCGGCCTTATCGATCCACATCAACGGGGTATGAATGACGAAACGACGCTCCATCCCAAGGTTCAGCGCAAGCTGCATCGCCTTGATCGTATCGTCTCGACAATCGGGGTAGCCCGAGAAATCGGTTTCGCACATGCCCGCGACGAGATGACGTAATCCGCGGCGGCAGGCGAGCGCGCCCGCGAGGGCAAGGAAGACGAGATTTCGACCGGGCACGAATGTCGTGGGCAGACCATTCTCGGCAACCTCGATCTCGACTTGCCGCGTAAGCGCAGTTTCCGATAGGGCGCCGAGCGCGTCGAGCTTGATCACCTGGTCTTCGCCGAGAACATTCGCCCAATGCGGCCGCAGCGCCGCCATGCGCTCGCGCAGGCGTGGGCGGACGTCCAATTCCGTTCGGTGGCGCTGGCCATAGTCGAACCCGATCGTCTCGACGCGCGCGAAGCGTTCGAGCGCCCAGGCGAGGCAGACGGTGGAATCCTGCCCGCCCGAGAAGAGCACAAGAGCGGATTGCGCCTCGGTCAATCCCATTTCGGCAACCCGCAATAGGCGTAGTCCACGATTCGGCCATCGCGACGACCGAGTGAGGCAATTTCGGTCATTTCCGCTTCCGATAGCGTGAAGTCGAAGATCGCGAGGTTTTCCGACAGCCGTTCGACCCGGCTCGTACGCGGAATTACCGCTATCCGCTGCTGCACAAGATAACGCAGGGCAACCTGTGCGGCGGATTTGCCGTGCACGCTGCCAATTCGCGCCAGCACTGCGTCGTTCTTGGCATTGCCGCGCGCAATCGGGCTGTAGGCGACGACCGCCATCCCATGCGATCTGCAGGCCGCGATTACCTTCGACTGATCGAGATAGGGGTGCAACTCGATTTGATCGCAAACCAGCGGTTCGCCAGCGAGCCGCGTCGCCTTGCCGATGAGCGCAACGGTGAAGTTGGAGACGCCGATATGGCGCGTCAGGCCTGCTCGTTTCGCTTGGCAAAGCGCCCCCATTGTGTCTGCCAGCGGAATTTGCGGATTGGGCCAATGCAGCAGAAGGAGGTCGATATATGTCAGTCGCAACCTCGCGAGGCTCTCTTTGGCGCTGCGTTCAAGTGCGCGCGGTTCGAAATGCGATGGCCAGATCTTGGTCGTGATGAAAACCTCATCGCGTTTTACGCCGGATGCCCGCAGTCCTTCCCCGACTTCGCGTTCGTTCTCGTACATTTCGGCGGTATCGATGTGGCGGTAGCCAAGCCGCAGCGCCTCTGCCACGATCCGCGCGCAAGTACGCCCACGCAATTGCCAAGTCCCCAGTCCAATCAGCGGAATGCGGGCGCCATTTCCTTCGACGAATTGCATTCAGGTATCCGATTTCGGCGCGTTCGCCGGCCTGACCGCTGCCAGTCTAGAATATTTCCACGAAGGCAAGGGCGCCTATTGCGATACGCAAACCAATGCCCTTTATGTCGAATAAAATGGCCGCCTTTATCAAGGATACTTCTGCCGCAAGGATGCTTTTGACGGCCGTCGCTCTGCTCGCCCTGGCGGGCAACCACGAGCTGGCGCGAGCGCAGGACCTTACTGTGACCATCAAGGATCACAAGTTCCAGCCTGCTGAGCTGCACGTGCCGGCCAAGAAGCGGTTCACCGTCTATGTCGTCAACGAGGATCCAACGCCGGAAGAATTCGAAAGCACCTCGATGAAAATTGAGAAGATCATCGCCGGCAAATCCAAGGGCGTGGTCCGTATTGGGCCACTCGATCCCGGGCGATACGAATTCTTCGGGGACTTCAATCAGGCTACCGCCCAAGGCACAATGATAGCGGACTGAGCATGCTCGGCGCACTCATCATCGTTTTCCGGGAAGTCCTCGAGGCCGGCCTGATCGTCGGCATCGTAATGGCGGCCACGAAAGGCGTGCCCGGCCGCGGCGGTTTGATCGGGCTCGGAATCGCCGCCGGTGCTGCAGGGGCCGGCGTGGTGGCTCTCTTCGCAGAGCGCATTTCGGAGGCATTCGAGGGTTCCGGCCAGGAATTGCTCAATGCAAGCGTGCTTGGCGCCGCGGTAGTAATGCTGATGTGGCATAATGCCTGGATGGCGCGGCACGGCCGCGAGATGGCCGCGGAAATGACCGCCATCGGACGCGCGGTCAGCGCGGGCACGCGGCCAATGGCAGCGCTCGCTGTCGTCGTTGGGCTTGCAGTGCTGCGTGAGGGCTCCGAGATCGTGCTTTTCCTCTACGGCATCGTTGCCGCCGGAACCTCTGGGCCTGCGCTGCTCACCGGCGGCCTGTTGGGAATCGCGGCGGGAGCTGGACTTTCGGCGTTGACCTATCGCGGGCTCGTGGCTTTGCCGACAAGGCATGTGTTCACCGTGATCTCGATCCTGATCACGCTGCTCGCGGCCGGCATGGCCGCCCAGGCGATGCAATATCTCGACGCCGCCGGACTGATCGATGTACTTGGCAATCAGGTCTGGGACAGTTCGGGCTACCTTCCCCAGGACGGCATCGTGGGCCGGCTCCTGCATACCCTCGTCGGCTATACCGACCGGCCCACCGAACTGCAGGTGATCGCCTACCTTGCGACGCTTGCAGCCATGGCGGTGTTGACTAGGATCGCAGCCCCCCGGCCGGCCGCAACGGCGGCGGTCCAGCGGGCGCGCAAACGCGCGTAGCTTCGCGGCGGTCCACGCGAGGCACCCAACCCAGTGCCTGCGGTTCCTGGTTATACAGGGTCATCATACGATCATTAATCGGCCATTAATCTGGATGCCGCTACGATCCGGTTGGGAGTGGAGGTTTGGCGGCCCGGGCGCTTCATCCGGGCAACGCGAGACCTGTGAGGGCCGCTCGGGGCATGCGTCGAACGATTTTCGCCTTTTGCCTGCTGGCCATAGCCGGCGGGTATGCTGTTGGGGCCGAGTGCCCGGGCCATCCGGACGCTCTCGGCACCAGTCGCACCATCGTGGTCGATCCGGCCGAGCACCCTCTCATTGGGTCGCATAATTATCGGGAATCGCTGCCGCTCGAAGACCACGAAGTCGTCCTGACCTTCGACGACGGTCCGTTGCCGCCCTCGACCAGCCATGTCCTGGATACTCTCGCCTCCGAATGCATCAAGGCGACTTTTTTCATGGTTGGACGGATGGCCCAGGCCTATCCGGCACTTGTGCAGCGCGCCTATGCTGAAGGCCATACAATCGCAACCCACAGCCAGAGCCACCCGCTCACGTTCCAGAAGATGCCGGTGGACAAAGCCGCGCGCGAAATCGAGGACGGATTTGAGTCCGTTCGCGCGGCCTTGGGCGATCCCAAAGGGGTTTCGGATTTTTTCCGCATTCCCGGACTGCTGCGCCAGAACTCCGTCGAGGAATATCTGACCTCCCGGGGCTATCAGACCTGGAGCGTCGATTTCATGGCGGATGACTGGCATCATATCAATGACAAGGAAATCGTGCGGCGCGCCATCACCCGCATCGAAGCGCGCGGCAGGGGCATCCTCCTCCTGCACGATATTCACCCCAAAACGGCGCTCGCGCTCCCGCAGATCATCAAAGAACTCAAGGCCCGCGGCTACAAGATCGTCCACGTCGTTGAGGCAACTCCGGACCTGCCCAAGACCGCCTCGCTGCCCGAACAGTGGATCGCGCGTCCAGAAGCTCCCAGCTATTGGCCGCACGTCGACGTGGCCACTCTGGCGCTGCCAAAACCGCAACTCGATGCTCCGAATCCGCACAATTTCGGGATCGCCGACGGTGCCTACCCGCAGAGCGTGCCCGACCGCCTGCACGGGGGGGACCGCGAAGTGCCGTTGCCCGCTGTCGTGCTGTGGCCACACGGCGTGAAGCTCGTGGCGCTGTCGCCCTCGCAGATGCTGCCGATTCCGGCGGCGGACACGTTCCGCTATACGCCCGTCTGGAAACCCCGGTCGTTCATGCGCTCGGTTCGGGTGCCGATGGCGAGAAGGTCACCTGCTGCCGCGAGCAAGACTGCAATGGCGTCGCGACCCGCAGCTCCAGCTGGATCGAGATCAACCTTGAGAGCGACCAGGCGTGTCGCGCCATCGAGGTCAACGACGCATGCCGCGCCGCCGCCTCCACTGTCGTTGAGATCGTCAACACTTTCGCCGAGATCGGAGACGACTGTGGCGGTCACCGGCTCAGTAACGCCGAGTACTCCAAATCCTCTCAATTCGCCCCCGCGCCCGCCGCGGGCTATCGGGTCGGAGACCGAGTCTGGCAATCCGGCTGCTGTGCAGTAGGCCGGCGCCCCTCTAAATGCGGGCGTTGCCATTCAGGCTGATTTCGGGAAGCCGTACAAGGTTTCCGGATTTTGCACCAGAATGCGGCTGCGCGTCTGCTCGCTCCCCCATTCCGACCAGAGATCGAACAGCTGCGCGTCGTTTGGCTTGTTGTTGGGAATCCCCGGATGAGGCCAGTCGGTTCCCCACACCAGCCGCTCCGGCGCTGCCTTGATAAAAGCCTGGGCGATCCGGGTGGCCTCCGGATAAGAGGGCGGGCCGACCTTGCTGTTCGACGGGATGTTCGACAACTTGACCCAGGTGCGCCCTTTGTCGATGAGACCGAGGACGATGCGATGGGAGGGGTGATCGGTGCCGGCAGGCAGCGGCGGCTGGCCCATGTGATCGAACACCATCTGCGCCGGCAGGCGGCGCAGCAGATCCGCGAATTCGGCGATCTTATCGCCGTTCATGAAGAACTGCAGGTGCCATCCAAGATCGGCCGCCCGCTTGGCGAACGTCTCGATCGCATCGGGAGTAACATTTGACGCGGGATCGGCGAGATCGAAACGATGCCCACGGATGCCCGCATCGTTGAGCCGCTTCAATTCGGCATCTGTGATCGTTGGCGCGACGACGGCGACCCCTCTTGCGTTCGGGGCCAATTGAGCCAAAGCATCGACCGTCACCTCATTGCCGGAATTACGCGGAGTCACGACAATGTTGCGCGTCGTTCCGAGACGCTTTTGCAGCAATCGGTAGTCCGCGACCGTGGCATTCGGCGTCACCGGCCTGTTGGTCAGCGGCGGGAAGCGAGCCGGATCGAAGATGTGCATGTGGCAGTCGCAGGCTCCAGGAGGAGCCTTGAGCTTGGGCGGCTCCGTTCCGGAGGAATTGGGCACCTGCTGGGCATAGCCCGCACGAATGCCGAAACCTGATGTTGCTGTAAGTGCTGCCAGCGAGACGCCCCTGACAAAAGTGCGACGTTCCATCGTTTTTTCCTCCCCTCTGCCGATGCATGCGGTCTGGTTGTTGCCCACCGCTCTAAATGCTCATGGCAGCAAAGAAACCACCTCAAGTCAAAGCCAATCGTGACCCGCAGAGGCTGATGCCTGTAGTTTCTCCAGTCCTACAATCCTGTGCTTGGGTATCGACGATTTTCCTTCGCTTCCGCGCATCTTCTCCAGATGTGCTTCCAGGTACTTCGGGAAGTTCGGATCGCTGTCCGCATTGATCGAGTTGCGCCCGGCCTCGATTGCTGTTCTGGCAGTAACGCCGCTGCCCGCGAAAAAATCGAGAACTGTTGAACCGGGATAAGATAATGAGCGTACCAATCGCTCGATGAGTGCTTTTGGCTTTTGCGTCGGGTGCCCCACCCGTTCCTTGGCATTTCCATTCAGTCGCGGCATGCGCCAGACGTTCGTCGGATTGATGCCCTTTTCCAGGTTTTCGCGATTGAGCCGCTTGTCCCTCTTGTAAAGATCAAGCGTCTCTGGGTCGAGCTTGGTGCGGACGGCGTCCAAATCGAAATAGTATTTGGAGGTCTTGGCGAACCAGGCAAGCTCTTCATGTCTGTTCGCGAAGAAGCGATGAGCGCTCATCCCATTCGGGTAATTCCAGATAATCACGTTTGCCAGCAACATGCTGCTGTTTTGCCGCAGCCAGGAGATAAGACTGATCAGGTCGCCCGATCCCGCTTCGCCCTGATACTGGAAGCCGCCAAACAGCACAAAATTGCCTGATCGCGAGAGGACGCGCTGCACTTCTCGAAGCCAGCAAGCAGCCCAATCGACGTAATCTTTTAATCCATCCCATCGAGCGACCTTGATGTTGTATGGCGGGTCGCAGATCACGAGCTGAATCGAATTGTCAGCTATGTGACGAAGCAATTCCAGGCAGTCACACACAGCCACCAGGTGCTGCGTCTCGTCGACCGGGGCTACATCGATTTCCGCCATGGATGAGTGCGTGCGCCCCTTCTTGCGAAGCAGGTTCATCCCGCGGTGGCCGGGGTTTCGGTGTGATCTGTTAGCCATTGGGAATTACGCACCCGCCGCGTTGCCGGCCCGCACTTGCTCTTTGCCAGTGCATTTCCCAAAATATAATGATTGCCGCCAAAGGAGATTCGATGACCGACCTGACGCTTGAAATGCTGCGCGAAGAATTGGCGCCAATCCGGGCCGATATGGCTGCCATGCGGGCCGACATACCGGTGGTCCAAGGTGAGATCGCCTCTATCCGGACCGACATCTCGGCGCTCCAAGGTGAGATCGCCGCGATGCGGCCCAATGTCGACGGGATCCCGCTGATGCAGCGCGCCATCGATGTAATGCGGCGCGATGTGCAATTGCTGCGCGACGACATGCAAGTCATGCGCGATGATATGACGGTAGTCAGCGCCATCGCGCTCAGGCTCGACAACACCCGCCAGCGCCACGAGCGGATTCTGGGCGAGGTCAGGGACGATGTGCGTGCCTTGCGCGGCGAGATCACCCGCATGGACGGCCGGGTCCGCAAGCTGGAGGACGCGCAGTAACGCACTTGATCGAACCCGTCGCCCCGGGGAGGCGACGCGACGCCTTACGACCGCCCGCGGGAGACGCGTTCGATTTCGGCGCGCACCAGCCGCTCGACCAAGCCCGGCAGATTGTCGTCAAGCCAGCTCTTGAGGAGCGGCCGAAGCATCTCCTTCACCAGATCGTCGAGCGTGCGCGCATTCTGCATCAGCACGGTTTGTGCAAGCACATTGAAGGCGGAATTGACTGCCGTCGTTGTGGCCGTGGATAGAAGCGGCCGCTGCAACTCGGTTCGGGCGGGACTGAACTCCGGCGCATCCTCACTAGGCTGAGAAAGCACCATTTCGGGTTTATCGGGCCTCGTGGCCTTGTCAGTCTTCTGCGCTGTGGGCGGCGCCGTTGGCTGAGTCAATTCGAGGACATCGTTCCCCGTCTTCGCAATTGCGTCAGCGGATTTTGCCGGCTCCAGATCGTTACTTGCTATCTTCTCCTCGATCGGCGGCAGTTCGGCGGGTGCGGTCAAGGTTTGCCCCGTTCGGGACGAAGCCGGCGCCGCTGGCGGCGGCAGCGCCGATCTTGCCTCTCCTGTTCGTGGAGAAACAAAGGACGGTATCGGCGAATCGGGCGCTTTCGGGGGAGGAACGGCAGCATCGTCATCGGCAATGATCCTGCGGATGGAAGCGAGAATATCCTCCATCGAAGGCTCCTGCGCCCTTGCAGCCTGAGTCATTGTGCTTCCCCCGCGATCACATCGCGCAGCGAATCAGGCGCGCGACTAGCCGAATCATTTGCGCAGCCGGACGGCAAAGTCGATCCACTATGGCAGGCCGACGCCCGAAGGCAAGGATTCGTGGTACGCAAGCCACAGATAGGCGCATCGTGCGGTATCCTTCATGGGCAAAATCGCGGGCCGAACGATTCCGCACGCACAAATCGCAGACGCGATTTGCCCACCCCACGCGTTGGAGTTTCATTTCCCGTCCGGAGTGCGCACGCCGCCCCAGGCATCGCGAACTTGCTGATAATGCACCATGGGATCGTAGTTCTCGATCCGCAGACCCAGAATTTGCGGCGAGAGACCGCCGACCGCGGAGAGCACAGTATAGGAGGCGACCACCCGGTCGTGCTGAGCGGTCACGAGTGCAACGCGCGCGCTTACCAGATCCTGCTGCGCATTGAGCACGTCGAGTGTGGTGCGCTGCCCGACGCGGGCTTCTTCGCGTACGCCGTTGAGCGCGATTTCGGCCGCCGCGACCTGCGCCTGGGTCGCCTCGATCTGCGCCTTGGCGGCATCGAGCTGGGCCCAGCCCTGCACCACGTTGGAGCGCACCTGATCGCGCGCGGTCTCCAGATTGAGCCGCTGCTGGCCGAGCGTCTCCTTGGCTTGACGGATGGTCGCGTATTCCGAGCCGCCTTGATAGAGAGGCACCGTGACCTGGCCGCCGATGATCGCGCTTAATGACTGGAGGCTGTTGAGGCTGACGGTGGAACCGAATTGTTTGGTCACGCTTGCTGTCGCGGTGAGGACCGGGTAGAGCGCGCCCTCCGCAATCTTGACCTGCTGCACGGCCACATCGACGTTGTAGGCCGCGGTCGTTGTCAGCGGATTTTCAGTCAGCCCCCGCGTAACCGCGGCCGCCACCGTTCGCGGAAAAAAGCGGTCGACCGAGGTGCCGGGCGCGAGCCTTCCCGGTTCGACGCCGATCACCTGCCGATATTGGGCCTTCGAGGTCGTGTAATTGGCTTCGGCTGCCAAGAGTTGCGAGCGCCCGAGCGCGAGCCGAGACTCCGCTTGCGCCACGTCGGTGCGGGTGACCTCGCCGATGATGAAACGGTCGCGCGTCTGCCGCAGCGTCAGTTCGAGGACCGTGACATTGCTCTGCTGAAGCTCGACGATGGCGCTGTCGCGGAGCAGGTTCATATAGGCGGTTGCCGCGCTGAGCAGGACGGACTGCTCGGTCGTACGCAGAGTCTCGCGCGCCGCGAAGACCTGCGCCTCAGCCTGGCGCGTGCGATTACCGGTCTGGAACCCGTTGAACAGAGTCTGGGTGCCGGTAATGCCGAAACTCGACACCGCGTTCTCGCCGGTCTGCCGCGCATAGGTAGTGGGCGAGATGGGCGTCGCCGGAATGCGCGTAAGGTTGTCGAGATAGGCTTCCGAAATGCTGCTCGTGGCCGAAAGAGTCGGCCGATAGCCGCCAAGGGCAATGGACACGTTTTCGTCCGTTGCGCGAGTCGCGGCGCGCTGGGCGTTGAGTTGCGGATTGTTCGCGTAGGCCTGGATCAGGGCGCCGTAGAGCGTATCGGCCGCGGCCCGCCTCGGCTCGCCGACGGCGCAAACGAGCCCTGCCGCGAGCATCGCCCGCCGCGCGAGTCTCCTCGCACGCCCCCCGCCACGGACCATCTGAGGCCCCACCCATGCAGCTCATTTTGCCAGCCCGCCCCGCCCGCTGCTCAGGGCGTTCAGCATCGGCGGCCAGCAACACTGGAATCAACGACACTGGAATCAACGACACTGGAATCAGTAACGCTGGAAATTAGGCCAGCCCGAAGGCTCGTGAAACGTTGCGCCGGCAGGCCGGGAAGAAAGTTGGGGATGGCGAGGTCGGATATCGGATGTGGATGATATCGAGGGGAGAGGGTAACGGAGCACGCCGCTGGCGAGTGGCCACAGTTCACCGGTGAGTCAACCTGACCGGAATAGACTTACAGCAGATCCGGTCTCTGTCATCGGTCATCAGAATACGAATTCGGGCGGCGCCACGAAGCCTGGAAGGAGGGGTGCGGCGGCGTCGAAAATGGGCCGGCCGCTGACCTCTGCCCCGGTAGCGCGGTAGCGCATCGCCTTGCCGGCAGGCGAGCGGCCGAAAATTCCCAGGAGCCGGCCTCCCGGCTTGAGCTGTTGGAGCAGAGCCTTGGGGGTGATTTCGGTCGCACCGTTGAGCAGCACAACATCGTAAGGCGCGCCGCCAGGCCAGCCGGCAACGAGCGGACCCATGGCCACGGTCACATTTCCCGCTCCCAGGGCCTTCAAGTTGGCGCCGGCCACTTCGGCAAGCTCCTCATCCTCTTCGAGCGCGATCACCGAACCCGCAAGGCGCGCAAGCACCGCCGACGAATAGCCGCTGGCGCAGCCGACATCGAGGACGATGTCGCGCTCGCCGATCCCCGCGGCCTGAATGAGTTTCGCCAGCACCATCGGCTTGAGCAGGTGGCGCGCCGGGGCGTCAGGACGAGACTCGGTAACGGGAATATCGAAATCCGCGTAGGCGAGGCCGGCTTTGAATACCGGCACAAATCGTTCCCGCGGCACATCGAGCATGGCGTCGATGATGCGCAGGTCGCTCACGTCGCTGGTGCGAACCTGACCGTCCACCATCGTGCGGCGTGCGGCGGCAAAATCCATCATCAGCGCGTTCCAGGGAATGATTGTCGACGCAAGGCGGGGCATCTCTAGCGGCAATGCCGGCGCGCACGCAAGGATCAATCGATTGCAGAGGCGGCCTCGGGACGCTACTTATGCGGCGTAGAGGGGCCACGTGGCGGAGTGGTTACGCAACGGTCTGCAAAACCGTGTACCCCGGTTCAATTCCGGGCGTGGCCTCCATTGTAGCCCGGATTGGCGCGTGCACCCAAGCCGGCCCGTGCTTCACCCACTGGCGTGCGCGCCAATCCGGGATTCCTTCGGCAACCCGGATTTCGCAGCGCGCGAGGCGCCCTGATATTTGGCGGGAGATCATCAGCGCGCCGCTCAATCCGGGCTACGGCGCCGTCCTCTGATTGCCAGCCCGGCCGCCCTTTGTTATAGGCCCTGCGGCCGTCGCTGCCATGATCCCCGGTAGCTCAGCGGTAGAGCAACCGGCTGTTAACCGGTTGGTCGCTGGTTCGAATCCGGCCCGGGGAGCCAAATGCGCGACGCGCTGCCCATAGCGGAACGGCAAATCGCCTGAAATGAGCGAATGCAAAACGAAATCGATTTTCAGGACGTCGAGACCATAAAGGAGATGGTCGAACGTTCGCTAACACCTGCGGTTCTTGCCCGTTTGGAAAAGGCCGGTGTGTCCTTGACGCTGAACTCAGCGAATGTTGCCGGTTTCCAGCCTGTTGTTGTTGACCAGGGCTTGGCCGATCAATTGGCTGAGAGAGAGCTGCTCGAGGAAATGGTCTCCTACCGCAAGGATGTCACCGGCGTCGATCATACTGTTTTCATCTCCCCGAAGGGCCACACCAGGCACGGTCCCCGGATCAAGCTTGCCATCGATCCGCCCGACAGCGTCGATCCTCGCGGCAAGACCGCGTCCGTCGCAATCAACGACGGCGCGGTTGTGGCAGGAGAGAGCGTCGGCGCAGCAGTTCTCGATCAGGTCCGCCGATTCATCGACCTCAATCGCGCCGCGCTGCTCGATTACTGGGAGTACCGCATCGATACCGAACAGCTTCGTCGACGGTTGAAGCCAATCGTTTAATGAACTCAGCTGCTTATCCCGACCAGCCGAACGACTTAACGTCGGTTTCCAACAACGCTGGACTACCTTGCAAAATGAGCCGGGCTGGCTAAGCCCGGAACAAGTCGTCAAAATCAATCTGAGGCTCGCCCAAAAGACTGGCGAGCCTCCGTCCTTGGCGGACTACGCCGTTTAACGGCATGACGCCGATGCGAGGGCGCCTGAACTTGCTGGCAAGGAGTCAGGGGTGCCCCCTACCACTTCACAACCCGTCATCGCGACACTGACGCGCGCCGCTATCTTTCTTGCCGCCACCATAAATCCCGGAGCAGGCCATGAGGCTGCCGTGCGGGCGCTCTGCGGCGATCTCTCAGCGCTTTTGCGTGCGGTGGGTTTCCGCGACCTTGAAGGGCGGCTCTCATGCGTCATGGGGTTCGGTTCCGACGCATGGGATCGGCTTTTCGGCATGCCAAAACCAAAGGACCTGCATCCTTTTCGTGAAATCCATGGCGTACACCATGCGGTCTCGACGCCGGGCGACCTTCTCTTCCATATCCGCGCCACGCGCATGGACCTGTGCTTCGAGCTGGCGACCCAAATCATGTCGCGGCTCGGCAACGCGGTCACCGTGATCGACGAAATTCACGGTTTTGCGTATTTCGACGATCGCGATCTGATCGGTTTCGTGGACGGAACGGAGAACCCGGTTGGCGATGCTGCCGTCAAAGCAACCATCATCGGCGAAGAGGACGCTGCGTTTGCCGGAGGCAGTTATGTGATCGTGCAAAAATATCTGCATGATCTGATGCGGTGGAATGAGTTGCCCATCGAAGCCCAAGAGAGAATTATTGGCCGAAAGAAGTTGTCCGACATCGAGTTGGACGACGCTGTGAAGCCGACATCGGCGCACAACGCCTTGACGACGATTATTGAGAACGGGGAGCAATTGGAGATCGTGCGGGACAACATGCCCTTCGGCGAGATCGGGAAGGGTGAATTCGGCACCTACTTTATTGGCTATGCCCGCTCCCCGCGTAGGATCGAGCAGATGATCGAAAATATGTTTGTCGGCCGGCCGCCGGGTAATTACGACCGCCTGCTTGATTTCAGCCGTGCTGTCACAGGGACTTTGTTTTTTGTGCCCTCAGCGACCTTTCTCGACAATGTCGCACCGGGAAATCCATCTCCACCACCTGATGTCGAGCCCCCAAAGACGCCGATGGCGCAACAGCCATCAGCACGTCGATCTTCCAGCGATGGGTCGCTCGGTATCGGTTCTCTGAAAGAGGTAGGACATGAATAATCTTCACCGCGAACTTGCCCCTATCTCCGAGGAGGCTTGGGCTCAGATCGAGGAAGAGGCTTCCCGTACACTCAAGCGCCACTTGGCTGCGCGGCGGGTTGTCGACGTGCCAGATCCGAAAGGTCTTCAGCTATCGGCTGTTGGCACCGGACATCTTCATCAGATCCAAGCTCCAGGCGATGGCATTCACGCCACGCTTCGTGACGCCAAGGCGATCGTCGAACTGCGCGTCCCCTTCGAGCTTGCGCGCCAGGCGATTGACGATGTGGAGCGCGGCGCGACGGATTCGGATTGGTCGGCGGTGAAGGAAGCGGCGCGCAAGATCGCCTTTGCCGAAGATCGCGCCGTCTTCGATGGATACGCCGCCGCAGGAATTCAAGGCATTCGCAACGGCAGCAGCAATCCGGGAGTCGTCCTGCCGGCCAATGTGAGAGGTTATCCCGACGCGGTTGCACGAGCCGTGAGCCAATTACGACTTGCCGGCGTCAATGGGCCGTATGCGCTCGTGCTCGGTGCAGAAGCCTACACCGCCGCGAGCGGAGGAAGCGACGAAGGCTACCCGGTCTTCCACCATATCGAGCGCGAGGTGGACGGAGGGATAATTTGGGCACCGGCCATTGAGGGCGGATTCGTGCTCTCGACCCGCAGCGGCGATTTTGAACTGGATATCGGTCAGGACATCTCCATCGGGTATTCGAGCCATTCCGGCACGGCCGTCGAACTGTATTTTCTGGAGACCTTCACGTTCCGGCTACTGACAACAGAGGCCGCCGTCGTGCTCGCGCCCGGAGAGAAGAAAAAGAATTAAACATCGAGCAGGTTCGCGATGAATTCGCGAATACCGCTAAGTGAACGTGGACAGATGAGAGGAGCACACACGCGCAAGGAGAGGATCTAATGGCCAGCACCCGTGACAGCATCGCCGGGCCGCGCACGCCGCCATTGGGTACGCCCTTGCAGCCCCGCCTCTAGTTCGCTGCGCGATTTTGCCCGACCGCGCCGCCTTGTCTCTGCCGCAACCGGAGTCAATAACCGGCACCGGGGCACCATCGACGGGTATTCCGGGGAGTGTAATCATGGACGAAGTCAGCCGCCGCTCGCTGCTTACGGGCGCTGCCGCCGGAGCGGCGGCGCTGGGGCCGCTCTCCGGGGCGGATGCGGCGGCGCCCCGCGCCGGCAAGCAGGCTCATGGCTTCTATCGCTACCGGGTCGGCGCCATTGAAGTGACAGTTGCAACCGACGGCGCGCAATCGTTTCCGCTGACGGAATCCTACGTGGTCAACGCCCCGATCGAAGAGGTCAGGAAAGCGCTGCAGTCAGTCTATATGCCGCCCAACCGGATGACCCACCATTATGCGCCGATCGTGCTCAACATGGGGCGCGAGCTTATCGTCATCGATACCGGCTTCGGGCCGGCGGCGTTCAAGAAGACCCGAGGCCAGCTTGGACAATTCACCAGCAATCTCGCGGCCGCCGGGATTGATCCCAAGGACGTCGACCTGGTCGTGATTTCCCATTTCCATCCCGATCACGTGAATGGCCTGCTCGATGCGGAGAACAAGCTTGCGTTTCCGAACGCAGAGGTCCTCGTGCCTGCCGAGGAATGGAAATTCTGGATGGATGACGGCGAGATGAGCCGGGCGCCCGAGGGCCGAATGCAGGAACTCTTCGCCAATAATCGGCGCGTGTTCGACGCGCTCGGCCGCAAGGTGACGCCTTACGTGTGGGGGCGCGACATCGTACGCGGGCTCACGCCGCTCGCGACCGTCGGCCATTCGATCGGCCATACCTCGTTCATGCTCTCATCCGGCTTCGATCAGCTGTTCATCCAGTCGGATGTCACCAACAATCCCGATCTGTTCGCCCGCCATCCCGACTGGGGCGCCTTTTTCGATCAGGATCCGCAGCTCGCGGTTACCACGCGGCGCGAGGTCTACGACATGCTGGTCGCGACGAAGACACTGGTCCAGGGCTTCCACTATCCGTTCCCCGGCCTCGCTCACGTCGAAGCGGTGGACGGCGGCTACCGCGTAGTTCCAATGCCCTGGCATCCGACGCTGTAGCGCAGTGCCGTAGGGTGGGCAAAATCGCGTCCGAAGCCCTTTCCACACGACGGCCTGCTGACGCGATTTTGCCCACGCTGTGCCTATCGCGATTTACGACCGCGTGGGCAAAGGCGCGGCCCAATCCCGTGCGCGCGGACGACCGTGTTCGCGCCTTTGCCCACCCTACGAAGCTACACCAGTGCCGTAGGGTGGGCAAAATCGCGTCCGAGGCCCTTTCTACACGACAGCCAGCCGATGCGATTTTGCCCACGCTGTCAGCCTATCGCGATTTACGACCGCGTGGGCAAAGGCGCGGCCCAATCCTGTGCGCAGGCACGTCGCCGTGTTCGCGCCTTTGTGCCCACCCTACGAAGCTACACCAGTGCCGTAGGGTGGGCAAAATCGCGGCCGAAGCCCTTTCCACACGACAGCCTGCTGACGCGATTTTGCCCACGCTGTGCCTATCGCGATTTACGACCGCGTGGGCAAAGGCGCGGCCCAATTCCTGTGCGCGCGGACGACCGTGTTCGCGCCTTTGCCCACCCTACGAAGCTACACCAGTGCCGTAGGGTGGGCAAAATCGCGGCCGAAGCCCTTTCCACACGACAGCCTACTGACGCGATTTTGCCCACGCTGTGCCTATCGCGATTTACGACCGCGTGGGCAAAGGCGCGGCCCAATTCCGTGCGCAGGCACGTCGCCGTGTTCGCGCCTTTGCCCACCCTACGAAGCTAACCAGCCTGTCAAACGCGGAGTGGCCGGGGCGACGCCCGGCCACTATCAAATCGAGAGAGGCTGTTTGGAGATGGTCGATTACTACTCGCCGGCGCCGCCAAGGCCACCACCACCGCCGCCACCGCCACCGCGGACAACCGGGCCCCACAGATAGCTGATGCCGAAATAGGCGATCTGGGTGGTGAGATGGAGCCGCGCGTTAATGCCCTGGGCTACCCCAGCAGCCGGCGGGAAGAACGAGACATCCGTATTTCCGTAATCGGAGAACCGATACTCGCCGCGGTAGACGAACTGGCCGCTCTTGTATTCGAGCCCGCCGCCTATGGTCCAGCCGACCGCGCTCTCCGTCTGCCTCGAGCCTAAGGTGTCGGCACAGTTAAATCCAGGAAAGCCGCCGCCAATCGTCGGAACAACGCAGTTGACGTTCGTCCTGAAACTCTGGAACGCCAAGCCGCCAGTTCCGTAAATGAGCACTTGCGGCGGCGGCTCGTAAACGGGCGCCGGCCCCGCTTTGACCGGCAACTCGGCGGCCATGGCAGAATATGCCGGCACGCCGAGAGGGACGAGGAACCCGAACCGCGCGCGGATGCTGCCGTCGACATCCATTCGCACCCAGGTGCTTTCCCCATCTGCGGCGCAGAGGGTGCTTATGATGCATCCGGGAATGCCGGCAAGCGAGTTTTTCTGATTCTCATACCCCAGGTCGAATTCGAGACCGACGACTGCATTGCCGGTCTGCAGATTCCAGCCGCCATAGAGCGAGGGCCGGAAGCCGCTCGAATTGAACCTGTGCGAACCCGAGGAATCGATGACATCGAAGTCCGGGTCAGGGTTGAGGCAGGTACCGAAATTGGTGCCGGTCCCTGGAAACAGAGCCGAGTCGTCGAAGCACGTCGTGGTCCATTTCGTGCTCGCCCACATGCCGCCCAGTCCGAGGCCGACATATCCGCCGGTCCACGTCACAACCGGCGGAGGCGCCGGCGGCGCCACGGCCTTGACAGGCATCTCTGCGGCCAGGGCAGGTCCGGCAACTAGTGCGGCCAAGCCGGCCATAGCGGTGATAAGGTTCTTCATGAGCCCCTCCCCCTCCAATCCGATTGGATGTTAGACGGTCAAGTCGCGCTTGGCTGTAACATTTGCGCCACATTGAGCGGAAAAATCACTTGCTGTTGCTGCGAGTTGCCACGCATTTACGGATTGCTAGGAAATCATGTGTTTCGTCAGATAGTTGTGTTTGCGGAAAAAAGTCCTGTCGGCATTCGGATCAGCGCGGTGCAAAAAATTTGTAACGATGCAGGGTGGGAAAACGCGCGTCGCAAGAACTCTCCATCGCGGACGACTCTCGC
>DATBHB010000028.1:0-6120 GCA_036557705.1 Xanthobacteraceae bacterium
TCTGGATGCGGCTGTTGACCAATGTGCCGGGAAGCGTGCTGTGGCTCCTGGGCGACAACGCCGCAGCGGAACGCAATCTGCGGCGCGACGCGCAGGAGCGCGGCATCGATCCGGCACGCCTTGTTTTTGCCGGCCGGCTCGACCTTGGGGCGCATCTGGCTCGGCACCGCCTTGCCGACCTGTTCCTCGATACGCTTCCATACAATGCCCACACGACGGCGAGCGATGCGCTGTGGGCGGGCCTGCCGGTCGTTACCTGCCGGGGCCGCGCCTTTGCCGGCCGTGTTGCAGCAAGCCTGCTTGCGGCAGTCGGCCTGCCCGAGCTTGTGACCGCGAGTCTTGCCGATTACGAGGCTCTGGCGCTGCGCCTTGCCGGCGACCCGGCGTTGTTGGCCGCGCTCGGCAGCAAGCTTACAGACAATCGGGCGAGCTGTGCGTTGTTCGATACCGAGCGGTTTTGCCGTCATATCGAAGCTGCCTATGCGCGGATGTGGGATATCTTTCAGCGCGGCGAGCCGCCGCAAAGCTTTGCCGTCAGGCCGATTACGTAGGGTGGGCAAAAGCGCGCCGCCAAACCGTTAGGTCCGTGAACGGCTTTCGCGCGCGTTTGCCCACGCCGTGCGGAGCCTGAGGTGTGCTGGACCTCTTCGCAAGGCGATTTTCGGCGCGAGGCCGTAGGGTGGGCAAAATCGCGCTCACGACCCTATCCCCAGGCACAAACGGGTCGGGCGATTTTGCCCACGCAGTAGACTCCTGCGAGTTGGGACCGCGTGGGCAAACGCGCGCGATAGATCTGTGCCGACCGTGAGTGTTCGCAACGTGCGTTTGCCCACCCTACGCCGCCTAAAGCACCGGGCAATAACGCCAGCCTTTTGCCATAACTCCGGCGCCTGGACCATTAGGATGCGGGCCCCATGACCATTCCGTTGACTGGCCAGTCTCCTGACCGCACCGCCGCACTGTTTGGGCGCGCGATGGCCTTGCACCGCGGAGGGCAGTTGGCGCAGGCGGAAGAGCTTTACCAATCGATCCTCGCCGCGAAACCGGATCATTTCGAAGCCTTGCATTTTCTTGGGCTGATCGAGGCGCAGCGCAGCCGCTACGGAGAGGCCGAGACGCTGATGCGCCGGTCGCTCAAGATCAACGTGCGTAGCGCCGAGGCCTTCGCCAATTATGCCCGCGTTCTCAACGCGCTCAAGCGCTCGCAGGAAGCGCTCGCGGCCTGCGACAAGGCGTTGGCGCTCAATCCGCACTCGCTCGAAGCTTTGGTGAGCCGGGGCAACGCCTGCAAGGACCTTGGCGAATACGCCCGGGCGCTGGCCTGCTACGAGCAGGCGCTGGCGATCCGGGCGGATTATATCCCCGCGCTGATCAACCGCGCAGCCGCGCTGACCAAGCTGGGCCGGCACCTCGAAGCTCTGGCAGTGCTCGACCGCGCCCTTGCGTTCAATCCGAACCATGTCGAAGCGCTGCTTAATCAAAGCAGCATCCTGCGGGCGCTGTTTCGTCCAGCCGAAGCCGCCGCGCGCTGCGAACGAGCGCTGCGGGTCGATGCGTGCAACGCGAGAGTGCATGCCGGCCATGCCGACGCCCTGAGCGACCTTGGCCGTTTCCAGGAGGCGCTGGCGAGCTACGACCGCGCGATCTCGCTCATGCCGGACTTTTTCGACGCGCGCAGCAACCGTGCGCGGGTGTTGACGAAGCTCGACCGGTACGTCGAGGCCATCGCCGAATACCAGGCGCTGCGCACCGTCGAAGCCGAAAACTTCAACGTCCTCAACGATCTCTGCTTTTGCAAAGCGATGGCATGCGACTGGTCAGGCCTGGCGCCGCTTGCCGCCGAAGTCACTGCTCGCGCGACCGACGGGACTCTGGCTGTGGACCCGTTCCTCTTTGTCGGATTTGACAGTACCGCCGAACAGCAGCTCGCCTGCGCGCGGAACTGGCTGCGGCTACGCAAGATCGACGGCGTCGAGCGGACGTGGAACCGGGCTGATTTTTCCGACGACAAGATTCGCGTCGCCTACCTTTCCGGCGACTTTCGCCGTCACGCCGTCGCCAATGTGATCGGCGAGCTGTTCGAACTGCACGATCGCACCCGATTCGAGATCGTCGGCGTGTCGTTCGGCCCGGATGACGGAAGCGCAATTCGCTCGCGCCTGATCAAAGCCTTCGACCGTTTCATCGACGCAACGAATCGGTCCGATCAGGACGTGGCTCGGTTGTTGCGCGATCTAAGAACCAACATCGCTGTCGATCTCATGGGGCATACCAACTACGCGCGCATGGGAATTCTCGCCGATCGGGCTGCGCCGGTACAGGTAACCTACCTGGGCTTTCCGGGTACGACGGGCGCCGATTTCATCGATTACATCGTCGGCGATGAGACAGTCTTGCCGCCGAGCCAGCAGCCGTATTTTGCGGAAAAGTTCGTGCATTTGCCTGGCAGCTACCAGGTCAACGATTCGAAATTGTCGCTCGCCTCGGTTCAAGCCAGCCGAGCCGGCTTCGGCTTGCCGGACAAGGGTTTCGTGTTCTGCTGCTTCAATAACCCGTACAAGATTACGCAACCCCTGTTCGAGATCTGGATGCGGCTGCTCAAGTCCGTACCGGGCAGCGTTCTGTGGCTGTTTGGGCCCAACCGCCTGACGGTGACGAATTTGCGCCACGAAGCAGTACGGCATGGCGTTGACCCGGAGCGGCTTGTCTTTGCTCCCGCGCTCGGCATTGCGGACCATGTGGGCCGCCAGCACTTCGCGGACCTGTTCCTCGACACGGTGCCCTACAACGGCCACGCGACAGCAAGCGCAAGCCTCTGGGCGGGCGTCCCTGTGCTCACCTGTCTGGGCAAGACTTTTCCGGGGCGCGTCGGGGCAAGTCTGCTGCGAGCCATCGGTCTGCCGGAACTCGTTACCGAAACTCTTGGGGAATACGAAGCATTGGGGCTGCGACTCGCGAGCGATCGTGCGATGCTCGCCGCAATCCGCGCCAAGCTGGCACAGAACCGGCGCACGCACCCGCTGTTCGATACGGATCGATTCCGTCGCCATATCGAGGCCGCCTATGTGCGGATGTGGAAAACATTCGAGCGCGGAGAACCGCCGCAGAATTTTTCCGTCGATCCGGTTGGCGACCCATTGCTCATCCGAATAAATCCTTGAAAAAACGTTTCCTTCTTCGAGCCGCGGCATGGCCGTCCAACTGACGTGCAGTCGCGAAAACCGCTGCAAAAGTCCTCGGTTTCTATTGTGCTCCAATAACTTGGCGTGCGCTCAAAGGCCTGTCGCGGATGAGTGATATTCGCGCAACACTTCCCGAGAATCTTCATTGGAGGCCGTGCAAAAGGTTGTTTGCTCGTTGCCTGCCGACCGCCGTGAGTTAATGTGAGCGTGCGACTAAGGAGGCGTGCCTAAGTCGCCATGTCCGGCTTACGGGGGGAACGAGTTGTCGCGAAGCCGGAATGACAGGGGGACTGAAGGGGGATCTTCGAGGGGGTGCTCGACACCGCGGCGGAGACAGAACCCTCCTACGACAACGAACTTGGAGGTTCAGATGAAGATGGCGAAACGCCTTCTGCTCGGCTCCGCAGCAGGGCTCGTAGCGGTCGGAGGGGCACAGAGTGCCGAGCTTCCCGCCAAAGCCGCACCCGTGCAGTATGTGAAAATCTGTACGCTCTACGGCGAAGGCTTCTATTACATTCCCGGGAGCGATACCTGCCTCAAGTTCGGGGGCTACGTCCGAGCCGAATATGGATGGAACGGGGCGCAGGCGAAGGATCCTGGTTATTCAGGTACGATGGGTGCGGCAGACCGCACCGTGTCCCAATTGGCGACTCGCCATCGCGCGGCACTTCAGGTCGACACCCGTACCCAAACTGATTACGGCACGCTGCGGACCTTCATCAGCATATTCGCCTCGCAACAAGACGCGACATTTTCCAACAACGTGCAGCGCGCCTTCATCCAGTGGTCGGGCTTTACCTTTGGCCACGCTCAGTCGTTTCAGGATACCTGGGCCATTACCGACGCTTACAAGTATGCGACGAACCACAACAACAACGACACCGGCGCGAACGGCATCAACCAGATCGCCTATACCTGGGAACTCGGCAATGGCATGACGCTGACTGCGGGCGCCGACGAAGTCCGCCGTAAGACTCTGATCAACTTTGCCAACACGGCGGCGATCAGAGTCGGCGCCGAGGCGGCCAACTCGTACCGAGGCCAGGAATGGCCGGACAGCCACCTCGACTTCAAGGTCAACCAGGAATGGGGTTATTACGCCCTGAGCGGCGTCGTCCACGACGTGGCAGCAACCTATTACGATTGCCAGCCGAGCACCAACGCCGCGTTTACTGGCACCCTACCGCCGCTGGACGTCTGCGGGACTCCAAAGGACAGGGTTGGCTGGCAGATCGCAACCGGCGCCGAAATCAAGCTCGACTTCATTTCACCGGGCGACCATGGCGGTATGGGCGTGCGTTATGCTCAGGGCGCCTCGGCCTTCGGTGCCGGCAACTCCCTTAACAGTCCCGATCTCTTTGATGGCGCCGGCAACGTCGCCGTGGGCTGGATGAGCGACGGCGTGTATTTCGGCCACTGCGCCAACGATATCGGCATACAAACCGGTACGTTCACTGGGTTGCCTCCATCGACCACCGCGACCCCGGCTCCGCTGGCGAGGTGCGGTGCGGACGCAACCCAGATCCAGTTGACGACGACCTGGACGGTTGAGGCGGCGTATGAGCATTATTGGACGCCCCAGTTGAAGACCTCATGGTCCGGCGGCTATACGCAAATTCTCTATAATAACCAGGCGAAAAACCTCTGGGCGAATGCGGTCTGCCAGACTCCCGTAACCGCGACGCAGACGATTCCGGGGAACACGTTCACCTCCACCGTGATCAATGCCGGCTTCAACAGCGTGGGGTCGAGTTTCTGCGATCCGGATTGGGGCTTCCTCCAATACGGCACCCGTACCCAATGGTCTCCCATACCGGGCTTCTATATGGGCCTCGACCTTTGGGGCGTACACATCTTTAGCGCCTTCAAGGGAGCGACGGCCTTTCTATCCAACACCAACGTGAGCGGCACGAGCGGCGCGGTGACTGTTACCCAGCCGATTGTCGGGGCGCGGCCAGCTGGTTTCTACCACATCTTGGACGAGAATATTTTCGGCGCAACCTTCCGGGTCCAGCGCCAGTTCAACGCCGCCGATTGACGCGTCGGCTTACACCTCCTCGGATTCAGAACCCCCGGCTCACAGCCGGGGGGTTTGCTTGAGGCGGGGGCGGCTCCGACCACCGCGCGTCGCGCCAGTCGTAGGGTGGGCAAAATCGCGCCCCGAACCCGGATGCCTCGACAGCTCCGCGCGATTTTGCCCACGCTGTCCTCACGCGGGAAGTGCTGACCGCGTGGGCAAAATCGTCCTCACGCCGTGCCCGACCGCCATGCCCGCGCGATTTGCCCACGCTACAGGTTGCGCAAGCCCGTCTCACAGCGCGCGACGAATGTGCTGATGCGTCCAATCACGTCATCTTCGCTGAGCAGCGGCGCGTGGCCCTGGTCGGGCACTTCCAGGCTTTCGAGATCGGGCCGCCGCGCCGCCATCGCTGCTACGCAAGCCGCCGAGAGCACGTCCGAATTCGTGCCTCGAATCACCATCACGGGACGCTTCGCGAGCGCATCGAATTGGTGCCAGAGCGGCGGCACCGGCGCCTGGGCGTCGATTCCATCGAGCGCCTTCGTGATGTTGGGGTCATAGGAAGCAACGAGACCTCTGCTGCCGGCGCGGCTGCTCGCCGGGAACGAGGGGCGCTCTTCAAAGCTGCGCCGCGCAAAGGCGACCCAGTCGTCTGCGGTGAGTTTGGGAAACTGGGTGCCGAACAGGCGGCGCAAAACTTGGGCGGCCTCCTCGAAGTTCTGTGGCTGCGGCAGCCTGCCCACATAGCTCTTGATCCGCAGCAGCCCTTTGAGCTCGATTACCGGGCCGATGTCGTTGAGGATAACCCCGGCAATCGCGCTTGGCCGCTCCGTCGCGAGCCGCATCGTCAACAGGCCTCCGCGGGAAGTGCCAACGAACACTGCGGGCACGAGTTCAAACGCCGTGAGCACGGCGAGC
>DATBHB010000029.1:0-4880 GCA_036557705.1 Xanthobacteraceae bacterium
CGTGACCTGCGCGGGCGGCGAAATGCGCGCCTCCGCCGACGGTCTGTTCGTTTACGACCAGAACGGCAAACGCGAAATCGCGCTGCCGAAAAGCGCGGCGATGCCCGGCCGCAGCGAAGTGCTCGACGACCTGATCGCCGCAATCCGCACCGGCCGCGCTCCGGTGCAGAACGGCCGCTGGGCCAAGGCCAACGTCGAAGTGAGCCTGGCGCTTCTTCGCTCCGCGCGCGAACGGCGCGAGATCATGCTGGAGCACCAGGTCGGTATTTGATCGCAAATGTAGGGTGGGCTGAGCGCAGCGAAGCCCACGCGGCCGATCGGTCGGGAGGATACGCGCGGGCACGGCGCTTCGCGCTTGTGCCCACCGTACGCTTGCTAGGCTCGGGCGACTAGATAGCGAAACGTATTGTTCAGACGATAGCCGCCACTCTGGGTGCGGTAGCCCTCAATCGCAACAGCGATGGCTTCGCGCGCGCGCTCGAGACTTGAGGCACGAATTGCTCGCTCGGCCGGTCCCGCAGATAGCATGCCCCTGAGTGCGGTCTCGATATCTGGATAAACCCAGGGGCACGCGACATCCACGATCGCACTTGGCGTCAGACCGGCTTCGCCCGCCAGCGCCTTGAGCTTGGTTTCGTCCGAAAGCGCAAATGGACCGGGAGCGCCCGGCGGCGGGGGCGGCATCAGCGACCCCAGCGCCTTCAGGTGCCCGGCTGCCTGGCAGCTTTCCGGCAAGCCCCAAACCGCAATGATAATAATGCCACCGGCCTGCACGATGCGTCGTGCCTCGCGTAGCGCATTCACCGGCGAGGCCGCATATTGAAAGGCATTGAAGCCCGTCACGGCCTCGAACGCGCCGTCGTTGTAGGGCAGCGCTTCCATCTCGGCGATGCGGAAATCCACACTGGGCGCCCGCCGGCGTGCTATCTCGATGAAAGGTGCGGTGGCGTCAGCACCGGCGACTCGTCCGATCCCTCTGGAAAGAACCTGAGCGGCAAGGCCCGGCCCGCATCCGACATCGAGGATCGAGCCTGCCTTGGCTATTTCGGGTCGAGCCAACACGCTTTCATAGAGCGGCAGGAAGGTCGGCTCCTGAACCTCGGCGTAGTCACGGGCGCGCACGCCCCACAAATCGCCTTGCACCGAAGCAGACCCGACAGGTGCAGTTTTCGCCACGCTCATTGCTTCCTCCTCGGCATCATCTGGTGACGCGCACTATCGAGGACGCGAGGGAATAGTCATGAGGCGTCGGACCTAGACGCGTGGACAATCTGACAAAGGCCTCAGGAGGTTTGGGCCTTGGGGCCCAGATCCGATCAGTTCCGAGGGACGCTTGCCGTCCCAAGCCCTGCCTCGCGCGCTCGCACGATCGCCTGTGCGCGGTTCGGCGTGCCGAGCTTGCCGAAAATGCTGTTGATGTGGTTGCGGACGGTTTTTTCGCTCAGGGCAAGCGATTTCGCGATCTGCATATTATCCAGGCCGCGCGCGATCAAATCGAGCACTTCGCGCTCGCGCGCGGTTAATTCGAGGAATTCAGTTCCGGCGGAGCTCGCGTCCCGGTTGGCGCGAACGAACCGCGCCGTTTCATCAAGAAATTGGCGCCATGCCGGTTGATGCTCGAGCAGAAGGTGGTTCCGGCTCTCCAGCGGCACGAATTGCGCATTGGGAATTGAATGGGCGATCAGATGGCCCTCCGCGAAGGGTATCCGTCTGTCATGACGTGAATGCAGGACCAGGGCGGGACAGCGAACGTTGCTCAGCATGTCGCTGATATCGATGCGGTCGAGTGCGCGCATGAGACGCACCACGTTCTGCGGTGAGATCGCCATGCGTTGCATGTCGATGAACCAGCTGTATTGCGCCGGTTTGCTGTCGGGGATGAGCAGCGCCGTAAAGACCTGACGGAATGCCGGATTGTCCTGCCCCCAGCCGAGTTCGACGACCTTGAGCATGGTCTCGGCTTCGTCGATGTCCTGCTGCGATGGATTGCGCTTGAGCTTGCCGCGCGAGTAAGCACCGTAGAGGACAAGATGGCTCACGCGCTCAGGGTGACGTGCCGCGTAAGCGATCGCCACAGGCCCGCCCTGGCAGCAGCCGAGAAGAATGAATTGCTTCAGACCGGCGGCGTCGACGACCGCCTCCAGATCGGCAACGAGATCATCAAACGTCAGGCTCTTGGGATCCTGATCTGATAGGCCGCAACCGCGACCATCGTAGTGCGTAAACGTATAATGCCTCGTCAGCTCCACAAGCCGCGCATTCCAAATCGGACTCTTCCAATCGTATTCTACATGATTGAGCCAGGTCGCGACCTCGACCAACGGCGGACCGTGGCCGTCCTGTGCATAGGCGATACGTGCGCCATCGGAGGATTTGCAGAAGCGTATCTGGGCCATAAGCGCGCTTTCGAAGGATGGCGATCAGTTTATGTCGAGCGCATCGTTCGGAAAACCCATTGCGGTCCCAGGTCCCACGAGTACAGCCGATGCCGCATCAGTCAACGGCACGTTGCATTTTAGATCAAGCGTGCGGACGCGCCTAATTTAGCTTCGCTCAATCCGGGCTACGTTCGCTGCTACGAATCAAGAAATGTCAGCACCCTCCGTACCTTAGCGGAAAAACCACGAATCAAGGCAGCGTGTCATAATTTCGGCACCTGCGAACCAAACAAATCGCGCGAGAAATATATCGTTGGATCAGAGACATGGCTTCCACCGGCGGATTTTCTTGAATTCACATCTCGCGACGAACTAAAAAAGCCGCAACTCGCTCCCGAAGGGCGCTTTCTAGATGCGATCCGGAAGGCGGAGCGAGTGCGGTGCCTGCGCGCGGTCTCGCAAACCGCTCCCGGGCGGCTTCGGACCCTGCCTCTCCGACACTACGGTCGGGGCGCGAGGAGCTCGCTAGTAAAAGGGGTTTGTGGCGGCGCAAGCTGCGGCAGATTCCGGTAAGCGCAGCCCGAAGCTGAGCCAGGCGTAAAGCCTGGCGAGCGCCGCGACGGAGCGCCGAGAGGCGAGCGCGCCCGAAGCGCGTTGCGGCGGTAACGTCGCAACTGCGTGGCGCGCGCCGCGCCCGAAGCGCCGGCAGGCGGTAACGTCTGTCGGTGTGGCGCGGTTAGTAATGCGTATGCGCCTGTCGGCGCTCCGCCCCCTTCTCTTTTTTCGGGGCAGCTTTCGTGCAGTGGCGTGGCCAGGCTCGGGCGCGAACAAAAAATGCGCCGCGGGAACGGCGAAGCTTACCCTGTGCACCTCATCCTGAGGCGCGAGCGAAGCGAGCCTCGAAGGATGCAGGCCCGGCGCCTCGGCCTGCATCCTTCGAGGCTCGCGCTGCGCGCGAGCACCTCAGGATGAGGCGTTGGGCATGCGCGGGGGAGGGGGCAGCCATTGGAAGACGTGACGTATTTCTCTATATAATTCGTATCCCAAGGAGCGTTTTGCGATGAACTACCAGCCTTCCAGCGACGAATTCATTGTCGAAAACCCGCAGGCGCAGACGTTCTTCGTCAACCGCGAGGTGTTCGTCTCCGAAGACGTGCTGGAGCGCGAGAAGCGGGCGATTTTCGACCATTGCTGGGTCTATGTCGGCCATGCCTCGGAGCTGAAGAACCCCGGCGACTTCAAGACCCGTCCCGTGGCCGGCCGGCCGGTGATCTTCTGCCGCGATCGCGACGGCGAGGTGCGCGCGCTGATCAATTGCTGCCGGCATCGCGGCGCGCTGGTGTGCCGCGAGCGCGAGGGCAACGCCCGGCAGTTTTATTGCATGTATCACGGCTGGACCTACCACACCGACGGCCGGCTCAAATCGGTGCCGGGCTCCGACGCCTATGGCGGGGCCTTCGACAATGCCGAAATGGGCTTAATGCCGGTGCCGCGGCTCGAGCAGTACCGCGACTTTTACTTCGCCAACTTCGATCGCGACGCCGTCGATCTCGCCAGCTATCTGGGCCACGCCAAGGATTACATCGATCTCGTCGTCGACCAGTCGCCGTCCGGCAAGATGCAGATCATTGCCGGCACCCAGGAATACGATATCCGGGCCAACTGGAAGCTCATGGTCGAGAACAGCGTCGACGATTATCACCTGATCTCGACGCACTCGACCTGGCTCAACTACATGCGCAATTCCGGCGTCAATATTACGCCGCCCAAGGGCGAGCTCCTTCCCACGCGCGGTTACGGCCGTGATCTCGGCAACGGCCATCTCACCACCGACAATCCGAATTACCGCGGCCGGCCGGTGGCGCGCTGGATTTCGGTCTACGGCGAGGACGCCAAGGCCGACATCGAGGCGATGCGCAACGAGCTGGTGACGCGGCTCGGCCCGACGCGCGCCGCCCGCGTCGCCGACACCAACCGCAATCTGTGCATCTTTCCCAATCTCGTCATCAACGACGGCTCGTCGGTGACGGTGCGGCACTTCTATCCGCTGGCGCCGGACCGCATGCACGTCACCGCCTGGGCGCTCGGACCGGTCGAAGAGACCGAGGCGCAGCGCGCGCGGCGCCTGCACGCCTTCCTCACCTTCTACGGCCCCGGCGGCTTCGCCACGCCGGACGATGTCGCGGCGCTCGAAGCGGCGCAGCTCGGCTACGCCGCCTGGCGCGAGGTGCGCTGGTCCGATCTGTCGCGCGGCATGGGCAAGCCGAGCGACCAGCAGCTCGCCACCGACGAAGGACACCTGCGGGTGTTCTGGCGCAAGTGGAACGAGCTGATGGAGGCGCGCGTATGAACGAGGCGCTCGCCACCACCGTCTCGCGCGCCGAGGTCGAGGATTTGCTCTATCACGAGGCGGACCTGCTCGACTCGTGGCAGCTCGACGAATGGCTCACGCTGTTGACCGACGACGCCACTTATTACGTCCCGCCGAACGACAAGCCCGAC
>DATBHB010000030.1:0-10670 GCA_036557705.1 Xanthobacteraceae bacterium
GGTGTTGATGCCGTGGAAAGCGAGTTCGGTGATGGAAGAGCGCCTTCGCTTTGTGGCCCGCCTGCTGGACGGCGAGGCCATGACCGACGTGTGCCGGGATTTCGGCGTATCCCGGAAGACCGGGTACAAGATTTTCGACCGCTACAAAGAGCATGGCTTGGCGGCCCTGAGCGACCGCTCGCGCCGACCTGTGACCACACGAGGCCCTCGGCATGAAGTGTCTCGCAGACCTCTACTCGCTTCACCGCGCCGTTATGACGGCCTGCCCGAGCTGACCTATCCGTTCCACGACCGCGACATTCTCGTCACCACCTGCGGACGACTGTGCTTGCATCGCAAGAAAATCAACATATCCACCGTGCTCGCCGGTCAAAGCCTCGGCATCAAGGAAGTCGACGAGGGCATTTGGCTCGTCAGCTTCATGCACTACGATCTCGGATATTTCGACTTGGAGCAGAAGACCTTGCAGCCTCTCGACAACCCGTTCGGCACGAGGTTGTCACCCATGTCTTAGGTACGTTCTGGCACCCATGTGTCCGGGCTGGACATAGATGAGTTTGGAGCGGGCGAAGGGATTCGAACCCTCGACCCCAACCTTGGCAAGGTAGTTCCTAGCGTTTGCGACTGTTTGCTAGAATTTGCGCGTTACAGCTTTTCTGTTGATAACCTTTTGTTTTTCGTTGTGGACCCCTGGCTTCGTTTGCGCCGACTTGCGCCATCCTGCTAGCTATCTGCTTGCTAACTGGCCTTAGCAAGCATCGTAGGGGAAGGAGCATCAATGACCGTGCGGAGCCGAATTGGATTGCGGCAAGTGCGGTCGCTCGAACCTGGAGAAACAATCTGGGACCCATCGTTGCCCGGCTTCGGAGCGCGACGACAAATAAGCCCCGCCGTCTCCTACATCCTATTCTACCGCACCAAAGAAGGCCGCCAGCGTTGGTTCACAATTGGAAAACACGGAGCGCCGTGGACGCCAGAAACGGCGCGGGACGAGGCGAAGCGTCTGTTGGGCGAGGTAGCCCACAAGCGCGACCCTGCTGCCGAGAAAAGAGCAGCGCGCAATGCGCAGACAGTTGCTGAGCTGTGTGATGCCTACCTGGCAGACGCCGACGCAGGGCGGCTGGTAACGCGCCGCCGAACCCAGAAGAAGGCAAGTACGCTGGCAATCGACAAGGGGCGCATCTCCCGGCACATCAAACCTCTGCTCGGCCAATTAAAGGTGGCCGCCGTCACGCGCGAGGATGTCGAGGGCTTCATGCACGATGTGGCCCAAGGCAAGACGGCATCCAACACCAAGACCAAGCCCCGTGGACTGGCGCGCGTGCGCGGCGGCAAGGGCGCCGCTAATCGTGCCGTAGGACTTCTAGGTGCAATCTTCACATATGCGGTGCGGCGCCGGATGCGCCCCGACAACCCGGTGCACGGCGTGGTGCGACCCGCGGACGGCAGGCGTGACCGGCGGCTTACTGATGCCGAATACAGAGCGCTGGGAAGCGCGCTGCGGAACGCCGAGGCTGCAAGCATCTGGCCACCTGCAATCGCCGTTGCGCGATTCCTTGCTGTCAGCGGTTGGCGCTCCGGAGAGGCTCTGGCATTGCGTTGGGATGAAATCGACCTGGCACGGCGGACGGCAATACTCAATGATACCAAAACGGGCCGGAGTCTGCGTCCACTTTCTCATGCAGGCTGCGATGTTATGCGAAGCCTTTCTCGCTCAGGTGACTTGGTATTCCCGGCGACGCGCGGCACCGGCGATACTGTTATGTCCGGTTTCAAGAAGCTCTGGAAGCGAATTGCCAAGCTTGGCGGGTTGCCGCCTGAGGTGACGCCACACGTGCTGCGCCACAGCTTCGCGAGCCTCGCTGCTGACCTCGGTTACAGCGAACCGGTCATTGCGGCCCTCGTAGGTCACCAGGGGCGCTCGACCACCTCCAGATATCTGCATTCCGCTGATGCCGTGCTCCTTGCTGCTGCGGACGCAGTTGCAGACCGCACAGCGGAGTTGATGGGTGAGGCGGAACAAGCTGTCGCTATCAATATAGCCAAGCGCCCATGACTTTTTCGCTTGGTACCACCAATGATGCTTACGCCGAGTTGCTCCGGACGTTAACAGAAATCGCTAAGCAACGAGGCTCGGACAACCCAGCCGAATGTGCGAACGCGACCAGGAGAAAAATCCTTCGAGCCATAGAGCGAAAAAGGTCCGATAAGCTGAACGACTGGCACTATCAACGTTCCGCGAAGAAGAGTAGGGATGAGGCATCAGAGCTAGACATCGGTTGGGCTAGCTATTTGGTAAGGCTCAAGAGCAATGAGAAAAAGAGACTGGCTCGCGATGATGCCATCGAAGATGCGAAGGGCGTAACGGTTACTGATTTAACCCCGATCGAGAGACGGGCTGTCGAACTCTTGTGTGGCGTGAAACGGAAGGCGAAGAATAACTTTCTTGAGAAAAAGGCCGAAGTACTTGCGAGCGCTGTGAAAACGGACTGGTTCTCTTCCCATAAGAGTGCCGGACGACCTCAAGGTACTAATTCCCGGAAGGCTATTCAAATAACGGAGCTTTCGTACTACGTACCACTTTCAACGTCGGAAGTAATTACGACTGTGATTCCCTTGATTGAAGAAGTGGCAGGAACATCGAGTAGGGACGACGCCAAACTTGTTTTGCCGGCGGTCATCGCAGCAGTTCATACCGTTCATCCGCATGCTAGCCAGGAATCGATTTCGCGGCTGGCGAGACGGTTCCGGTTGGCTAGCCGCAATTGTGCGCCGCTCGAAAGACCTTGAAACTGTTAGCAGATTGGCCGTTCAATCTCGCTTATTTTTGTCCTTGGACGACTGCTGAACACCGAATTAAGCCATCACAAACGCGCGGGATTGCGCGCAATGTGATGGTGAGGAAATGAGTGAAATTCCGGGCGATGCCTTACTGACCCGCGATCAGACCGCTGCCGCGCTCGCTGCCGCTGGGTTCCCCGTAAAATCGAAAACGCTCGCCACGAAGGCAACGCGCGGCGGAGGTCCGCCCTACCAGTTGTTCGGCCCGCGCGTGCTTTACCGTTGGCGCGACGCTCTCGAATGGGCGAAAGCGCGGCTCAGCGGACCGCGCCGATCGACCTCCGAGGCGCCGTCAGCGTCGCGGCGCCGTCACGGCCCGATGGCCCCATCAAAGCGCGCAACCCTATGAATTCTCGGCGCGGGCGACGCCGCCAAGCCCGCGCCGAGTTGCGAGCAAATTGGCGGTGAAAACTAACGCCGGGCCGGCGGTGAAGGCGCCGGCCCGGATTTCCCTCGGCGGGAATGCGTCCAGCAAGAAGGAGAAGAACGCGAAATGCTAGATACCAGTTCCCGGGCTAATTTCAAGCCCACCGCCGAGATCGACGATCTCGATGCGCTCGCTAAAGAAGTCTGCAGGCACCTAACGGCAAGCGCGAACGCCGCGCAGAACTTCTTGGAACATGCGCTCGCTGCCGGCGACGCGCTGATCCGCGCCAAGGAGCAGATCAAACATGGCGACTGGCTGAAATGGCTGAAGTCGTGTGATCTGAGCGCAGATACAGCCGAACGCTACATGAAACTGGCCCGGCACCGGGCCGAGCTGAATTACGCAGGCGTGCGGAATTTGAGCTTGAGCGTCGCCCTCAGGCTGATCGCCAAGCCACAGTCTGCCAACTCCAAACCGAAGAAAAAGACCAAGCCGGCAACTAGCTTTGACGCTTTGGCCTGGTGGACTAACGCCTCTCAGAAAGAGCGCTCCCATTTCCTCGAGGGCGTGGGTTTAAAGCCGCTGCTCGCTGCAATTCCGCCAGCCTGGCAGCAAGATGCAGAACGGGAAATCGGTCCGGTCTCTTCGCGCGCCACGACCCTGCTCAAGCTCGCCCTGTCAACAGATAATGAGGGCGAGGCGGTCGCCGCCCTCGCCGATGTGAAACGGGTTCTCGCCGCCGGCAGGTACGACCACCACGATCTCGAGCTGCACCTCAACAACCATCGCAGGTTCGGTCGCGCCGCTTGAGTTCGCCATGATCAGCCCCCTCACCATCGTCGATGAGATCGTCGACCGTATCCACGCACACGTTCGCAAACACTTGAGCGAATGCAGCCGGCGGACCCGCTTCGAACTCGAACTGTTGTTTGCCGATCTACGCATCGAGGTCGCTCGCATTTTGGAAGAAACCGACGCCATGGAGGACGAGTAATGCGGATTATTAGCGCGGACCAAAGGTTCGCTGAGCCGCGCGGAGTCAAGGCGCTCATCGTCGGCCCGACCGGTGTCGGCAAGACGAGCTTACTTCGCACGCTCGACCCGGTGCGCACGTTGTTCGTCGATATCGAAGCCGGCGACCTCAGCGTCCAGGACGTGCCTGTCGACGCGATCCGGGTGGATGATTGGCCGACCGCACGCGATCTCGCGTGTCGCATCGGCGGCCGCAATTCGTCGTTCCCACCGACCGCCTGCTACAGCGAGGCGCATTACCAAGCCGTGGGTGGCGCGCTCGACAACTTTGATCGCTACGACACGGTCTTCGTCGACAGCATCACCGCGGTGAGCAGGTTGTCGTTCCGTTGGGCCGAGCAGCAGCCGGAAGCGTTCAGCGAGCGCACCGGTAAGAAAGACACGCGCGGCGCCTACGGGCTGCACGCGCGCGAGATGTTGCTGTGGCTACACCAACTGCAGCACGCGCGCGGCAAGCATGTCGTCTTTGTCGGCATCCTCGAAAAGGTTACCGACGAGTTCAACGCGACGAGCTGGCAGCCGCAGATGGAAGGCTCGCGCACCGGCCGCGAACTGCCCGGCATCGTCGATCAGATCATCACCATGGCGTGGGTAGACTTCGGCGACGGCGCGCCAACGCGCGCGTTCGTGTGCACCAGCCCGAATTCCTGGGGATACCCGGCCAAGGACCGCGCCGGCCGGCTCGAGCAGATCGAGGAGCCACACCTCGGGCGGTTAATCACCAAACTGATCAGCCCCGGCCAGCGCAAGCCATTCATCACTTCACCCGAGCAAACGCTCACACCACGCAGCAGCAAACTAGGAACTGATCAATGACAAACTACGACTTCAACGACGCAGAGACGCAACGCAACTTCGATGTGATCCCTGACGGTACGATCGCCACCGTCCGTATGACCGTCCGCCCCGGCAGTGTCGGCGACGACGGTTGGCTTCGCCGCAGCAAGGACGGCAACAGCGAGGCCCTCGATTGCGAGTTCGTTGTGCGCGACGGCCCCTTCGCGAAGCGCAAATTCTGGTCGCTGCTCACCGTTGCCGGCAGCACACCGGGTCACGCCGAGGCGGCTAAGATTTCCGCAGGCAAGCTGCGCGCCATCCTGGAATCCGCACGCGGCATCAAGCCCGACGACAAGAGCGACGCCGCCAAGGAAGCGCGGCGCATCAAGTCATATGGTGACTTCAATGGCCTCACCTTCGTGGCGCGCATCGGCGTCGAGCCGCCGCAAAACGGTTACAAGGAGAAGAACCGGCTCGACCACGTAGTCACGCCCGACGAAAAGGCTTGGAAGCCGGTGACTCAGGAGCCGGCGGCCGCGCCGTCAGCAGCGCCTGCCAAACCCGCGTCTACCCCCGCGAAGCTCGAGCGGCCGCAATGGGCATCATGAAAAAAGCTCACGCCGTCGCACGGGTCTCACTGTCCGCGATCGACGATGAATGGCAGCGGCGAGCCTCCGCCGCCGCCATCGGGGCCGCGCGTGGGCTCGTCCAGGACGGCGGCCATATTCCATCCGGCACGCCGGTCGGACGGTTGAGCGACCCGGAATGGGGATGGGTCTTTGGTGCGATGTTATTCGCGTGGATAGCCACACGCGCCGAACAGGCGGCCGCCGAGCAGCTCGACACCGAGCAAACAATCCGGATGACCGGGCTCGACCCGCAGCCGTGGGACATAGGGGCGATCATGGCGATCCTGCCGGAACTCGCCGGTGCCTGCCCTGACATCGACTGGTCGCAGCCGCTCGCGTCGTGGCCACGCGAGATCATGGCCGACTTCCTGCTGACTGCCATGCGGCTGATCCGTAAGGCGATGATAGCGCGCGACTTCAGTAGGAAAGGCATAACCCGCAAATCAACAACAAGCGATGTCGCCTCGCCGCCGTGCCGTGCTTGATTTTAACCGCGCCAGCTTGTCGGAAAGTCCGATCAGCGTCGCCATCAACGCGCTGATCGAGCAGGCCGAGCCGCCGGAGCAGAATGAGCGGCAGTACCTCGGCGCGAGCGCGATCGGCAACGAGTGCCTGCGAAAAGTCCAATTTGATTTGTGGTGCCGACCGGTGCACCCGTCGCAGACCCGCGACATCTTCGCGCGCGGACATTTCTTCGAGGAGCTGAGTCGGCAGCACCTGATCCGTGTGGGCTTCAAGTTCGCGCCAGTTGAGCAGCTCAGCTTCAGCGCGGCGGGCGGGCTGTTCCGCGGCCACGCCGACGGCATCCTCATGTGCGGCCCCGTGCTGCCCGAAGCCGGCTTTCCGTGTTTGTGGGAGCACAAATGCCTCGGCGACAAGGGCTGGCGCTCACTTGAGCGCGACGGGATCGAGAAGGCCTATCCGGGATACGCCGCTCAAGTTTGGCTTTACCAGGCGTATCTCGATGTCACCGAGCACCCGGCGATCTTCACCGCGGTGAACGGCAACACCTGCGCACGCCTCCACCTTTTGGTGCCGTTCAATGCTGAGCAGGCACAGGTTTCCTCCGACCGGGCGGTCGCCGTGATCGAGGCGACGCGCGCCGGCGAACTACTACCGCGCGCCTACAGCGATCCTGCCGACTGGCGCTGCCAAACATGCGGCCACCGTAAGCGATGCTGGAGCAAGCCGTGATCAGCAACTTGGCGCCCATCACTGGCAAGCTCGGCAAGATGATCCGCATGCTCGCGTCCGACTGCGACGGCGATGTGATCGCGGCCGCGCGCGCCATCAAGCGCACCCTGCGCAGCGAGGGGCTGGACATCCACGCGCTCGCGGAGGGCATCGAGGAGCCGAACGGCGGCGCGCTCACCGAAGCTGAGATGAGGAAGCTTTACGACGCCGGCTATGACGCCGGCCTGCGCGCGGCCCAGGACAAGCACCACGGCGCTGCGGACTTCGCGAACGTCGATGGCACGCCGTCCTGGCACGAGATCGCGCTGTGGTGCCAGCGACACAGCAGTCGGCTGCGGGCGAGGGAACAGGAGTTCATCAACGACATGACATCCCGCACGGTCTGGCGCGAGCCGACTGAAAAACAAGCCAAATGGCTCAAGAGTATTTTCTACCGCCTAGAAGGCAAGCGGCCATGATCACGAAGCCGCGCACCCACAACGCCGATCTCGCGCAGCTCCCGCCCGCGCTCGTCCCGCTGACCGAAGAGCAGCGTTGGGTCGTTTGGCCATGGGAGCTGCGTACGACCAAGAGTGGCAAGGCGAAATGGACCAAGCCGCCGCGCCAGGCGCGCGATCCCAAGCACAACGCGCGCTCGAACGATCCCACCACGTGGGGCAGCTACACCGACGCGGTCGCGGCGGTCGAAGCCGGAAAGGCCGACGGCATCGGCTATATGCTCAAGGAGAGCAACATCGGCGCCATCGACCTCGACCACTGCATCGACCAGGACAGGCTGGAACCTTGGGCCGAGCGGCTGTGCGGCGAGGCGAACGGCGCCTACCAGGAGATCACGGTCTCGGGCTGCGGGCTGCGCATCATCGGCACGGTGAAGGGGCCCGAAACGCACCGCAGGTTCGCCTTCGACCGCAACGGCGCCGGCATCGAGCTCTACCGCAACACGGCGCGCTATATCACCATCTCGGGATTGCAGATCGGCCAATGCGCCGAACTGCCGCCGCTCGACGCGTTCATCGACACGCTACTCGCTCGCCACAGCGGGCAAGCGGCCGGCGGGTTCGATTTCAACGACGCCGGTCCGCAAGGGTCGCTCGACTACGACGACCTGATCCAGAACGGCGCCCCGGAGGGCGAGCGTAGCGAGCTGTTCCAAGCCGTGGTCTGGCACCTGGCCGGCGGGGGCTGGTCGGTCGACGAGATCACCGACGAGCTTGCGCGCTACCCGAACGGCATCGGCGCAAAGTATGCCGACCGGCTGCACGCTGAGGTGGTTCGTTCCTATGAGAAGTGGCGCGCAATCAAGCGCGCGGCGGTCACCGGCACCACGGCGCCAAACGATCCCTGGCCGCAAATTTACATCCGCTCCGGCGAGCTGCCACGCGTCGTCAACGAAGCCGAGGACGCGCTCCTCTCGCTCGGCCGTGAGGTCTACCAGCGCGGGGGCCTGGCCGTGCGCCCGGTCTTGTCGAAGCTCAAGGCCGCCGACGACCGCGAGACCTCCGGTTGGCGCCTGATCCCGGTCACGCGCCCTTGGCTCGTCGAGAGCCTGACCTGCGCCGCTCGGTTCCTGAAGTACGACCGCCGCTCGAAGAATTGGGTCGCGGTCGACGCGCCGGACCGGGTGGCCGACGCATACCTCAACCGCCACGGCACCTGGAAACTGCCGATCCTCACCCGGATCACCAACGGACCGTTCCTGCGCGGCGACGGCTCGGTCTGCGAGCGACCCGGCTATGATCCAGCGAGCGGCATGCTCTACAAGCCAGACGGCCGCAGCTTCCCGCCAGTGTCGCAACGCCCGAGCAAGCCGGATGCCGCCGTGGCGCTGCAGACGATTGGCAGGCTGATCGAGCGCTTCCCCTTCGTGTCGGACGCCGACCGCTCGGTCGCGTTGTCGGCGATCCTCACCGCGCTCGACCGCCACGCCATGGTGACCGCCCCGCTGCACGGCTTCACGTCGCCGACGGCGGGCACCGGGAAGTCGCTGCTGGTCGATCTTGCCGCCATGCTCGCCACTGGCCGATTGACGCCGGTCATCTCGCAGGGGCGCAGCGAGGAGGAACTTGAGAAGCGCCTGGGCGCCGCCATGCTAGCCGGCGACGTTGTCATCTCGATCGATAACTGCGAGCACGAGCTGCAGAGCGTCTTCCTCTGCCAGGCACTGACCCAGCAGAAGCTCAACATCCGCGTCCTCGGTTCGAGCAGGAACGTCGAGACACCGGTCACCGCCACCATGTTCGCGACCGGCAATAACCTCACCATCGTAGGCGACCTGACCCGGCGCGCGCTGCTGTGCTCGCTCGACGCCCGCTGTGAGCACCCGGAACGGCGTAGCTTCGAGTTCGACCCGATCGCGGCCGCCAAGGCTGATCGCGAGCGATTGGTCGTTGCCGCATTGACCGTGCTGCGGGCCTGGCACGTGGCAGGGGATCGGATCGAGCCACCACCGCTCGGCTCGTTCGAGGAATGGTCGCACCGGATTCGCGCGCCGCTCCTCTGGCTCGGCCAGGCCGACCCATGCGACACCACGATCAGGGTGCAGGAAGACGATCCGCGCCGGGACCTGCTCGCCACCGTGATCACACAGTGGCGCCACCACTTGACGGCAGGGCAGGCATACACGGTCCAGCAGCTGATCAACCACGCGATCAACGTCAATGACTTCCACGTCGCGCTCCTTAACGTAGCGGGTCGAGGGAACCTCGTTAGCAATGACCGGCTTGGGCGATGGCTCAAACGAAACGAGGGACGTCCCGTGAATGGGTCGATGCTCATACGAATGGGGATGAAGGATGGTTATCAGCTTTGGTCACTGGGTTCGATCCCACAAGCCCAAGTGGACTTAGTGGACTAAGTGATGCCTTTAACCTACGCGCGGAAAACTGTCAGAGACATATATGTGACAGTTTATAGAGGGTGGGTGAAACAGATCACTAAGTTCACTAAGTCCACTTATCTCAGTTTCGTCGCTTGCAGACGCACAGTGCCGCCATCCTCACAACGCAAAGTGTCAGCGCGCTTTCCCGTTGACGCGAGCATCTTGGAACCAGCCGAGCAACGCTCTATCGTGGCATAAGCAATATTGAGATTCGGGAACAACTTACGGCATGTAGATGATCTTTAAGCCAGTATCGTCAGGCAATCCCGCCGCCGATCTCTACATCGCGCGGCGCCGAGTAAATGATGCCTTTTTGCGCGATTTAATCGCGCATTGGCAAAAAAATGGGCCAGAAATCCTCGAAAAAGTAGGGAGCGAACAGCCTGGGACCTACATGAAAGTGATGGCAATGCTCATGCCGAAGGAGATGAAAGTCGAGACGACGCCGTCCACGCTCAGCAAGCTGTCGGACGAGCAACTTCGGGCGATGATTGTCGAATTGGAGCAAAAAATTGCCGACCGGTTAAACGGGGAAAGCGCCAAAGTCATCAACGGGCAAGCCGAAGCTCTTCCATCTCCTGACCAGCCAGCGGGCGGCTCATGGAAGCGCAATCCCAAGAGCAGCCCCGAGCGTCTAGCGCGAGCCCGCCAGTACATGCGTAAGCGCCGCGCGGCCGAGAAAGCCGCAAAGCAGGCTGAAACGCAGAAAACAGACACAGCGCCATCCACGCCGCCTGCCTGAGAGGGTTACGGCACTCAAAGCGCCCATAGGGGGCATACGGAAAAGCCCCTCAGCGGAGCCGTTGGAAAACGCAACAAATACAATGGTCAAATTAGCTCTAATTTTCTATACTGAAACCATTTGATAAATGTATGCAAAGCTGGTACCGCTGCCTTCTCGCAACAGCAAACTAGAGAACGCAATGTCAAGCGCAAAGCGCGCGGCGTTGTA
>DATBHB010000031.1:0-53879 GCA_036557705.1 Xanthobacteraceae bacterium
CAAACATTATGTGGCGCGTGGGGATTTGCCGCCCGACTGGGGCGGCGATGTCGGTGAGCTGGCCGGCAGCTTCGGAGAGTGATCGAACGCGTGGGCACGGCGCGCAAGGGCGCGCCTTTGCCCACCCTACAGATGTCCGGAGTTGGCACTCCGCTTCTTTCGCTACGCTGCACAACAATCCGTCGGAAACTGGACACATCGAACATCACCCCGGTCCAAGCCGACGGAGCGCAAAGAGCTAGATGCCCGATCCGGCGCCAAAGGATTTTGGCGGCGGGCTGATGATCTGGGCGCCGGAGGGGGTGACCCGCATGACGGCAAGGCCGCGCTGGCTGGTGCCGTCGGAGCGGAAACGGAACAGCCCATCGATCCCAGTGAAGCCGGAGGAATTGGTCAGAACCGCTTCGCTGAACCGCCGCTGGCCTTGCGTCTTCGTGAGCGCGGCGGCAAGCGCCACCGCGTCATAGGCAAGCGAAGCCGTCCGCGCCGGATCTCCACCGAAACGGCTGCGATAGCGGGAAGAGAAAGTGCGAAACCCCGAGGTATCGGCACCGGCATACCAGGCGCCTTCGAGCATTCCGTTCGAGAAAATCTGCGAATCCTCCCAGATGCCGGTACCGAGGAGTTGCACGCGCTTGGCATCGACTCCGTTGGCGGCAAGCCCCTGTACGACCATCGAAACCGAATCGGCACCGTCGGGGATGAACACGGCGTCGACGCGACTTGCCGACTGCGCGACGGTGCGCACCGCCGCCTGCATCAGGGCGCGGTCGAGCGGGTAGCGCTCCAGCGCGATGACGCGGGCGCCGTGGCGGCCGAGCGACTGTTTGAACGCTGCCTCGACCACTGTGCCGTAGGCATTATCCGGGATTGCAGCCGCGAAGGAGCGTTTGCCCTGGCCAACCGCATAGCCGACGATGCGCTCGACGTCCGTTTCCGGCAGGAAGCTCAGCAGATAGACGCCGCGCGCCGCCACGTTGGCGTCGGTCGAGAAGGCAATGACCGGCACATTGCGGGCCCGGGCCAACTGGCCGACCGGCGCTACCGAATAGGCAAACAGGGGTCCGAGAATGAGCTCGGCACCCTCGTCGAGCACCTGCTGGGCTGCCTGCTGGGCTCCGGGCGCGCTTCCGGCATCGTCTTTGACGAGGAGCTGGAGATCCTGGCTGTTGAATTCCGCAAGCGCCATTTCGGCGGCATTGCGCATGGAGGCTGCCGCCAGTCCGGCATTGCCGCCCGCCGAGAGGGGCAGGATGAGGCCCACTTTCACCGCGCCAGTGCCGATTTCGGTGCCGCCCTGCGGAGGCCCGGCCGGCTTCGGCGAGGTCGAGAACAGGTCCGCCGGCGAGAAGCTTCCGGTACAAGCCGACAGCAGGCTCGATGCGGCAAAGAGCCCGGCGAATCGACGTCGAGATAAGAAGGTTCGGGTAGTCCCCATTCGCGCCGGTCTCCTCGACGCCGAACAGGGCGTCACCGGGATCATGGACGGCAATCCGGCTTTATGACGATCCAAGTTAGGTAAATGAAACCGACGATAATGCCTAGCCTTTCGATGACGCTCGCGCGTCCGCAGGCTAGATTGTCCACATGCGTACCCCCGTTCACGCTCGCCGCAGAGAAGGCGGGCGGCCCCATTCGCACCCGGCATCCGCGGTCGCGGACCCGGACAAGGGGCGCTACGTGCTCAACGGCTGGCCGGCGGTAGCCCCCCCGCTCGCTTGCGGCCTTCATGTCGTGGCGACCCCGATCGGCAACTTGCGCGACATCACGCTGCGCGCCTTGGAGCTTCTGGCGGCAGCCGATGTGATCGCTTGCGAAGATACCCGCATCACCCGCAGACTCCTCGATCACTACGGCATCAGCACGACGTTGATTGCCTATCACGACCACAATGCCGCTGCGGTGCGGCCGCAGCTCCTGCGGCGGCTTGCCGAGGGCGCAGCCATCGCACTCGTTTCGGATGCCGGCACGCCGCTCGTTTCCGATCCGGGATTCAAGCTGGTGCGCGCCGCGCATGAAGCCGAGATTGCGGTGAGTACGGCACCTGGGCCATCCGCGGTCCTCGCTGCACTCACCGTTTCGGGGCTGCCAACGGACCGTTTTTTCTTCGAAGGATTCCTGCCGTCGCGGTCGGCACAGCGGTCGGCGCGCATCGCGGCCCTCAAAACCGTTCCAGCAACCCTCGTACTCTTTGAAACCGGCCGCCGCGTCGCTGCCGCGCTCAATGACCTCGCTGCCGGCATGGGAGACCGCGAGGCCGTCATCTGTCGCGAACTCACAAAGCTGCACGAAGAGCTCCGTCGCGGCGATCTTCCAGCTCTCGCCAGCCAGTATGGCGGCGAAGCAGAAATCCGCGGCGAGTTCGTAATCGTGATCGCTCCACCGCCTGATGAGCCGGGGATGAGGCCGGTCGATCTCGATGCGTTGCTGCGGGAGGCGCTTAATCGTCTCTCGGTCAAGGAAGCGGTCGCCGAAGTCGCCGCCGTCACTGGCGGGGCGCGGCGCGAAGTCTACCAGCGCGCCCTGGCGCTTGCGAAAGAGAAGCCGCGATGAAGCAAACCAGAAGCGCCTCTCCGCCGGCAGCGAGCCCCAATCCCCCGCGCCCGGAACGGCAGATCGCGTTCCGGCTGGGACTCTCGGCGGAAACCCGTGCCGCCGCATTCCTCATCACCAAGGGCTTTCGCATCCTGGCCCGGCGCTGGAAGTGCCCAGTGGGCGAGATCGATATCGTGGCGCGGCGCCGGCATCTTCTGATCTTCGTCGAGGTCAAGGCGCGCGAGCGACTCAACGATGCGGCGTGGTCGGTGACTGATCGCCAGCGCGGGCGAATCGTCGCCGCCGCCGAGGCCTATCTCGCCTACGCTCCGGATGCGAGCATCCGCGACATTCGCTTCGATGCCGTGCTGGTGGCGCCTGGGCGAATTCCTCTGCACATTCCCGCTGCCTTCGATGCAAGCCGGTGATAACCGATGACGCTCAAAGTCGCCGTGCAGATGGACCCGATCGAACGGATCAATGTGCGGGGCGATTCGACGTTTGCCCTGCTGCTCGAGGGGCAGGCGCGCAGCTATTCAATCTCGTACTACACCCCCGAGCGACTGGCGCTGCGGGATGGGGAGCTGTTCGCGGCCGTGCAGCCCCTCAAGGTGCGGGACGAGCCGGGCGATTATTTCACCCTCGGTCCAGCGCAGCGGACCAATCTTCGCGCGTTCGACGTGGTGTTGCTGCGGCAGGATCCACCATTCGATCTGGCCTATATCGCGACGACGCATCTCCTGGAGCGCGTCCATCCCGGCACGCTGGTGGTCAACGACCCGGGAGCCGTGCGCAACGCGCCCGAGAAGATGTTCGTCACGGAATTTCCCGAGTTGATGCCGCCGACGCTGATCACGCGCGACCTTGGCGAGATCAAAGCCTTCCGCGCCGAGCACGGCGACATCGTGATGAAACCGCTTTACGGCATGGGCGGGCAGGCAGTGTTTCGGCTGGCAAGGGAGGATATCAATTTCGGTTCGCTCTATGACCTCTTCGCAGCCACCTATCGCGAGCCGTGGGTGGTGCAGAAATTTCTTCCCGCCGTACGCGACGGCGACAAACGCATCATTCTGGTCGACGGCGAGTTTGCCGGCGCCGTCAACCGCGTGCCGGCAGCCGACGACCTGCGCTCGAACATGGTGCGTGGCGGCACGCCGAAAGATACCGAGTTGACGGGCCGTGAGCGCGAAATCTGCACCCGGATCGGGCCGTCCCTGCGTCAACGCGGACTCCTCTTCGTCGGCATCGATGTGATCGGCGGGTTTCTTACCGAAATCAACGTGACTTCGCCGACCGGCATCCGCGCCATCAGAAATTTCGGCGGGCCCGATATCGCGGTGCTGATTTGGGACAAGATCGAAGCCAAGCGAAGCCAGAAAATGTGAAGCCGTAAAATGTAACGAGCGATGAAGCGTCGAGGCTCATGGCGTGCGTTATCAGCGCTAAATGCGGCCACTCGGCTCTGCCACCGATTCGAGGCTGGCAGGGCGCGGAGGATAATCTCCGTTCCATGCCCATGCACACGTGCTCGACCAAAGATCTCAAAGTCCGGCACTGCGGCCTTCCTAGGTCACGCTCATGTGCGGCGTGGGGTCGCCCTGTCGGCGTGGGGCCGCCCTTTCAGCCGCGGCCGGGACAGCGTATGCTCGGGCAGGATCGGACCGGTGCAAACCACGGTTGATCGCATCAGGGAGGAATGCATGGCCAAGCATGATGAATCGCGCCGCAAATTCCTGGTCGGCGCGGCTGTAGGAGCCGGCGCGGTGGCGACCGGCACCCTGCCTGCCGACGCGCTCGCGCAGGCTCACGGCAAGAAGAAAGTCGCGGCGGCTGCGGCGCCCGCCGCACACGCGCACGAGCATGGCGGAGAAGGAGGCCTGCGCGCCTTCTTCAATCAGGACGATGCTGCCACTGTCGAGGCATTCGCCGAGCGGCTGATGCCCGGTGCGCCGGGGAAGGCGGGCGCGCGCGACGCCAACGTCGTCAATTATATCGACCTCGCGCTTGCCGGCGCCTACTCCGATATGCGGGACTTTTATCGTCGCGGGCTCACCGCGCTCGATCAATACTGCCGGGCTACCTACAACAAATCTTTCGTCGAGCTAAGCCCCGCCCAGCAGGACGAAGTGATCACGGCGCTCGAAGCCGGCAAGGCGACCGGATTCACCTATCCGAGCGCGACCGCATTCTTCAATACGATGCGAACGCACACCATCGAAGGCATGTTTGCCGACCCGGTCTATGGCGGCAACAAGGATTTCGCCGGCTGGCGTCTCGTCGGCTTCCCCGGCGCGCAGCCGACGTTCACCACGGCCGACATGCAGAGCCGTGAGGCATTCACCCGCTTGCCGATCACCGGCCTCCAGGCCAAAGCGAAGAGCTGACGCGGAGGCAAGCAATGGCAACGGAAAAAACCGACGTCGTGATCGTCGGGGCGGGCGCGGCTGGCGGCATTCTTGCGGCCGAGCTCTCCAAAGCCGGAATGCGAGTCATCGGTCTCGAGCGCGGGCCGCGTCTTGCGACCAAGGACTTCGCCGCACAGGATGAGCTGCGTTACTTCCAGCGGCAGGACCTGCGGCCCAATCCCAAGCGGCAACCGATCACCTGGCGGCCGAATACAAACACGCGCGCAAGGCCGACCGAACCCATCAATTACGGCAACCAGGCGGGCGGCGGCACCGTCCATTACGGCTCTGTCTCCTGGCGGTTTCACGAAGACGATTTCCGGGTTCGCTCACATACGGTCGAGCGCTACGGCGCGTCTGCGATTCCGGAGGATTCCTCGGTCATCGATTGGCCGCTGAGCTACGCCGATCTCGAGCCGTACTACGATCGCGCCGAACACGAAATTGGTGTCTCGGGCAAAGCCGGCAATCTGCAGGGCAAGAAAATCGATGGCGGCAATGTTTTCGAGGCACCGCGCCACCGCGACTATCCGCTGCCGCCATTGACGGTCGACCAGTCGGGCGCCAATTTCGAGGCCGGTACCAAGAAGCTCGGTTATCACCCGTTCTCGACGCCGCGCGCGATCGTCTCGCAGCCCTATAATGGCCGGCCTGGATGCAGCTATTGCGGCTTCTGCCAGGCCTTCGGCTGCCATATCGGCGCAAAATCGTCGATCCTCGTCACCAAGCTCCCCGAGGCCGACGCGACCGGCAATTTCAAGCTGATCACCGGCGCGATGTGCTATCGGGTCAACACCGATAACAGCGGGCGCGCGACCGGCGTCTCGTATTATGGTCCCGATCGCTCCGACAACACGATCGAGGCCGACCTCGTCATCCTCGCTCCCTTCATCTACGACAACGTCCGCCTGCTGCTTCTCTCGAAAACGGAAAAATTCCCCAACGGGCTTGCCAATTCGAGTGGGCACCTGGGCAAGCACCTCATGGCGCATATTGGAGCCCGCGCCTTTGCGGCCTTCGACGATCGCCATGTCAATATCTTCATGGGCCCGAGCGCGCAGAAGTACACGATCGACGACTTCAACGCCGATAATTTCGATCACGGCGGTTTGGGGTTCATTCGCGGCGCGCAGATCTCGTCCGGTCCCGCCGGGCTCGAAGGCGGCCCGATCGGCACCGCCATGTCGATGAACCCGCCGCCCGACGTTCCGCGCTGGGGCGCAAAGTACCGCGATTTCCTTGTGCAGTATTACACGCGGTATACCGCGCTCACCGGGCAGATCGAAAACCTGCCCTATGCGGACCAGACCATCGATCTCGACCCCGACGTGCGCGACGCCTGGGGTCTGCCGGCGCCGCGGCTTACCTACGATTGGCGGCGGCCCAATGAGCGCGCGCGGGCCGAATTTGTCCGGCAGAAGCTCCTCGACATCGGTCACGCCATGGGCGCCTCTGTGGTCTGGACTTCGCCGTTCGGCCCCGGTTCTCCGGGCGCTCATCACGAGGGCGGCACCCGGATGGGCAGCAACCCGAAGGAGTCGGTCGTCAACCGCTACAGCCAGAGCTGGGATATTCCGAACCTCTTCATCATGGGCAGCTCGACGCACCCGACCATGAGCGGGTTCAATCCCACGCTGACGATCGAGGCGCTCGCGTTCTGGACTGCAGATGCGATCGTCAACCGCTACCGCAAGAATCCCGGCCCGCTGGTCGACGCGTAGCAGCGAGCCGATTCGGCGATGCATCCGTAGGGGCGGGTTTTAAACCCGCCCCTACAACAGCTGAAACCGTTCTCGTCGTTGGAGTTACGAACATGGCAACCGAAAAAACCGATGTCGTGATTGTCGGCGTGGGTGCGGCCGGCGGAATCCTTGCGGCCGAACTCGGCAAGGCGGGAATGAAAGTCATCGGGCTCGAACGCGGCCCGCGCCTTGCCACCAAGGACTTCGCCCCACAGGACGAGTTGCGTTACTTCCAGCGCCAGGATCTGCGGCCGGATCCCAAACGCCAGCCGGTCACCTGGCGGGCGAACCCGAATGTGCGCGCGCGGCCGTTACCGACTATGAGCTACGGCAATCAGGCCGGCGGTGGCACCGTACACTACGGATCGGTGTCGTGGCGGCTCCATGAGGACGATTTCCGCGCCCGCTCGCAGACGATCGAGCGCTATGGCGAAAAGGCAATTCCGGCCGATTCGTCGCTGGCCGACTGGCCGCTGAGTTACGCAGAACTGGAACCCTTTTACGACCGTGCCGAATACGAGCTTGGCGTCTCCGGCAAGGCCGGCAATCTGCAAGGCAGGAAAATCGACGGCGGAAACGTCTTTGAGGCGCCGCGCCGCCGCGACTATCCGCTGCCGCCGCTCACCCCCGACCAATCGGGCGTTATCTTCGACGAGACGGCAAGGAAGCTCGGTTATCACCCGTTCTCGACGCCGCGCGCGATCGTCTCGGAGCCCTATAACGGTCGGCCCGGGTGCAGCTATTGCGGCTTCTGCCAGGCCTTCGGCTGCCACATCGGCGCAAAATCGTCGATCCTGGTGACAAAACTCCCCGAAGCCGACGCGACCGGCAATTTCAAACTGATCACCGGCGCCATGTGCTATCGGGTCAACAGCGACGACAGCGGGCGGGTGACAGGCGTGTCCTATTACGGCCCGGATCGTTCCGAGAACACGATCGAGGCCGACGTCGTCATCCTCTCGCCGTTCATCTACGACAACACGCGCCTGCTGCTGCTGTCGAAGACCGCGCGCTTCCCGGATGGCCTTGCCAATTCGAGCGGCCTCCTCGGCAAGTTTCTGATGACACACATCCGCGCCCGGGTATTCGTCGCCTTCGACGACCGGCATGTAAACATCTACATGGGGCCGAGCGCGCAGAAGCATTCCATCGATGACTTCAACGCCGACAATTTCGACCACAAGGATCTAAGCTTCATCCGCGGCGCTCAGATTTCGATCGGTCCGGCGGCGCTTGAGGGCGGTCCGATCGGCGCCGCAACTATGCCCCCGCCGCGCGGCACTCCGCGCTGGGGCGCGAAATATCGCGATTTCCTGGCGCAGTACTACACCCGGCATACCGTGATCGCGGCGCAGATCGAGGATTTGCCCTACGCCTATCAGACGATCGATCTCGATCCAGATATACGCGATGCCTGGGGCCTGCCGGCGCCGCGGCTCACCTATGATTCGCGGCGGCCCAACGAGCTTGCCCGCACCGAATTCATTGCGCGCAAGATGGAAGAAATGGGCCGGGCAATGGGCGCTGCGCACGTATGGTCGACCCCGGAAGGCAACGGCGCGCCTGGCGGCCACCACGAAGGCGGCACCCGAATGGGCAGCGACCCGAAGACCTCGGTCGTAAACAAATTCGGCCAGAGCTGGGACATTCCCAATCTGTTCGTCATGGGAAGCTCGACATTCCCCTCGCAGAGCAGCTTCAATCCCACGCTTACCATCGAGGCGCTCGCTTACATGACGGCCGATGCCATCGTAAATCGTTATCGCAAGAACCCCGGCCCACTGATCTAGGCGCGTGCCGTCGTAGCCCGAATTGAGATCGACTACACGGTGTCGCCATCGCGACCGGTCGGCCGCGATCTCAATCCGGGGATACCCGCAGAACCCGGATTGGGTTTGCCGCGCACGCATGTGCAGGCGGATATTTTTGTGCAGGCAAGCGCAATGCGGGCTACGGCGTATGCGGTCGTAGCCCGGATTGAGATCGCATTTGCGGTGTCGCCATCGCGACCGGTCGGCCGCGATCTCAATCCGGGGACACCCGCAGACCCCGGAATTGCGCTTGCCGCGCACGCATGTGCAGGCGGATATTTTTGTGCAGGCAAGCGCAATCCGGGCTACGGCGTATGCGGTCGTAGCCCGGATTGAGATCGCATTTGCGGTGTCGCCATCGCGACGGGTCGTGCCGATCTCAATCCGGGGACACCCGCAGATCCCGGATTGCGCTTGCCGCGCACGGATGTGCAGGCGGATATTTTTGTGCAGGCAAGCGCAATCCGGGCTACGGCGCGTGCGGTCGTAGCCCGGATTGAGATCGCATTTGCGTGTCGCCATCGCGACGGGTCGTGCCCGATCTCAATCCGGGGACACCCGCAGACCCCGGAATTGCGCTTGCCGCGCACGCATGTGCAGGCGGATATTTTTGTGCAGGCAAGCGCAATCCGGGCTACGGCGTGTGCGGTCGTAGCCCGGATTGAGATCGCATTTGCGGTGTCGCCATTGCGACCGGTCGGCCGCGATCTCAATCCGGGGATACCCGCAGAACCCGGATTGGGTTTGCCGCGCACGCATGTGCAGGCGGATATTTTTGCGCAGGCAAGCGCAATCCGGGCTACGGCGTGTGCGGTCGTAGCCCGGATTGAGATCGCATTTGCGGTGTCGCCATCGCGACGAGTCGTGCCCGATCTCAATCCGGGGACACCCGCAGACCCCGGATTGCGCTTGTCTCGCACACATATGCAGGCGGAGATGTTGTGCAGGCAAGCGCATTCGGGTTACCGCGTCACGCCGACGAGGCTGGCCAGGCGCTCCGGTGCTTCGAGCAGGTCTTGGCTCGATCCGGAATAGACCATTCGGCCGCGGTCGAGAATCACCGCGGCCTCGGCGAATTCGAGTGCCAGCCGCGCGTGCTGCTCGACAACCAGTAAAGCGAGATCGTCTTCATGTTTGAGGCGGTTCAGGCCGGCGAGCAGCGCGTCGACGATCACAGGGGCGAGGCCTTCGAGCGGTTCATCCATTAACAGCAGCGCCGGATTGGTCACCAGCGCGCGGGCGATGGCGAGCATCTGCTGCTCGCCGCCCGACAACTCGTTGCCGCGGTTCCTTCGCCGCTCGGCAAGAGCCGGAAAGAACTCGTAGACGCGCTCGATCGGCCAGCGCCCCGGGCGGGCGGCAACCGCGATGTTCTCTTCGAGCGTGAGCGAGGGAAATATCTCCCGCTCCTGCGGCACGAAGCCCAGTCCGATGCGGCAGCGCTCATAGGGCGCCATGCCGGCAAGCTCAGCGCCGCGGAAACGGATGCTGCCGCCATGAAGCGTGGTCAGTCCCATGACGGTCGCAAGCAGCGTCGTCTTGCCGACGCCATTGCGGCCGAGCAGCGCCAGCGTCGCGCCCGGCGCGAGCGAAAGCGAGATGCCGTCGAGCACGATCGTGCGGCCGTAGCCGGCGCGCACGCCATCGACCGTCAAGCCGCGATTCTCGATTGTCGCTCCAATCATCGGTGCTCGCGTTCTCCGAGATAGACTTGGCGCACCTGCGGGTTGACGGCGATCTCGCTGGGCGGGCCGTCAACGAGTACGCTCCCCTGCACCAGAACGGTGATGCGTTTTGCCAACCGAAATACCAGATCCATGTCATGCTCGATGATCAGCAGGGCCACATCGGACGGCAGCCGCTCGATAAGCTCGATAATTGCGCCGGTTTCGCCGGAGGGAACGCCCGCAGCCGGCTCGTCGAGCAGCAACACCTTGGGTTTGAGCCCGAGTGATACCGCGATTTCGGCAAGCCGTTGGCGCCCATAGGCGAGTTCGTTCACAGGGCGCAGGGCTTCGTCGGCGAGACCAAGCGATCCGAGGAGTGCGTAGGCTTCTTCGATCACGGCGCGATAGCGCCCAGAGAGCCGAAACATATCGGCGGCAACTCCCTCACGCTCGGAGATGGCAAGCGTGATGTTTTCGATGACGCTGAGCCGGCGGAACAGCGCGTTGATCTGAAACGTGCGGACGAGGCGGCGCTTGACCCGCGCGGCTTGCGAGAGATGGGTGATGTCTTCGCCGTCGAGGAGGATGCGTCCGGCGCTCGGCCGCAGCGCCCCGGTCACCAGATTGACAAAGGTGGTCTTGCCCGCCCCGTTCGGTCCGATCAGGGCGTGACGCGTACCCTGTTCGAGACGGAAATTGATGTCGTTGGCGACCGCGAGCGCGCCGAAGCTCTTGCATAGGTTTTGGGTTTCGAGGGCGGGTGAGTTCATTTTGCTGCGTTGGATGACGGTTTAGTTAGCGCGTGTTTCGGCCAGTTTGCACAGCGTAGTGTGTGGCGACTCGCGTGCCGCGCGCGCCACCTCTCCCCGGCTGCGGGGGAGAGGTCGCCGCCCGTTAGTTTAGTTAGCGCGTTCACGCGCGTCTTCGACGCGCTATGGGCGGCGGGTGAGGGGCAGCCGCCAAGAGCTCGACTCGTCAAGGAGCCCCTCACCCGGATCGCTTTCGCGATCCGACCTCTCCCCGCAAGCGGGGAGAGGTTGCGCGCGCGATCAGGCCAAGGACTCCGCCGCGGGCGAAGATCACGACGAAAATCAGGAACAGGCCGATCCAGAAATACCAGTAGACTGGATCGATGGTCGAGAACCGATCCTGCGCGATCATGTAGAGCGGAACGCCGATGAAGGCGCCGTAGAGTTGCCCGACGCCTCCAATGATGAGCATGATCAGAATGGTGCCGGAACGCTCCAGACTGAGCACCCCGAGCCCGACGAACTGCGTGGTTTGCGCAAAAAGAGCGCCGGAAATTCCGGCGAGCGCCGCCGAAATGGTGTAGGCGGCCAGCAGGCGGCGGGATACCGGCGCTCCAATCGCATGCATGCGCCGCACGTTTTCGCGAATTCCGGTCAACGATCTGCCGAACGGCGAATAAACAATCGATCGGACCACAAACCAGCATGCCAGAAGGACGATGCCGCAATAGATGTATGCGGTCTCGCCGAACAGATCGAACCGGAACGCGCCGAAGATCGGCCATACGTTCATGCCTTGGAGCCCGTCGGCGCCGCCGGTCCAGGGGCCTGCTTTGTTCGCCAGCTCGTATAACAACGCGGCAACCACCAGGGTCTGCATCAGCAGAGTAAGCCCGGTGGTGCGCAGGACAACGGCGCCGGTCACGAGCCCGACGGCTCCGGCCACGATGGCCGCCGCAAGCAGGCCCGAGATCGGTTCGCCCCAGCCGTTCGCGGCGAGTAAGCCCGCCGTATAGGCGCCGGTTCCGAAGAAGGCAGCCTGCCCAAGGGTGACGATCCCGGCATAGCCGAGGACGAGATCGACCGAGAGCGCAAAAATAATGGTGGCGAGGATTTGCGCACCCAGCGCCAGATAATCCGGAAATACGAAATACGCCGCTACCGCAGCGAGCCAGGGGAGCGCTTCCAGCACGCGGAATCGGTGCCGGCGGGCGAAGACATCGAGCACGCCGGAGGCGGGCTTGGCGATCCTCAACGTCGGATGCAACCTGGCTGAAGCGCGCTGAGTTTGCATCAGGCGCGCCCAAACAGACCGCGCGGTCGCCAGAGCAGGATCGCCATCGTGAGCGCGTAGATGAAAAAGGCGCCGAGTTCCGGCGCGACATATTTGAATGCGGTATCGGCGGTTCCGACAAGAACAGCGGCCACGAACGGGCCGCGGATGCTGCCCAATCCGCCGACCGCAACCACGATCAGGAAATAGACGAGATTGTCGAGCGCATAACCGGGCAGGATGGCAAGAAGTTCTGCGCCCAGCGCACCGCCGAGTGCAGCAAGACCGCTGCCCAGCGCAAACGTGATCGCGAACAGCTTCGGCGTATTGATGCCGGCCGCCTGCGCCATCCGAACATTATCGACCGCGGCACGCACCTGCGCGCCGAACCGCGTGCGCTCGAGGCCGAGCCACAGCGCCGTGACGACGACGGCCCCGCAACCGATGAGAAAGCTGCGGTAGGCCGGGAAGTCGCGGCCGCCCAGCTCGAACTGGCCGCTGAGGACTGCCGGAGGCCGCATCGGCTGCGCCACCGGACCCCAGAAATAAGTTGCCGCGCCAACGGTCATGAACACGAGACCGATGGTCATGAGCACCTGGTCGAGTTCGTCGCCGCCATAGAGCCGGCGATAGAGCAGCCGTTCGAGCAGGACGCCGGCGAGCACTCCCACGACGACGGCTGCCGCCAGCGCCAGGGGAAACGGCACGTCGTAGCGGTTCATCAGCGTCGTCATCGCGTAACCGCCCATCATGGCAAAAGCGCCGTGGGCCAGATTGACGAAACCCATGAGCCCCATCGTGACCGAAAGCCCGACCGAGATGAGATAAAGCACCATCGCCAGCGCGAGGCCGTGGAAACCGATGCTGATCGCTGCCGACGCGAACTCGCCCATTGTGACCCGCGCATCCATCATTTCGTAAGATTGATTGCCCGGTCAAGCCCGGCACTGACGTGTCCGCGTTCGCCCGCTTTCGCCGCCACACAATTTTTCAAAATCACGAGAGAACCGATCGTCGGCATTAACGGACAAAGGTGTTGTGGAGGGGGGCTGGACAGTCCTCTCGCATGAGCCAGGCCCACGGTGAGCTAGTTCATACGGGCAAGGGCGGACTCGCCCGGCAGTAACATCGAGAATAGCATGGAGATCCTCAAACTTCGTATCACCGGATCGGCGGGGACTTACAAGGTCTCCGCCCAAGTCGACGGCGACCCTGCGACCGATGACCTCGGCCCATTGCCGGAGCAGTTGGCCGAACACCTCGCGACCGTGCAGGAGTCGATTCTGCGCACGACCGAATCTCTGCCCAACCAGGCGGAAAGCCGTGAGCGCCGGCCGCCGCCGGCGCATCCAACCGGCGAGGATAGGCCACCCGTGCGCGGATTCGGCTTTGCAGCCGGCGCCGATTCCGTGGACATCCAGCAAATCGGGAAGCGGCTCTTCGACTGTGTGTTCCAGCCGGAAATATACGAGCTTTACAAGGAACGTCTCGAAGCCGCCAGCCGCGACCATACGGAGCTCCAGATCAAGCTCTGCGTCGAAGCTCCCGAGCTGATCCACGTGCCGTGGGAAATGATGTTCGACAAGCGCCGGCTATTCCACCTTTCCTGCTCGCAAGTCACGCCATTTGCGCGGGTCGCGACCATGCACGAACTCGATCTCCACATCTGCGAGGAGCCCCCGCTGCGCGTTCTCTGCATGGTTTCGGCTCCGAAGGACTTTGCCGGCACGCAATACGAGCTGCAGACGGATGTCGAGGTGGCGCGGCTCGATCGCGCGTTGCAGCCATTAAGAAACGACAACCAGGTCAGGCTGTGCTGGGCAACGCCGGGAACTCGCCGGCAATTGAAGACGCGGATCGTCAAAGGTGACGACGGCAAGAAGTGGGACGTATTCCTGTTCATCGGACATGGGCTTGAAGGCTCTCTCGTGCTCGAAGAGGACGGCGGATCGAGCTACGAGATGGTCAAGGCCGATGTCCTGAGAGGTTTGCTGGAGGGTGAAAACGGGCCCAAGCTGGTCATCCTGAATTCCTGCCGAGGCGCAACAAAGCGCGAGGATCGTTTGGCCAGCACCGCCGAGACGCTGGTCAAAGGGGGAGGAATCGCCGCCGTCGTGGCGATGCAGTTCGATATCAGCGACAGGATGGGCAGCACGTTTGGCCCCTCGTTTTTCTCCAATCTGATGTTGGGGGTTTCGGTCCAACGCGCCATGACCCTGACGCGGCTGGACCTGCAAGGCGACGGCTTCACCGAGTGGATCTCCCCGGTCCTTTACATGCAATCCAAGGACGGGCGCGTGCTCAGAGATGCCGGGGCGCTCGCGGTCTAGGAGGTGGGACTCATGCAAGCCGCGATAACCACCAGCCAAGCCGCGATAACCACCATAACCACCAGCCAAGCCGCGACGACCGCGATCGTCTTGGCTGCGCTGGTCGCTGCCTGGGCAGTCACGCATTTCAACGAGGGGTTACCGGCTGATCGGATTCGCTTCAGCGTGCCCCAGCATCGCTATTTCGTCGCTCTCGCCGCACACGTCGCCGCCATGCTGGGCGTTTATCTTCTACTTGTGCTGGCGATCTATCAGGGCCTGGGCTGGCTTGGCCGCGGTTTTCCGCCACGCGATTGTTTTCTCGCGTTTTCAGACAGCTGTACGAAGTACATCCGCGGTCTAAATCCGTTCAGCCCGCACGAGGTCGTATGGCCCTGGCAGGAAGGATTGTTTTCGTCCGCATTGGCAGCGGCTCTTTTCTTGCGCATCCTGATGCCGAATATCCCGATCACCGGTTACGTGCTCGACCGCTTGCGCGACGCGACGCGCGGTCTGGCGCTGTTTCCGCTTGCCAGCCAGACCCTGGTCGCGGTGCTTTCGGGAGCCGCCTTCAGGGCGCGAAAGGACTCGGAAGGAGAGTTGAGCGACGAGCTTGCACGCTACGGCGTTGCGGCGAATTGGCTCTCGGTGCTCTCGGAGAGCGCAACGCGATCGCTTCTGGAAGTGCTCTCTCTGCGCCGGGGACTGATCGAGCTGTCGGAGCGCACGCACGGTTTTGTAGCGGCTTTTCGGCAGATTACGATCTCTGCCAAGGGCATCCTGTTTGCGACAGATCCGGACCTTGCAAAGCCGGATTGGTTCGTGCATGGGCACGCGCTGCGCCGTTTCCAGCAGGCGCGAGAACGAGAAATCCGTCAGTTGCAGACGGATTTCCGCCGCCTGCTTCGCCGCACTGCGCTGGCGTTGTCCCTGATTGAGGAGATCGACGGCGAGAAGCTCGCAGACGAGACAGTGGGGAGCGTGCACCGCGCGGTATCGAGCTTCGTCGCGGAGGAATGCGAGAACGTGATTGCGGGTCATCGGCTGCTTGTGGCGGAAGCGGCGCTTTCCTGCGTGCCGACCCGCGCGCAGCGGACGCAATTCCTCAAATCGCTCGGCTATGAGGCGCAGCTGCCGCCGGCATTGCCGCTGTGGCCGTGGCTTACCGTCTTTGCGCTTGACCTGCTGCTTTTCCTCGCCCCTCTACCAATTATGCAATTGTCTACATCAACAGACCACCAGAAGTTTGCTCCGGCTGCACTGTTTGCCGTCGTCCACGCCCTGGGGCAATCGATCGCCCTCACCTGGGCCATCTATCCGAAGATATCGTCGAACTTCGCCCGCCCGTCCGTGTACTCGCTCCCGTGGCCGTCCTACATCGCATTCGGAGCGGCATCATATGTGACCGGAGCCATCATTCTCTTTGCATTCAGGCTAACGGTGCCTCTTGATTTTCCGATCCTCGTGCCGACGCTGATCAGCTCATTGTCGTTTCTGGTAATGACCGTAGGACTGAGCTTGTTGATCGATTGCCGGCTCAAATCCGCGTCCTTCGATTTGCAGGCGGGGCGGATGCGCGAAGGCGCCACCCTGGCTTTACTCATGTTCGCCAGCACGGCAACCGTCCAGCTTGTCCTATTCGATCTTCATCTGGTGCAGGTGCAGCCGCCGCCCGGCTCCCGGTATATCCGTTTTGCCTTTCTGGCGCTCTCCGCGACGCTTGGGTTTATCATGGGCTATTGCGTTCCTGCGGCGGCGGCAGCGTTCCTGCGCAAAACCAGCATTTTGGCGCGGGCTCCGTTTGAAAAGGGCAACGCCGTACTGTTTCGTCAGAGCACCACCGCATCATGGGACACGCGGGTGTCAACGCCAGCGTGAAGGCCGACATGCGTCAATACATCGTGCTGAGCAATGAGGCGGCCAGACCTGCCACACGCGCCATACGAACAAGAACGCTCGCCGGACCATTCGAGAGCTTCCAGGTGGGCACGCGCGCGAGCACGGCACCGGAGCCCCGCATCGAGGTCCAAGCTCTCAGCCCGCACGAGGTCACCGATATCAGGCGCAAGCCGGGATTTGCCTGCATCGCCCCCATCATGCGCGTATCGCTGATCCGGCCGTTGGCAGCAGCGGGCGCGGACAGGCAGGACGTGTGGGGCCTTGGCGCGGTGAAGGCCGATACGTCCCCGTTCACCGGCGCGGGGGTGACGGTCGCCGTGCTCGATACCGGCATCGACACGACCCATCCGGCGTTTGCGCGTCTGCGGGAGCGCATCGTGCAGAAGAATTTCACGCCCAGCGGCGATGAGGACAAGCAGGGGCATGGCACCCATTGCGCTGGGACGATCTTCGGCAGCCAGGTGGACGGCAACCGCATCGGAATTGCACCCGGAATCGCCAGGGCGCTGATCGGCAAGGTACTCGACGATGACGGGCACGGCGACTCCGACATGGTGTTCAAGGGAATCCAATGGGCCGTGGAGGAAGGCGCTCACGTTATCTCGATGTCGCTCGGTTTCGATTTCCCGGGCAGCGTGCGCGCGATGGCGGACGCGGGCTGGCCGGTCGAACTCGCCACTTCGACGTCGCTCGAAGCGTATCGCGCCAACCTGCGAATGTTCGACGCGCTGATGCAGTTGATCAAGGCCAGAGCCGCGTTCGGGCACGAGCCGGTCGTGGTTGCAGCCTCCGGCAATGAGAGCAAAACCGATGTCAATCCGGACTACAAGATCGCTGCGTCGCTGCCGGCGGCTGCGGAGGGCGTGATCTCCGTCGGCGCGCTCCAGCGCAACAGCGATCTGTACGAAATGGCTCCATTCTCGAACATCTTCCCGGAGGTGAGCGCTCCCGGAGTTGGCATTGTATCGGCAAAAATCGGTGGCGGGCTCAAGGCGCTGAGCGGGACGAGCATGGCGTGCCCGCATGTAACGGGGATCGCCGCCTTGTGGTGGGAGAAGCTGGAGAAATCCGGAAACGTGAGCGGGAAACTGGTGGTCGATTATCTGCGCTCGACTGCCCGCGCCGATGTATTTGCTGCAAACGTCGCGGTCGGCGATCGCGGTGTCGGACTGGTGACCGCGCCGCAGCAATGAGAGACGCGCGGTGTGGAGGGGTTGGAGCGCGGGGCACGCGAGTCGCGACCCTCACGGCCCCTGCAACCTGAGCGGAACGCGCTGGAAGAGGGCCAACTGGTATCTGGCGATGAGCTTCCTGGTCAGACTCCCCGCGCATCTCTACAGCCGCAATGCATTCGACGCATTCGCAGCTACGGGCTTTGGCATCGGAACTGCTCGGGCGATGGCTGCATTGTGCGCGGCGCCCGCCGGCAAGGACCTCGGTGCGAGCGTGCAGGGTGTCTACACCTTTGGCATGCCGCGCACGGGAACGCCTGATTTTGCGCGCGCATACGACGCGCTTCTCGGCGAACGCACTTATCGGCTGGTGTATGGCGAGGATATCGTTCCTACTGTGCCGCCGTCCGAATCCGGCTTTGCGCATGTGGGCCATTTCCTCAAATGCGCACGCGGCAGCAAGTTCGATGCAGTTCTCCTAACCCAGGATTTTCCCGACGACCCTCAGTTCCTCGACACTCAGCTCGACGGCTTGCGTGCCGGGCTCCTGGATATTGTTTCAGGAAATCTGCCTGCGGCGCTACGGCCGGATCTCCTGGGCCGAGCTTTCAGTCTGCTGCCGCCGGGAATCGGCGATCATTTGCCTGACCGCTACTGGGCCGCCCTGTAGTTCGCCGTGAGGAGGGATCATGGAAGAAGGACCACGCACGTTTCGAGATCCTTTGCTCTCGGTCTTCCAGTCGGCTGTTGCAGATCTCGCTCGCCGGATCGATGCCGAGCGCGCGGCGACCGGGGCGACCCTGGAAACGGCAGGCGAAAGCCCGAGTGCCGCGCTCGAAGCAGCGGCCGAGCGCGTTGCCGCGCGTCACGCCGATCGTGTCATGCAGGGCGCCAGCGACACCTCGGCCGAGCAGCAGGAGGACGATGCCGCTCTGGAAGCCATGACCCCTGGGCAAAATGCGGAAGTGTGCGCCTCGCTCGGTTTGCGATACCTCAAAGCTAAAATTTTCGGAGACAAAGCAACGCAGGCGTACCTCCGCAATGAATTGGAGCGTGGCGGCAAATGCGACGCGAAATGGGTGACGGTTCTGGAGGAATACGCGAGAAATTTCGGGCCTTCCGGATCTCGACCTGCAATTCCTTACATCCGGCCTGGCGCTGTCGGTCCGAGCGTCATCACGATCAAGACAAACGCGAGAATCGGCCTCATCGGCGACTGGGGGACCGGTGCGGAACCCGCCAAACGTATTCTACGCCAAATCAAGGCGAATGAGCCGGATGTGCTCGTCCACCTCGGCGACATTTATTACTCCGGCACCGAGGCCGAATGCAGGGTGAATTTCGAGGCGATCGTCAATGATGTACTGGAGCGTACGACGAAAGACATGCCGGTCTACACGCTTGCGGGCAATCACGACATGTACAGCGGCGGAACCGGATATTACAGCCTCATCAAGCGGCTGAATAAACCGCCGATGCAGCAGCCGGCGAGCTTCTTCTGCCTTCGGACGCAAGACAATTCGTGGCAATTGCTGGCCATGGATACCGGACAGCACGATTACAACCCGCTCTCGGTCAGTACGGCATTGACCTATGTCGATCCGGACGAGCGCGATTGGCACGAAGCGCGCATTCGCGAATTTCCAGGCAAGACCATCCTGCTGTCACACCACCAGTTGTTTTCGGCCTTCTCGCAAATCGGCCCGCGCGATGCCGCCGGCAAGCTCAATCCGGTCAATCCCGAGCTGAAGAAGGCCTATGACCAGCTCCGCGGGACGGGAAAAGACATTGCCGCGTGGTTCTGGGGGCACGAACATAATCTGAGCGTCTACGAGCCTTACCACGACCTCGCCCGAGGGCGCTGCCTCGGCCATGGCGCGATCCCGGTTTTTGTGCAGGACGAGCCTTATCAGGTACTGCCGGATCTCACGGACCCGCCCGGGATCATTGCAGCGGCCACATTGTCCAAGACACCGGACATCTATGCTCACGGCTTTGCCATGGTCTCCCTGGCGCCAGGCAAGGCGACTGTCGATTATTACGAGGACCGCAACGGCTCGGCGTTCAAACTTTACAGCGAGCCGATTGAATAGCAGAGGACCCGCGCATTGCCCCAAAACACCCCGGATCCTGGCCAACCTGGAAGTCATCGTGCGAACCGACGGAGAATGCGTCGGCCGTATCGATGACCCCGGGATGGTGACGACCACGCCGGCGGGGCTCGCACTGAGCTCACGCCAATGGTCGTGACCCAAGCTCCACACGCCCTGGGCGGCAATTCAGGCTCGGCGGTACTGGTGATCGGGCGCGAGCGGATCACGGCGGGACTGCACTATGGCGGGCGCGGCAGCAATCCGCGCGAAAACTGGTGCCAGTGCTGGGCCGCACGCTCGACGAGACGGACGGGCGTTCGGAGAAGACGTTGCGGCGCCTGAACACAAAGCTTTGGACAGCGTCCGTGCTTCCTGCATAGCGACGCCTCCGTTCCTTTACGCGAGTTGATATTGACCTGGGAACGTACTCATGCCGGCCCTCGCGCTTCGCGCCGCTGACTTGTCAGTCTACGAGCAGGTCGAGTCGCGAATTCGCCAGATCCGCACCCTCGCCGCAGAGGACTATTCGGAGAATCTCCGCAAGGAGCTTCTGGTTGTTGTCGATGACTTTCAAGAGGTCATACCTAAAGAACTCAGAGCCGCAGCAAGCGCAAAGTCAGGTGAATTTCTGCGAATCATGCGGGATATTAATTCCGGCTATGGCGACCGCGATCGACTCGGGAAGTTGACTTTCGAAATGCTTCAAATCGCCGAGTCGATACTTGATGCCGTCAAGGCAAGGGATCAGGCGCGAATCGACACTCCATTCGGCGCGCTGCATGTGGTCGCCTCTCAGGCTAACAAGAGCCCGACGCCGGTTGACCCGGACTCCGCGGCAACGACGGGTCCGACGATCTCGGAGATCGCGAAGGTCGACGGCTTCAAGCCGATGCTCAATGACAATCAAGCTGCGCCGCGAGTTTGAGTACAGGGATTGCGACGCACTCGGTGTGCTCGCTCCCCCTGCGCGCCTGATCCGCAAGGAATTGACCTCATAATTGCTGGAGGCGACGCCTGCCAAAGACTATTTCGGAGGATTGAGCTCTTTCCAGGGATCCTTCACGTTTGCGATCGTATCGAACTCGATATTGGCGAGCTTGCCGTCCTTCATTTCGGTCCGGCGCATGTAGATGTTCTGGATGATGTCTCTGGTCGCGGGATCGACGGAAATCGGCCCGCGAGGGCTCATCTCGTCCTTCCAGTTGCTGAAGAACTTCATCGCCTGGTCGCTCGTGAACTTGCCTTTGGTCTGTTTGATGAGCTCGAAGACCATATTCATTCCGTCCCAACCGTCGACCGAGAAAAAATCCGGGATCGCGCGGTTGCCATATTCCTTGTTCCAGACGGCGAGAAATTCTTTGTTGGCGGCACGATCCGCGGCGCTCGAATAGGTGCCGGAAGTCACCAGCCCGACCGCGACATTGCCCATATTCGGCAATTCCTCGTCCGGTACGAGGTCCTGCGTCGAAACCACATTGATGCCGGCTTGGCGCAGACCGAGGTCCTGCGCCGCCTTGAGGATGGCGGTCGCCTGATTGCCCGCCGGGACCCACAAGAACGCCACGTCAGGCTTCGCGTCCTTCACCCTCTGCACGAAGGGAGCGAAATCCGGATTGGTGGTGGGAAAGCGAACGGAGCCCAGCATCTGCAGTCCGGCATCCGTCCAGCCTTTGGTGAAGGCGCCCTCGGCGTCATGACCGGGAATGAAATCGCTCACCGCCGTGAAGGCGGTCTTCCAGTTCTGCTTCGTCGCCCATTTCCCGAGCGGATAGGCCTGCTGCCAGAGTGTAAACGAGACGCGCACCACATAGGGCGATATCCGAGGAATCGCGGTGCCGGCCGCATTGGTGATGACGAGCGGAATCTTCGCTTGCGCCGTGAGTGGGGCGACAGCCGCTGCGATCGGGGATCCGACGATGCCGACGAGGAGCTGGACGCGATCGCGGGTGATCAGCTCCTGCGCCACGCGCTTGCCGACCTCTGGGGCCGCGGCATCGTCGCGGCGGATGATGTCAATCTTCACTCCGGGCGGCAGATCCTTCTCGTGCGCCTTGATGTAGGCGTTGATGCCCTTCTCCATTTCGTCACCGGCCTGGGCGAGAAATCCGGAATAGCTGTTGATCAGCCCGATCTTGATAGTTTGCGCCGCGGCAGTGGTTTGGCCCAATCCGAGTATTGCAAAGGCCGCCGCCGCTGCGGTTAGGTTTAAGCGTATCGAGCGCCTGATCATGGCAATTCTCCTGGAGGTGACGGTGCTTGAGCGCCGCAAATTCGGCGCAGGAAACCTCCCCGCAGTATAGCGGTCAAATCGCAGCAACGGCAACGTACACACGCGGAGCGTACACACGCGGAGCGGAACGCGCGGTAGGCGAACAGCCGGCTGCGGAAGCTTTAAGCCAGGATTAACGGTACGGAAGAAATCCTGCGGCGGTGGGCAATTCTGAATTGGACTGTAACACGCTGCCGCTACTGCCTTGCAGAATCTGAATATCGCAATGGACCTATGATGCTGCTGCGCAGCATTCGATCGCGGCTAATCGTGCTGGTGCTGGCCACGGTCGTTCCCTTCATGGCTCTCATCGGGGCCGGCCTGTGGGACCAGTGGCGCAGCGACAAGGCTGCGGCGCGTGCGCGCTCCATCGATGAAGCGCGCGTCTTGGCGGCCCAGGTCGACGATCACCTCGGCAATGTCGAGTACCTGCTGTCCGGGCTCAGTCGCGCCGTCTCCTGGGATCCGGCCGATACGGCGGCGAATGACGCGCTCCTGGCGCAGCTCAAGAGCGAACTGCCGGACTTCGTCGGCAGCCTCCTGCTGTTTTCGGTCGACGGGAAAAACATCGGCACTTCATCGGACCCGTCGCCCGGGCGGGTCGATCCCCACGCCCGCCTCTATTTTCAACGCGCGCTGGCGGGTGAACCGTTCGCGATCGGGGACGTGATCCGCACCCAGCACAGCGGGCATTGGGTGGTTACGGTCGCAACCGCAGTGCGTGACCCTTCTGGAAACGTGCGTGCCGTCCTCGCCGTGGGAACACGTCTGGCGCATTTCCAGGAGGCCATGCGAATGGAGCGGCTCGCTCCGGGCAGCGTGGTCAGAGTCGTCGACGAGACAGGGATCGTGATTGCGCAAAGCGACGATCCGCTGCGTTGGATCGGGCGCGATCTGGCAAAGGAGATGAACGTCTCAGATCGTCTCTCGGCGAGTGGGGCGAGTGCGATGTTGGTTTGGCCCGACGGAGCGCGGCGCATTACGGCTTCGAGCCCCGTCCATCTGGCGCCCTGGCTCGTCTCGGTCGGGGTGCCGGCGGATGCGGCGCTCGCGGCGGTGATGTCGCGTCTGGGATGGAGCGCGCTTTATTGCGCGATCGCATTGGCCCTCGCCTGCACCATCGCCTGGACGCTATCGGGACACATCCTGCGGCCTTTGCACCAGCTGCGTCGGGATGCCGCCGTGCTTGCGTCGGGCGAGCTGAGCCATCGCAGCGCGGTTTGTTCGAACGATGAAGTTGGCAGCCTGGCAAGCACCCTTAACAGGATGGCCGAGCGGCTGGAGCATCGCCGGGACGAAGCCAGTCGCGCCGCCGACGAACTGCGCCAGGCCAACGACACGCTGGCGGCGGTGATCGACGCCTCGCCCGTTGCCATAATCTGCTCCGATCTCAAGCGCCGCATATTCGTCTGGAACCGCGCAGCCGAAGCGATCTTCGGTTACTCCGCCGAGGAGGTATTATCCAGCGCTGTCGATGTCGTGCCCCCGGAGGCCCTCGATGAAGTCCGGCGATTCATCGAACGGACCATCAAGGGCGAAACGGTTCGAGATGTGCATGTCCAGCGCAGGCGCAAGGACGGCACTCTGGTCGATGTCCGGCTCGCCGCCGCGCGCATGACCAATCCCGATGGAACCCTGCGCGGCATCGCCCGCGCCTATGAAGATATCACCGACCGCAAGCTCGCCGAGCAACAGCTCGAGCGGCTTGCCCATTACGATCAACTCACCGGCCTGCCGAACCGGCTCAGTCTGCAGAAAAGGCTGGGCTCGCTTCTGGGACCGAACCGCGCCGAACAGTCCACCGCGATTGCGCTCTTCGATCTCGACGGCTTCAAAGATGTCAACGACACACTCGGTCATTCCACCGGCGACCAGCTGCTGGTCGAGGTCGGCCGTCGGCTCACCGAGCGGGCGCTTTCGAGCGGGGAGGTGTTCCGCCTCGGTGGCGATGAATTCGTCGCGGTCTTTCCCGGCTGCGGAGACCCGCTCAAGACCGCCAAAGCGGTCGAGGCGGCGCTGAAAGCGCTGAGCGAGCCGTTCATAATCAACGATCAGGTTGTCCATATCGGTGGGAGCGCCGGGGTCGCCATCGCGCCGGTTAATGCTGTGAGCATCGATGAACTCATCGCCAACGCGGATCTGGCTCTTTATCAGGCTAAATCGGAGGGCGGCCGGGTGTGCCGTCTATTTCAGCCAGTGTTGCGCGCTCAGGCGCAAGCGCGGCGCAGCCTGCAGCTGGAGCTGCGCCATGCTTTCGAGCATGACGAGTTCGAGCTTCATTTTCAGCCGCAGGTGCGGCTGGCCGACGAATCGGTGGTCGGCGCCGAGGCGCTGATCCGCTGGCGCCATCGAGAGCGCGGCCTGATCTTTCCCGGCGCTTTCATCGATACGCTTGGAGCCTCAACGATTGCGCCCGAAGTGAGCCGGTGGATCATTCGCAGCGCCTGCGAACATGCGGCGCGCTGGAGGGAAGCCGGATTGTCGCTCAAGCGCATCGGACTTAATTTGTTTCCCATACAGCTGGGCAACGGGTCGCTCATCGCCGACATCGATGAGGCGCTGCGCGACTTCAGCTTGGCGCCGGAAATGCTGGAGTTGGAAATTACCGAGAATGTCGCGCTCGACTTCAAGGAAACGGAACTGCTGCAAAAGCTGCGGGACAAGGGCGTCAAACTCGCCTTCGACGATTTCGGGACCGGCTATGCATCGCTGAGCTATCTGCTGAAATTCCCGCTCTCGCGCATCAAGATCGACCGCAGCTTCATCAGCAGGATTACCGAGAATGGCAACGATGCCGCCATCGTGCGCTCGCTGATCGCGATGGCGCACAATCTGCGCCTTGAGGCCGTCGCCGAAGGGGTCGAGACCGCTGCGCAAGCCGCGTTCCTGCTCAATGAGAGATGCGAGGAGGCGCAGGGCTATTTCTATGCCGAGCCGCTGCCGGCGGCGGATTTCGAGGCATATCTCCGCGGCAAGCGGCGGGGACAGAGTGCCACGCGGCGCGAGCGCGTGGCGTAGAAGACGCGAATAGCTGTAGGGTGGGCAAAGGCGCAACGCGCTTAAGCGCGTGCGCCGTGCCCACGCGGACGCGGCACGCGTGGGCACGGCGCTCTTTTCTACGTGTAGCGCGGCTCGTGCTTGTGGAGCGCGCCTTGGCCCATCCTACGGAAACTACTCACTACTCGCTATTCGCTCCGCCAAGGGCGGAGCGATAAACGCGCGGACCGGCGGAATGGGTTTGGTCCAGCGCTCGATCTCGACCAAAGTAGTGGCGCAACTCGGGCCCTGCCCGAGCTTCGACGTGCCGCGGTCGAAAGTCAGCATATTGGCGTGGCCGTGGACGCAGATCGGCGTGTCGCCAGCGTCCGCGGGATCGTACCAGGCGCCGCAGGAAAGGCGGATGACGCCCGGCGTGACCGTCTCGGTCAGCGTCGCGCCGGCAAGACATTCGCCGCGGCGATTGAAGACGCGCACCACGTCGCCGTCGCCAATTCCGCGTCGCGCCGCGTCCTGCGGATTGATGGCGACGGCTTCGCGGCCGGCGATTTTGCCGAGCGCACTGATCGGGCCGCCGTCCATCTGGCTGTGCAGCCGGTGCCGCGGCTGGCTGGAGACAAGGTGAAGCGGAAAATTCGTTGCCTCTTCGGCGCCGAGCCATTCGGCCGGTTCGAGCCAGGTTGGATGCGGCGGACAGTCCTCGTAACCGAAGCCGGCGATGCGCTCCGAGTAAAGCTCGATACGGCGCGAGGGCGTGGCGAGCGGGGCCTTGTCGGGGTCTTCACGGAAGGCGCTCAATAACACGTACTCGTCTCCCCGGCGGGGAATTTCGAGAAAGCCCGCGGCCCAGAACTCGTCGAAATCGGGAATTGCAATTTCGTTATCCAAGACGCGCGTGGACGCGCTTTTGGTAGTACGTAACTTATCACGCCAGCGGCCATAGAGATGCCGCAGCCATGCCATTTCGTCACGGCCTTGCGTATACGCATCCTCGCAGCCGAGCCGCTGCGCGAGCGCGCTGAAAATCGCGAAATCGCTGCGCGCCTCGCCCACCGGCGCGATCGCCTGCTGCATCGCGATCACGTAGCGGTCGCGATGCGCGCAACCGATGTCGTTCCTCTCGAGCGTCGTGGTCGCCGGCAGCACGATATCGGCGTGGCGTGCAGTCGCGGTCCACCAAGGCTCGTGGACGATGATGGTCTCCGGCCGCTGCCAGGCGCGCCGCAGCCGATTGAGATCCTGGTGATGGTGGAACGGGTTGCCGCCCGCCCAATAAACGAGGCGGATATCCGGATAGGTGCCCGGCTTGCCGTTGTAGTCGTAGCTCGCTCCGGGCTTGAGCAGGCAGTCGGCGATGCGCGCCGCTGGGATCGCGCGGGCGAGTGGATTGGCCAGAGTCTCCGTCGCGGGCGGACCGAACGCCAGCGGAGCTTCGGCGATCCCCGCCGCCGAGCCGTAGCCAAAGCCGAAGCCGCCGCCGGGAAGTCCAATCTGGCCGACAACGCAGGCGAGCAGGATCAAGGCCCAATAGGGCTGCTCGCCATGGTCGGCGCGCTGGAGCGACCAGGATGCGCTGAGCATGGTGCGGTTTTCCGCCATCCGGCGCGCAAGGCCGCGAATGGATTCCGGCGCCATGCCGGTGATGCGGCTGGCCCAATCCGCGTCCTTCGGCTGCCCGTCGGTCGCGCCCATGACGTAGCGCTCTACGGGCTCGAAGCCGGCGCAATAGCGGGAGAGAAACGCCTCATCGTGCCGTCCTTCGGCGATAAGCGTGTGGGCGAGCGCGAGCATCATCGCGGTGTCGGTGTTCGGCCGAATGGGCATCCATTTCGCGCCGGCCGCTTGCGGGGCGTCATCGCGGATCGGGCTGATGTTGATGACTTCGACCCCGGCGCGTGCCAGCGCCTGCATCCAGCCGCCGACCGCGTGCTCGCCGCAGCCGCCCTTGGCGACCTGCATGTTCTTCGGATTGGCGCCGCCGAACAGCACGAGGAGCCGAGTATGGCGGGCAATGGATGACCAGGACGTGAGCGGTCCGCTTACAGCCTGCGCCGAGCCGAGCACATGCGGCAGAAACGTAAGCGCGGCGCCGAAGCTGTAATTCGCCGTCTGATCGATAAAGCCGCCGGCAGCGGCCAGAAAGCGGCGGACCTGCGTGCGTGCGTCATGGAATATGCCGGCCGAGCCCCAGCCCTGCGAGCCGCCCATGATGGCCTCGGCGCCGTGATCGTGCCGCGCGCGAAGAAGTTCGCCGGCAACGAGATCGAGCGCCCGCTCCCACGACACCGGCACGAACGGCTCGCGCCCGCGTGCTCCCCCGCCGCGACCATGGAGCCATCCTTGGCGTACGAACGGCTGCGCTACGCGGGTCGGCGAATAGACAGCGGCCGGCATCGCCGAAATCATCGGCGAGGGATCGGGATCGCGAGGAAACGGTCGCACGCCGACGAAACGGCCGTCCTCGACCTCGGCAAGGAACGCGCCCCAGTGCGAATGATTTGAAATTAATTTTTTCATGTCATTAAACCGTTTTCTGATGTCGTCATCCTGAGGTGCGAGCATGCAGCGCCATAAGCGCGTTCACGCGCGTCTTGGACGCGCTATGGCTGCATGCGAGCCTCGAAGGATGGCGGCTGTTGAGCCCTTGTCGATTAGGTGTGGCGCGTACCTTGGCCGTCGTCCTTCGAGGTTCGCCGGCCAAAGAGGCCGGGCGAACACCTCAGGATGACGGTGAAAGTGAATCCTCTGTGGCATATCATTGGCGCGCCGGCGGCAGGAACTGCTCGGTGTAGAGCGCCTTCATGTCCGGCGGCGAGGGCAGAATTTCGAGCTCGACGAGAGAACGTGCCAATACTTCGAGGGCCTTCGGCCGGAATTTGAGATCGCGCGACATCATCGGCATCGACTCATCGTATTCGCGGGCCTGAATATCCTCGGGCAATCCGCTGATCGGTGCCACCAGTCGGATCGTCTCGTCGCGGTTAGCGGCCATGAAATCGATCACCTCACGCCAGCCGGCGAGGAACCGGCGCACCTGATCGGGATGATGGGTGACGATCTCTTTGGTAGCGAAGATGACATGAGTATGGAAATCCTTCACGTACTTGCCGAACTCGACCAGCACCCGCCCAGAGCCTGCCTTCTCCAGCGCGTAGCCGAGGGATGACGAGGCGACGAAGCCCTGGACCTGACCGGATCGCAGCGCCGCGACTTGCGCCTGATTGACGCCGAGCGGGACGGTCCGCATCCCCTCGGGCCCCCAGCCCATCTGCCGCGAGAATTCCCGCGCCAGCCACATGGTGAGCGAGCCCGCGGTCGAGACCGACACGACCGCGCCCTTGAGGTCTTCTGTTTTCTTGATCGGCGAAGGATTGCCGATCGTGAGCCCCATCGAGAGCGGCTCATTGGCCATGGCGGCAACCGCAATCGCGGGCACGCCTTTGACCAGGAAACCCATTCCCGGGCCGGAGCCGAGCGCGAAATCAATCGAATTGGCGACCATCGCCTGCTGCAGGCGGGCATCGCCGCCGAACCCGATTGATTGTACGATGAGGCCGTATTTGGCCCAAATGCCTTTCGCCGTTCCGATTTCGAGCGGAGCGAAGGCAAAGGTGGTGGCGGATGCCTTGCCGACAAGGATTACGTCGGCGGCGGAAGCCGCTGCGGTGCCGGCGATTGTTGCCACGGCCGCAAGGCCGGCGATCAAAAAATGCCGAGGCAACAAAGCAGGCCTGGCGCTGCGAAGAAGATGGCGCATCCTTCGGCGGAAAGTAGATGGACCAATTGCTCCGAGCCTTGTTCCAGCTTGGATGATGCCGACGAGAATTGAGCTGTCGAGCACAATCATTTCGGAAGACCCGTCTCCTCGTCACCTGTACTCTGTGGGGGCTCGTGCCGCAAGTCGCCCTGCCCGCGCGCTCAGGTCTTCGGAACCTTCTGCTCCACGCAAATGTCGTCGCAATAAGCGACTTCTGTCGACGTCGCATCCACAATGCTGATGCGAATGCCTTCGCGGTTGAGTGAGGTGAGAAGGTGCCATTGCGCCGGCATCGGAACACCCAAGGGGCCAAGAAAGGCTCTTGGCAGGCATTGGGTTTTCATGCGGTAGTCCAGTCTTTGCGCAAAGCAATTGCGCCAAGCGCGATCTTGCCCACCGCCGGACAGATCCCAGGACAACAAATCGAACGGCGTCCACCCTCCATCGTCAAGCCACACCTCCGCCCAATAATGAAGGCCCGGCGCCAAGGAATAGAGCAAATGGCCGTTGATGATGCGAGCGGGGATGTTGACGGCACGACAAAGACCGACGAGCAGCGCCGAGCCGAGCTGACAGTCATACCATCCGATTTCCAAAAGCCAGTCCAGCGGCCGACTCATGTCGATCTCGTAATAATGGATTGGACCGCACATCATCTGATCTATCAGATAATCCCAGAATGCATAGACGATCTCCAATCGGCTATGTTTGTCGCGAGCCAATTCGCTGGCGAGGGCGACGATGCCGGGCGTAACCCGTATGAATCCTTCATGCGGCCGCGTGTACAAGGCAAGCTCGCCAACATCGAGGGTGTCAGCGCGGGACGCATCCAACCTTCTCGTCGAAGGTGTATCGGCGCGAGAACGAAAATTGGCGCAATAAGTGACACTCGCCGCTTTGCGATCAGCCGCATTGAGCCGCGCTTCCAAACGACCGGGAATTCGCGTCAGCGCGACCTCACCGTCGATATCCGTCGTCACTTGAAGACGCAGGTTATCGAGCACTGCATCTTCGAGCGGCAATGGCAGCCGCAGCCGATGCGGTGTACCGACCGGGCGTGGCGGCAGGTTGAACTGCCTGCGAAAAATGACGCGAAATTCGCAAGGAGGCAGCCCCTCAAAGCGACGGGGCGAGGTGGCATCGGCGCACTGGTCCGTAACGAAACGTCGAGTCGTTGGCAGATAGCGTTCGAACCAGAATGGATCGCCCCGGTGCAGACCCGACCATTTCATGAAATTGAGGACCTCGACCGGATCGTACCGGCGAACCCCATCGAGGGCGACCGGTAAGCCATCGTCGGTCCAGCGAGCCAACGCCGCCATCGTGGCGGCAACCGCCTCGTCTCGCCGTCCGGCCCCGACCTCGTAGGCGCAGGCGTTAACCAGCAAATAATCGATTATCGAAGCCTCGGCCACGGTTCGCAGGCTGTTGCCGCCACGCGTTCCCAACGGGTGCGCGTGCGCAGCAGGTCGGCCGCGCGGTTGGGAAATCGACTTCAAGTCATGCTCCAGGGCGCAAGTGCTGGGACCCTATGCCCCCCTCAGGAAAGGGTTGGGAGTTTACTGCATCTGACCGTATCGTCTCGCCGTTCTGGTGATTGCTCACGGGCGATCCAAACTGATCGCGATGTGGGCTACATATCGCTTCACCGGCAAAAGTCTCGCGAAGGATGATGCTGTGCGTCGTATCAATCTGTTCCTCAAGGGCAATCTCGATGTGCGCGATTCCCTCCATTCGCTGCGGCTGAACGGCAAGCTCGAATGGAACGGCGTCAACGAGATCGTCCGCGCGCAGGGTCGGGGCGTCGTTGTCCGAGTCCGACACGAGACCTGGACGCGGTCCGACGCTCTGCTCAAGGCCGAGGGGAAAGTTCCCGACGAGGTCGCGCATCGCGCCTTGGCATTGACGAGTTTTCCCGCGCTTTCCCAATTCAGCCGCGCCACCTTTGAGACTGACGCCGACGCCATCATTTTCTCGATTCAAGCCGACATCCTCAACAGCTTGATCCGCCACAAACGTGACGGTTACCTCCTCCTTTATCCCGGCCCCCTCGCGCATTGCTCGCCGGCGGACCGGGATTGGCTGATCAAGGCCTTCGAGCCCGCCCCTGCGCTTGACGTCGAGCATTCCATGGCCAATCTCGCTGAAATCATCGAACGGTGCCGCCGGGACAGCGACGCACCGATCTTGTTTTATAATGTATCGTCCATCGTCATGGGCGATTTCGTGCACTGCTACAGTGGACTCGAGGAAACGCTCTCCACCCGGATCAAACGGTTCAATCTGGGCCTCATCGATTTGTCGCGAGCCACCGGCGTCTCCATCGTCGATGTCGACACAATTGTGGCGAGCCACGGGGCTAATCGTCTCAAAATCGACACTCTTCACCTTAATGCGGAAGGCTGCCGGCTTGTAGCGGAAGAGGTCGTCCGCATTCTGGCGGACCTTGGTTGCCTGTAGCGGGGCTCATGACGACTTCGTTCATCAGCATCATCATCCGCTCCAAGGATGAGGCCGCCCGTCTTCGCCTTACGCTCGCCTCGCTCGAATCACGGCCACGCGAAAGCGAAATCATCGTCGTCGATGACGGCTCCTCCGATGACACCGCCGCCGTCATTTCCGAAGCAGGCCGGCGCCAACCGCTGGAGGCCGTACGCCATGAGGCGCCTTTGGGCCGCTCGGCGGCGTCCAACGCCGGAGCGCGTCGTGCGGGCGGCGAAATTCTGCTTTTCCTCGATGGCGATACTCTGGCTGGACCGGGGCTGGTCTCGCGTCATGCCGCCTTGCATGCCGCTGCACGACCGTCGCGCGTGATCGGCCGCGGCGAAACCTATCACCTGCGATGCAGCCGAATGTTTTCCGACCCGGAGATGGGAATTCCCTGGCCCGAATGCGCGGGTGCTGCCGCCCAAAGGCCCGCAGGCGAGACTGACAGACTGAGAGTGACCCGGGCGCAGGTCCTTGACGCATTCGGCGAAATCGAACGGCGCGCTCAGCCGGGAATTTACCCGGGCGCCGGTCCGCGCCGACTTTACGAACTCGAAATGGAGGCTCTGGTCGCTTGCCCGGAACTCGACGTGCTTTGGTCGGCGTCGAGCGGAAGTAATTTTTCGGTGGCGCGTGACGACTTCCTGGCGGCCGGCGGTTTCAACGAACAGATCGATAACAACGAACACCGCGAGCTGGCTTTGCGGCTGTTTCACAATGGCGCCCGCATTCGACCGGTCAGCGGCGGGCGCAGCTATCACTTGACGCATCGCAGCCGCTGGCGTGACCCCCTGCAAGAGACTGCCTGGGAGCGTGTGTTTTTAGCCGCGCACCCGATACCGGCGGTGGGGCTGCTCTGCGTATTCTGGTCAAGCCTCTCGCCGGCCACGCCTATTGCCCCGCTTTATCGGATCGACTCCCTGCTCGATCTCGATAGAGCGGCACGCGGTGACCGTCGCCTCGATTTTGATGTTGCGCGCAGAGCTCTCAAGCTCCCTGCCCTCGGCGCGGATTTCTGGCAGGGCGCCCCACTCCGGGCTGTCGGGTAATGGCGCTTTCGACATGAGCCCGGCCGGTACGGCTTTGCGACTGGATGCCTATGTGGCGGGAGCGGCGGACCGTCCGTCCCTGACGGCAGCGCAAAACCAACTTGGCTATTGGCTCTCGGCCGCTTCCGGAACTAAACACGCAATCGAGTTGACATGGCGAGATGGAGATAGCCTGGAACCACCGAACCCGAGCGCGTTCGCAAGCATTGTGTCGCTCGTCGGTGACGTCGCTCGCCAAACCTCGTTCCCGGATATCGCGGCACTCCGGCGTTTACAGCTCGGCTCGCTCGTGAGACGCAGCAAACCGGTTTTCATCTGTACGATTTTTCGTCACGTGCCCGGCGTGCCGCCTCGATTGGATTCGGCCGGCCGAATGGGCATCCTGGAGCGCATCCGCCGGCTCAATCTGATGGCGGCCGAATTGTCACAAGCCACCGGCGCGAACGTCATCGATATCGATAGCGTCCTCGCGTTCATCGGCGCCCGACCGCTTGCGACCGACTACCTGCTGAGCGGCCCGGTCGCAGCGGCTGTCGCCGGCGATGCTATCGTCTCTGCGCTGCTCGCCGGCGTCCCCGATGAGGATCTCCCTCACGTCTTTTGGCAAAAGGCGCATGAGATGCATGGGGGCATTCGTGGCATCGTGCAGCGACATGGTCGGCTTGGCCGCCCATCAATATCCGGAGTCCCCCGTGACGCCGACTGAACTGCTGCGTTCCATGCTTTTGATCAGGGGTTTCGAGGCCGCCCTGCTCAAGCGGGCGGACCACGGCTTTCAACTGCTTTCGGGCGGGGAGGAGGCCGTGTCCGTCGGAGTTTGTTCGGCCCTCGAAACCGATGACCAACTGCTCTGCAGCGGGCGCGCCATCGGTCCGGCGCTGGCTCGCGGATTGGACCCAAGCCTTGCGCTCGCCGAGCTCGCGGGAAAGGAAGCGGGACCCTGCCGTGGGCGCGGTGGGCGCGGGCACTTGGCGGCGCCAGCGGCGGGTTTTTTCGGCGCCCACGCGGTCGTCGGCGGCAACCTCACAATTGCGGCCGGTGTCGCGCTCTCCTTTCAGCTCGCCGGCCGCAGCAGCATCGTCGCTTGCATGTTCGGCGATGGAGCGTGCGGCGCCGGCGCGCTGCACGAGACGCTCAACATTGCCGCGTTGTGGCGTTTGCCGTTATTGCTGGTGTGCAACAACAACCAGTATTCGGTCTCGACGCCACGCTCCGCCGTGCTCGCGCCCGAGCGTCTGTCCGACCTCGCCCGTCCCTTCGGCATCCGCGCTGCGACGGTAGACGGGATGGATGTGCTGGCGGTGAGGGAAAGCGCCCTGGAATTCGTGCGTCACGTGCGGGGCGGCGCCCCAGCCTTTCTTGAATGTGTCTCGTATCGCTTTAACACCCACTCCACGGATTGCCGCGAAAGCCGCTCCGGCCCCGAACTGGCTTATTACCGTGAGCGCTGTCCGATCCGCCACCTCGTGCAGTTCCTGACCTCGACCGGTGCCGCAAGTCCAGCCGAGATCGAACAGATCGAAGATGAGGTTGATCGACGTATTGCCGAGTCCAGCAGGTTTGCCGATGCGGCTATTTTGCCGTTGCGTTCAGACGTGCTCCGCCATGTTTACTGATCCCGCAGCCAAAACGACAAAGCTGTTCTTTCGCGAAGCCGTCAGCCGGGCGCTGAAGGAAGAAATGCTTCGCGACAGCCGCCTGATCCTGTTGGGGCAGGACATCGGTCGATTTGGCGGGTCCTATCGCGAGTTTGCAGGTCTTTTCGAGCAGTTCGGCCCGCAGCGCATCCGCGACATGCCGGTCGCGGAAGCGGCGATGGTCGGGATCGGCATCGGCGCCGCTGCTGCCGGCACACGGTCCTTGGTCAGCATCACCTACATGGACTTCCTGATGCTCGCACTCGACCCACTGGTCAATTATGCCGCAAAACTTTCATACAAGACGGCAGGCCAGCTGCGGGCTCCGGTCGTCGTCAAGACCACTGCCGGCGCGAAGGGACAGGGCGTCGCCCATTCGCAATGTATCGAGGCGTGGCTTATGAGCGTGCCCGGACTGAAGGTGGTCGCGCCGGCAACGGCCGCGCACGCCTATGGGCTGCTGAAGGCATCCCTTCGCGAAGAAGGCCCCGTCGTCTTCATCGATCATAAGCGGCTCTTTCCGACGGCCGGGCACGTGCCGGATGCGGAGACAATACTTCCTTTGGGAGTTGCGCGGGTTGCGCGGCACGGCAGCGACGTTACGCTGACCAGCCATTCGTATATGACGACGCTCGCCTGCGCCGCCGCCGATAGCCTTCTCGGCGAGGGCATCGCTTGCGAAGTGATCGACTTGTGCTCGCTGGCCCCGCTGGATGTGCCGACCGTTTGCCGCTCCGTGGCCAAGACCCGAGCGCTCGTAACGGTGGAAGAGGGACAGATCACATGCGGCGTAGGCGCCGAAATAGTCTTTCGCGTCCACGAGCAAGTCGATGGCTTTCGGGTAACGCGCCTCGGCGCGGTCGCGGCGCCAGTCTCCTCCAATCCCGTTCTTGAAGCGGCAAGCATCCCCGACACCGACCGCATATGCGCGGCGGTACGCGGGTTGCTCGCCGGCGACGGCCTCTGTTGTCGGTCGGAACCGGCCGATGCGAAAGAGACGAGCGCGATATGATCTATCAGCTGTTGGTGCCCGGCCCCGTAAAAGACGTCGAAGAAGTGCGGATCCTCGAATGGCACGGGGCACCGGGAACGCCGTTCGCGCCCGGCGAGATGGTTGTCGAACTCGAAACCCACAAGGCGGTCGTGGAAGTTCGCGCCGGACAGAACAGCCATCTCCGCAGGATTCTTTGTAACGAAGGCGCTTGGCAGAAGATCGGGGCGCCGCTCGCGATTTTCAGCGACAGCCCCGATGAGCGCATTCCCGAAACGCCGGACGAGTTGACGGCTTTGGCAGTGTCGTTCGCAGTCATATGATCGCTGCTTTGGCGAATCCGGGAACCCCTCGGGCCGCGAGGATAGCGATTATCTCGCGGCGCATTTCTGCCTCAAGGGTTCCGCTGGGGTGAACGCCATCCGGCAGATGGCGCGCTGCGCCAAGCTCCGCAACCATCGCGTCATGATCGAGCACGGCGACTTTACATTCCGCCGCAAGATCCTGCAGCATCAAGTTCATTTCCTTTGCCCGAATGGTCCAGACAACGTTTCCCAGCGGGCCGTCAATTTGGCTGTAGTTGAGAATAGTCTCATTGATCGAACTCGAATTGAGGTTCTGAACGACAAAGACGGTATTCGACTTCGTGTTGACCTCGCTGATCAGCTCCCGATAGTCACGATTGATCTCCGCGGGACCGCGGATGACCGTCTCGAATTGGCTGCGTATCCAGGTGCGTGCCGCCTCGTTGAGTTCGCGGAGGCGATAGTCGTGCAGGCAAATCGTGTAGCCGAGTCGCCGATGACGAAACACGCGCGGCGGTTCGGAGATCAACGACATCAGAACCGCATCGGGAGCACCGACTCTTTGCAGGCCGCCATATGTGAGCACGTAACTCGGCTCGCCGAGCGGCGAGGATTGGAGCGCGGCGAGCAGAACTGCGCAGAAGTTCCAATCTGCGGCCGACGCCGACGCCAGCGGGAATGTCGCGGCGAGATCCGAAGCGATCTCCGCGTTTTGCTGCGGACTGCGACGGATGCGCTCAAGGACAGTGCGAGCGCAGGAAACCAGGACGTCGTCGGGGATCAGGACAACCTGCACTTGCCCTGCAGCCATGCCAAGGATTTCAGAAAAATCGTGGTCTCGCCCGCGGACCGCCGAACCGAGATCGCAACTTACCAGAGTGAGCAGCGTTCCCGCAATCCCATGGCCGTCGGCCCACCAGGCACGTTTGCGGTCGTGCCAGCCCGTCAGCAAGCCCGCGCGATCCTCGGCGTATTCGGTCACCCGGCGTCCGGCCACGAGCATCGTCCGCAGCGGCGGCAGATTCTGTTGAGGCCATGACTCATCGCATTCCAACTCCCCAATCACGCCACCCGGCTCCCAGAGGCGATTATCTGCAAGTTGATCCAGAAAGCCGCCTTGAGAGCTGTGGGAGGCATGGCAGACGCGCCCCGCTTGCGTCAAAACAAAGCCGGCCTGCAAATCTCTCTTTTCAGTCGAAAACGGATGCCGATCGCTGCTTTTGCCGATGGGTGCCAAACCGATGTTGCAGTAGCCGATGATCTGTCCGGGGCGGCAGGTCTGCATGTGGTCGCAGCGCCAACGGATTCCGGACCGGCGAACCACGTAACCCGGAGCCGCAAGAGCGCCGAGCTGCAACGGCACGCGCACAGGAGGGGCCCGGTTCAATCGGTCCACAGATCGGCCTGGTGAAGAATACCAATGATGCTCACGCGCAGCGCTCGCGCGGGCTCTTCATCGATACGCTCATCAGGCGCAGTGCTGAACAAGGCCAAAGCCGAGCCGACCGGCACTTCGTCCCCGGCACTGACCAGAATTCGCCGCAGCCAGGCCCGCTCACGCACCGCAATGCGATGGAACGTAATTGGAGGGCAATCATGGGTCACCGCGAGACTGAGATCGATCTTGAGGTCAATTAATTTGGACCCCGGCTGCAACAAGCTTCCTTCGGAGGGATAAATCACCTCGACCTCCGCCGTGGTCGCATTCTGATTAATCGGCAGAAGGTCGGCCCTGAGAATCATTTATCGTCGCGGAGGATCGGCCCCTCCCTCCTGTGCTCGACCCGAAGGCTAGCACATCCGGTCGCCGCGGCAAGCTGCCGGGCTGTTTCGATTGCTGGCTCTCCCGGGCCCCCGCCGCCATGCGCCAGCCCGTCGCGAGCAGCATGCCAATGTGATACCTGACAAGTCGCCACGCGTGTCGGGACGGCGGAACTCCGTCTTGCAGGCAGGCAAGAGGAACGCCATTGCAAGAGCATCCCGCCCCCGCGTCCGCAGGTCTCGGCTTCAAATCTCCGCTGCCGCTGCTGCGGCCGTATTCGATTGCGATCGTCGGCGCATCTGAGCGTTCCCGATGGGCGACGCAAATTTTTCGCAACCTGCGAGAATTCGGGTTTCCCGGAAAAATCTATCCGGTGAACCCACGCTCGGGCGAAGTCTGGGGCGTCAAATGCTATCCGGATCTTGCATCGCTCCCGGAACCGCCCGCGCACGCCTTTGTGCTTATTCCGGCGCCGGCGGTTCAATCGGTGATCGAGACCGGAATTGCGGCGGGGCTTCAAAGCGCGACCATCTATTCGAGCCAGATCGGCGAGGGCGACGACCCCGAAATCGTCGGCCGCGGGGCTGCCCTCAAGGCAGCGATCGAGAAGAGCGCGCTCCTCGTCTGCGGACCCAACTGCATGGGCATCACGGCGCTGCGGGAAAAGAATTTCGGTTATCCCAATGCGGAGATGTGCGCGTTGGAACCCGGTTCTGTCGCTTTCGTCACCCAGTCGGGCGGCACCGTGCAGTATCTCGTTGGCATGGCCGCGCATCGCGGCGTGCGCTTCAATTACATGATTTCGAGCGGCAACGAGATGAGCCTTGATCTCGCCGATTACATCAATTTCTTCGTCGAGGATGCGCACACCCGCGTTATCGCGCTGTTCATCGAGGGCATCCGCCGCCCGGCCGCGTTCATGGCGGCGGCCGCCAACGCGCTCGCCGCCGGCAAACCGATCGTCGCGATCAAGACCGGCAAGTCGCGCAATGCGAGAGCGAGCGCGCAGTCACACACCGGCGCTGTCGCCGGCAATTACGCGGCATTCACGGCGATGTGCGAGCGCTACGGGATCGTGGTCGCGCCAACGCTCGACGACATGGTGGAGCTGCTGCTCGTGTTTCAGATCGGTCGGCTGCCCAAGGGGCGGGGGGTCGGTTGGGTGACAACATCCGGAGGCACCGTCGATCTGCTTTATGATTACATCGAGGAGATCGGCGGCATCAAGACGCCGGAATTCAACGCCGCAACCAAAGCGAAGCTGCGCCCGCTGGTGTCGCCGGAACTCAAACTCAAGAACCCGCTCGACGCCGGCAATCCGGTCAGCGACATTGCCGATGCCGCAATGTGCAGCGCGGTGGCCGCCGATCCCGATGTCGACATGCTGGCCTGGGGCGGTACCCCGCCGAGCGGACGCCGCGCCCGCGATCCGGCGGTGATGAAAGCCATGGCCGCGGCGACCGACAAACCGGTCGTCGGGTTTATCCGCATGCATCACGCGACCGGCAAGGAAGCCGTCGCGTTCCAGGATGCCGTCGGTTTTCCGTTTTTGCAGGGGCTGCCGGCCGTCATCCGGGCGCTTGGTTCGCTCGCCTTTTACGGCGAGCGAAAGGGCCGCTGCATTCCTCCGCTGCCGTCGCCGAATGGGCGGGCGGAAACTTTGGAGCACAAAAAGCTCACGGCCGCGTTGGCGCGGCACGGGCTCACTGCACCGAAGGGCGGGATCGCTTCTTCGCCTGAAGAAGCCGCGATGCTGGCGGGCAGGATCGGATTTCCGGTGGCGCTCAAGATTATTTCGCGGGCGATCAGCCACAAGACCGAAGTCGGCGGGGTACGGCTGAATCTCAACTCGCCGGAGGAGGTCGAGCGCGCGGCGGAGTCGCTGGTCTCATCGGCCGCCAGAGCGGCTCCGCACGCAACCGTGGACGGGTTCCTGGTTCAGGAGATGGTCGATGGCGTCGAGATTTTGCTCGGCGCGCGCAACGATCCGCTCTATGGCCCGATGATTGCGATAGGGGCGGGTGGAATTCTGGTCGAACTCATAAAGGACGTAACACTTCGCCTGTTGCCGGTGACCGCCAAAGATGCGCGCGCGATGATCGACGAACTCAAAGTCGCAAAGCTACTGCACGGCTTTCGCGGCAAGGCCGCTGCCGATCTCGATGCTCTTACTGCGGCGATTTGCGGCCTCTCCGACTTCTACCTCGATCATCGCCATCTGCTCACGGATCTGGAGATCAATCCGCTGATCGTGCTGGCGAAGGGTGAAGGCGTCCGCGCCATCGACGTGCGGCCGATCCGCAACGCCCAATGAATTACCGCTTCGTCCTCCCGCTGATGACGACGGCGTTCCTGGAACAGACGGTGGTCTCCAGCGCGCGCATCACCACGTCCTACCGGGCGCTGGAACTTGGCCTCTCCGTGGTCTGGCTCGGCGCCATCACCGCCGCATTTGCGATTCTGCCGATGGTGTTGGCGCTGCGCATCGGCCGCGCCATCGATCGCGGCAATGACGTCCGCATCACCTGGCTCGGCGCCGGCTCGTTGGTGGTCGCCTGCGCCGGCTTCGTTTTGTGGCGATCGCTGATCGGATTGTTCCTGTCCACCGCGGTCCTTGGCGTCGCCCATCTCCAGCTGGTCATTACCCAGCAGGTGCTCTGCACGCGGCGAGGCGATCCCGGAGCGACCGAGCGCATGCTCGGCAATTACATGGTGGCGAACGCCATTGGCCAAGGGGTCGGGCCCTATCTCGTTGGCTGGTTCGGCGGCGCCGCGAAAATTCCGCCGACCAACACGCTCTTCCTCGTGTGCCTGGCGGCGGCCGTGCTCACATTCGCGTGCTCGTTGACTCTACGGCCGCGGAAGTCGGTCGCGCTGCGGGCATCGGCAAAGCCGCTGCCGGTGCGTGAGATCGCCAGCATTCCGGGCATCCGCGTTATCTTTCTTCTCAGCGTCGTCACGGTAGCGGCGCAGGATCTCATCGTAGTTTATCTGCCGGTGCTCGGCACCGAACGCGCGCTTTCTTCCGATACGGTTGGAATGCTGCTTGCCGTGCGGGCACTGGCTTCGATGCTGTCACGTTTTCTGTTTGCCCGGCTCTCCGCGCTCCTCGGCCGCTGGCGGCTGCTCGTCGCGAGCACGCTCGGAGGTGCTGCGTGCTACATCACTCTCGCGCTGCCGCTGCCGCTTTGGCTGATGCACCCGGCCATTGCGGGGGCGGGATTCGCGCTCGGCATCGCAGTGACATCAAGCATCGCAACCCTGCTTGCGCTTGCCAGCGCCGAAGCACGCGGAACCGCGAATTCGCTGCGCATGATGGGGAACCGGATCGGACAGTTCACCATCCCGTTTCTTGCCGGACTCATTGCCGCGGCGACCGGCGCCGCAGGCATTTTCGCCGCGATCGGATTGAGCCTCATGGTCTCCGGAGCCGTGGCGCAGATGCGCCGCGTTTCGTAGTTTCGTAGGGCGGATTAGGCGCGCCGTGCGCAATTGGGCCGCACGGCGCTCCGCATCCGGCGCGCCGTAATCCGCCATCCTGGCGCGGGGCGGCGGGTTACGCGCGGTCTGCGGCCCTGATGTAACCGCACCGAGATCGGCCGCGCTAATCTTACCGAGACATAACCCTCTACCGGGGAAATCACTCAATCTTCAATCCCTGCTCGTGAATAACTTTGGCCCAATTCGCCGTCTCAGTCTTGATCGTCTGCGCGAATTCCTCTGGCGAGCTGGCCATGGATTCGAACATCTGCGGCGCCATGAACCGCTGCTGGAACGCGGGATCGGCGAGGATTTTCCGCACCTCGGCGTTGATCTTCATCACCACATCGGGCGGGGTGCCGGCGGTCGTGGCCAGTCCGAACCAGGTGGACGCTTCGTAGCCGGGGAGGGTTTCGGCGATGGTAGGGCTGTCGGCGAGCTGCGGCACCCGGTGTGAAGCGCCGACACCGAGCACTTTGAGTCTCTTGTCGGCGGCAGGCTGCACGACGAGGCTGAGTGAGATCGACATCAGATTGATGTGGCCGGCCATGACGTCGTTGAGGGCGGGCGCGGCGCCGCGATAATGGATCGGCAGCAGCTTGATCTTCGCCATGTTCTCGAACTTGAGCATGTTCATATGCGGCGCCGAGCCGACCCCGGCGGTGCCGTAGGTGATCTCGCCCGGCTTGCGTTTGGCGAGTTCGATTAATTCGGGCACGTTCGAAGCCGCAAGCCCAGGGCTTGCCACCAGCGCCTGGTTGATCCGCACGAGGCCGGTAATCGGGATCAGATCCTTCTCGGTGTCGTAGGAAAGCTGTTCCTTCGGATAGAGCGTCGGATTGAGCACGAAGGTGCCGGCCTCCGCGACAAGGAGCGTGTGTCCGTCGGGGTTCGCCCTGGCGACCACCTGGGCGCCGATGATGTGGCCGCCGCCGCCCTTGTTGTCGATCACCACGTTCTGGTGCCAAGCCTCGGAAAGATGCTGGCCGATGGCGCGGGCGACCACGTCGCTCACCCCGCCGGCGGCGGCCGTCACCACGATCGTGACTGTATGCGAAGGATAGGGCTGGGCTTGCGCCTGCGCCGTTGTGGCAGCGAGCAGCGAGGCGAGCGAAAGGAACGCAGCAAAGGATTTCATCATCTCAATTCTCCGCGCGGGACAGGGCGGCCCTGATGCGAGCCACACGGTGTAACCGTAGGGTGGGCAAAATCGCCTTGCAAGACGCTTCGATTTAGCACGGCGCCGGGGCGATTTTGCCACGCTGTCATCTTCTGTGAATCGCGACCGCGTGGGCACGGCGCAGCATTAGCGCGTTTACGCGCGTTTTCGACGCGCATGCGCGCCTTTGCCCACCTTACGAATCGTGCGCTTTGAGCTTGAGGGCATAGAGCGACTCGAGCGCCTGGCGCGGCGACAGCTCGTCGGGATTGATTTCCGACAGCATCGCGAGAGCCGCGTTGTCCGCTTTCTCCGCACCAGCGGCCGCCGCGGCCGGGGGGCGCGTCGCCGCCGCAAATAGCGGCAGGTCTTCGAAGCCGCGCTGGGCGGTGCGATCCTCGGCTTCAAGCTTGGCAAGAACGAGCTTCGCGCGCTTGATCACGCTTGGCGGCAGGCCGGCAAGCTTGGCCACGGCGATCCCGTAGCTGCGGTCGGCAGCGCCGGCGACGACTTCGTGCAGGAACACGACCTCGCCCTGCCATTCCTTGACCCGCACCGTCGCATTGAAAAGCCGCGGCAGCTTTGCGGCGAGCGCGGTCAATTCGTGGAAATGGGTTGCGAACAAGGCCCGGCAGCGGTTCTTCTCATGCAGATGCTCAATCGTTGCCCAAGCGATCGAGAGCCCGTCAAAGGTTGCGGTGCCGCGGCCGATTTCGTCAAGGATAACCAGAGAGCGTTCGCCCGCCTGATTGAGAATCGCGGCAGTCTCCACCATTTCGACCATGAAAGTCGAACGGCCACGCGCGAGGTCGTCGGCTGCGCCCACGCGCGAGAACAGCCGGTCGATGGCGCCGATCCGGGCGCGACGGGCCGGCACAAAGCTGCCGATCTGGGCGAGAATCGCGATCAGCGCGTTCTGGCGCAGGAACGTCGATTTGCCCGCCATGTTCGGCCCGGTCAACAGGCAGATACGGCCGGGATTCGCCCCCACGCTGCCCACCCCCGGTGACGGCGGAGGGTAGGGTGGGGGGCCCTGCGGCGGAGGCGAGAGGTCGCAATCATTGGCGACAAAGGGGCCGCCCTCCGTGAGGAGCGCCTGCTCGACCACCGGATGGCGTCCGCCTTCAATGATGAAATCGAGCGATTGATCGACGTCCGGTCGCACGTAATCGTTGGTAACTGCAAGCTGTGCGAGCGCAGCTGTCACATCGAGCACCGCGAGCGCTTGTGCCGCATCCTTGATCGCCTCGGCCGCGGTCGCGATCTTGCCGGCGAGCCGCTCGAAGGTTTCAAGTTCGATGCCGAGCGCACGATCGGCAGCGCTTGCGATTTTCGCTTCGAGCGCGCCAAGATCGGTCGTGGTGAAACGTACCTGACCGGCAAGGGTCTGGCGGTGGATGAAAGTCGCATTGAGCGGAGGGCTAAGAAACTTCTCTCCATTCTGCGCCGTTACCTCGACAAAATAGCCAAGCACGTTGTTGTGCCTGATCTTGAGTGAGCGCACGCCGGAAGTTTCGGCATAGCGGGCTTGGAGTGCCGCGATCACCCGGCGCGATTCATCGCGCAGCGCGCGCGCCTCATCGAGCGCTGCGTCGAAGCCCGCGCGCACGAAGCCGCCGTCGCGTTTGAGGTGGGGAAGATCATCCGCAAGCGCGGCGGCAAGCTCCGTCGCAATGGCGGCATCTGGCCTTCGCGACGCCGCTGCTGTCTGCACGATTTCGGCGGGGACCTCGCCCGCCTGTTCGAGCCGCGCCGCCAAGTTCACCGCCGCCGTTATCCCGTCGCGGATTGCGGCGAGATCGCGCGGGCCGCCGCGGCCAAGAACGAGCCGCGCCAGCGAACGCGCGAGGTCGGGGGCGCGTTTGATCTCAGCGCGGACATCGCCCCGCAACGCGGGATCGTTCACAAGAAACGCAACTGCATCGTGCCGTTGCCCGATCGCATCGGGCGCGGTGAGCGGGGCAGAAAGCCGCTGCGCCAGGAGCCGCGCGCCGGCCGGCGTGACGGTACGGTCGATCGCCGCCCAGAGCGATCCGCGCCGCTCGCCCGAGAGCGTGCGCATGAGTTCGAGATTGAGGCGGGTCGCCGGGTCAATGGCGAGCGTCGTGCCGGCCGCCTCGCGCAGCGGCGGCGACAGTGGCGGCCGCTTGCCGAGCTGGGTGCGCTCGACATAGCTCACGGCGGCCGCCGCGGCTGTGAGTTCGAGCCGTGTGAGCGTGCCGAATGCCTCGCTGCTGGCGATCCCGAAATAACCCGCGAGACGGCGCTCGGCACTTGCGCCGTCGAATACGTCGTTGGTGAGCGGCGTTACCGCCGGCAGCGACCGCAGATAGGGCGCGAGTTCAGGGTCGCCGTAGAGCGCATCCGACGCGATGATCTCTCCAGGTTCAATCCGCGCAATCTCGGCGGCGAGCGTACTTCGATCGCATTCGGCGATGCGAAACTCGCCGGTCGAAATATCGATCCAGGCGAGCGCGAACCGGCTTGCCTCCCCGGCCGTGGAGGGGCGGGCGCGGGCCAGCGCAAGGAGATAATTATTGCGGCGGGCATCAAGCAGCGTGTCCTCGGTGAGCGTGCCGGGAGTCACCAGCCGGATCACATCGCGGCGGACCACGGCTTTGGCGCCGCGCTTTCTTGCTTCCGCCGGATCCTCGAGTTGCTCGCAGACGGCGACCCGGTGGCCGAGGGCGATGAGGCGGTTGAGATATTCGTCGGCGCGGTGGATCGGCACGCCGCACATCGGGATATCGCGGCCGAGATGCTTGCCGCGCTTGGTCAGTACGATGCCGAGCGCGTGCGCGGCAATTTCGGCGTCCTCGAAGAAAAGTTCATAGAAATCGCCCATCCGGTAGAACAAGAGGCAACCCGGATGGGCTGCCTTGATCTCGATATATTGCTCCATGACCGGAGTCGCGCGGCTTCCCGCCTCGGCGGGCGCGCTGGAATCGAAACCGGGTAGTGCTGTCGGGCGAACCGCATCCATTGGGCGGCACGCCATCAGACGAATGCGATTGACACTAAGTCGGCACGCAGTCGCATTTCCTCAGGATTATCGAGGCCGAGATCAGCAAAGACATTACCGCTTCCACGGTAAGTTGGTATCTTGGCATTGGTCATGTCACATGTCTCCCACAGGATCTTAGGAGCGCCACGTTTATTATCGCGATGCCTTGCTGATGCTGTCCCACCACGGGCAGACGCCCGCCATAAGGTTGAAATTGCCTTTCATTACCTGCACCGGCGCCCGCAGGCCATTGGCGGCGTTCTGCAAGCGCAGCGACCGCGCGCCCGCCTGATCTTCGGCGGAGAGCCAGGTGCGGTCGTGACCCCAGAGGCTCGGACCCTCCTTGCGCTCATAGGCCGCCCAGGTATTTGGATCGATCGAGCGCGCGCCCCAGCCATATTCGACCATGAAGCCCGAGGGTGTGCGCGAATAGAACGAGGTGATGAAATCGCTGGTGTGCCGGCCCATTGTCGTCGCGACGCGGCCTTCTCCGAGCGCGATGTCGTAGCCCTGCCCCATGTCGTCGAAGCTGAACACTTCCATCATGATGTGATGGACGCCGCTATGGCCGGTCTTGATGAATGCAAGGCTGTGGTGGCGCGGATTGACGTGCAGGAAGCGCGCCTCGAACGGATGGTGGTAGTAATCGGTGAGCCGGAAGCCGAGCAGGTCGCGGTAGAACGGCATCAGGCGGTCGATAGTTTCGACCTCATCGACATTGAGGACGACATGGCCGAGGCCCAGCGGCCCGGTGCGAAACCCGGACATCGAGCGGCCGGGCTTGAACGCGTCGGAGGCGATCTCCGCGCCGTGGAAGATTTCGAGCCGGTTGCCGATCGGGTCGTGGACGATGATGAGGTCTTTGACCAGCCGCTCGTCGGCAAGCGTGCGCGACCCGCGCGCTACCGCAATGCCGGCCTCCTCGAGCCGCGCCGCAAGCGCCGCGAGCGCGGCCGCATCCTTGACCTCCCAGCCGAACGCCGAAATTCCCCCGCCGTCCCCGGCCTCGACGATGATCCGCTGTTTGCGGTCGTCCATGCGAAACGCCACTGTGGAGGAACTCTTGTCGACCCGTTCGAGGCCGAGGAGGCCGGGACCGAAACTCGCCCAATCGGACAGATCCGTGGTGCGCGCACATACGTAACCGAGCGCTTCGACCCGCATGATTCTTACCTCTTCGGCTGACACGCCGTAGGATGGGCAAAGGCGCAATCCACATGCACGAGCCACGCCACACGCAGAAAAGCGCCGTGCCCACCTACGCGTCCGCGTGGGCCATTAGGGCGTTTACGCCCGTCTGTCGACGGGCTATGGCACGGGCTGAAGCGCATTGCGCCTTTGCCCACCCTACGGGACTTTATATACTCTCGTTATCATATACTCTCGTTATCAAGTTTCGCGAGCGGGGCCGGATCACCGAGGAGGCCAGCGATGTCTTACACAACCATTTTCAGCGCCGTCGCGCTGGCATTCGTGTCATCGATATTACCAGCCGCCGCGCAGGTATTCGATCTGGGCAAATATCCTGACCTCAAGGGTCAATGGCGCAGGGTCGTCATCCCTGGGCTTCCCGGCCAGGCGGGTCATGACCCGACGAAGCCGTGGGGGCTCGCATCGGGCGCGCCGCTCACGCCCGAATACGTGAAAATCTTTGAAGCAAGTCTCGCAGATCAGGCCAAAGGCGGGCTCGGCCTCATTTCCACCGCCCGCTGCCTCCCGGCCGGCATGCCGCACATGATGATGGCGTTCGGACCGCAGGAATACGTGATCACGCCCGCTACTACTTACATCCTGATCGACTGGGACGATCACGGCCGGCGCATATTCACTGACGGACGCGGTTGGCCGAGCGGCATCGAAGCATCATGGGCAGGCTATTCCATCGGCCGCTGGATCGACGAGGACGACGACGGCCGCTACGACGTGCTCGAAGTCGAGACCCGCGGCCCATTCAAGGGACCGCGCGCCTACGATCCGGCAGGCCTGCCCCTGCACATCGACAACCAGTCGATTTTCAAAGAGCGCTTCTATCTCGACAAGGCCGATCCAAATCTTCTTCACGACGAGATGACGACTATCGATCACGCCTTGACGCGGCCATGGACCGTCGACAAGCGCTATTTCCGAAATCCGAACGCACCCGCCCAATGGTCGGAATACTATTGCGGCGAGGACAATGCGCAGATCGTCATCGGCAATGAACATTACTTTATGGGGAATGGCATGCTCATGCCGGTGCGGAAGGGGCAGAAACCGCCGGATCTGCGCTATTTCGAGCAGACCAAGTAGGGGCGGGCAAAGGCGCAACGCGCTTCCGCGCTTGCCATAGCTCGTCAACTGACGGGCGTAAACGCCCTGATGGCCCACGCGCGTGCGTAGGCACGGCGATTCAGATTGGGTCGGCTGCATTGCCGATCGGTGAAGTGAATAATGGCACCGCCGAGGAGGAAAGATGCGGAATCCTAATAGAAAAGGGCAGATACTCTCGCTGGGGCTGTTGGTAACCCTCGCCGAGACGGCGATAGCAGGACGGGCCATGGCGGCGAGCGCGCCGCCCGTTTTCTCTCCGACCGCCCGGACAGCCTGGGTCGGTATCGGCATCGGTGCATTCCTTCCGGTTCCGGGCTCGCCAAAGCCGATCGGTCAGGACCCGGCCCATCCCTACATTTCCAATGACGAATCCCGCGTCACCGGACAACAGCCAACCCAACGGATCAGCGACATCAGCAACCCCAATTTGAAGCAATGGGCGAAAGACGTAATGAAGAAGGACAACGACAGAGTGCTTGCGGGAAAGTTCGCCTTCACGGCGCGTTCCTCATGCACGGCTGCCGGCGTTCCGGGCTTTGATGTATTGCTCGGGGGTGCTCTGTTCATCCTGCAGTCCCCCATGGAAGTCGCGATGATCTTCTCCGGGAACGCCGAAGTGCGGCATATCCATCTGAATGCGTCTCATTCGGCCAATCCGAAACCATCCTGGTACGGAGAATCGATCGGCCACTACGAGAGCGATACGCTCGTGGTCGATACCATTGGCCTTAACGACAAAACATTCCTCGACAACTATCGCACACCGCATACCGATAAGCTGCACGTCACGGAACACTGGCGGCTGATCGAGGACGGCAGGAAGCTGGAAATCCATATGACCATTAATGATCCGGGCACGTTCAACCAGCCCTGGCAGGCGCTACGGCAGTACGATCGTGTCAACCGGACCTTGTCGGAGGACATCTGCTCCGAGAACAATATCAACCCGTTCGGCACCGACTACGGGACGCCAGCGGCGCAGAAGCCGGATTTTTGAAAAAATGCGCGCACATAGTCCGCGCACATAGTCATTCAATCGTCCGCACCGCGTTTGGGGCGGTGTAGAGAACTTTCCCGCGAGAGAGAGCAAATCCCACCCCTCTCGCGGGCTGTCGATCACGCGCAAACGGGCCTGATCAATAGCGGTAATGATGCCGCCAGACTCTATGAGGACGCACCACGACTCTGCCCGGGACGTAGGCGTAACCTCGGTACCGTTCTCCATACGCTTCCGGCGTGTGTGGCGACCTTGAAAACGGCGAAGGAACCGCTGTCTTGCCTTCCGACTGGCGCTCGCCGCGCGTCTGAAATGACGATCCGGGTTGGGCCGACGCCATTCCGATTCCGGCCACAACCGCGAGGATCGAGCCGATGAGAACTGCGCTTCTCGAAGACTTTCTCGCCATTCTGTTGAGCATTCTAGCCTCTCTTTTGTCCTTTCTCCCTAATTGCAACCGTCGGCAGTGCCATGGGTTGCAGCCCCGGCATTACGAATTGTTAATGTCGCCGGGCGATCGAATCCGGGAAACGCCGCGCAGAAGAGATGGGCAATAGGTACCTACCGCGGGTTGCGGTCGAGGTGGTCAGTGTCGCGATGACGGCGCTGGCGCCTCGGGCGGCTTGGGAGAAAATGCCAGACTCACCCATACGCTCCAGCCCGGTGCGCGATTCTCGGCATCGAAATCTCGATAGCCCTTCAGATTGAGATAGCCCTGCATCTCTCCGGCCGGGAAAATGAATCCCATTTGAGGACCTATTCCCGCCACGCGAGTCTTGAATGGGCACAGGATCGGAGCGCAGCCCTTGTCCGCTGTGAGCTGCTGGAAGAAATAGCCGACCGCCCCAACCTGCCATGTCTTCGTGAGGAACTGCGAGGCGCCCCAGTCGACATGCCAGTCGATGCCGTTCTGGTAGTTCGTGCTCGGGTTGACGAAATTGTAGGTGAGTCCAGTCACGACGGAAAACTCGTGTCCGGTGGCGGGGTCGAAATAGGTGTAGCCTGCGCCACCATCAGCGGCGCCGTGGCCGAGACCGACATTGGCAAGACGCGTGCGGTCATAGGTGCCCACCGGGACGTCGCCAGTCGTATAGAGCATCCAGGAGTTGACGCCGTTATTCCAGCGCAGCGAAGCCTGTGGGAAGAGATCGGCGACACCCCATCGGGAATCGCTGATTTCCCCCTGCTTCGTAATTGTGATTGGCCCGGCTGAGAGCGTCAGCGTGCCGTTTATATCCGCGTTCGGGCGACCGACGGCTCCGGCCAGGCTGACCGCAAGCTGACCTCCCAACACCGGAGTTGCGAACACGTAGCTCGGAGAGACCAGGGCCAGATCGACTTTGGCGGCTAGATTGAGGTTTAAATTGACCTTCACGGTCGGGTTGAGGTTGCCGATCGTGATCTCGCGAGCGGCGGCGACGGCTCCCGATGCGCTCGTGGCGTTGTAGATATTGATAAACCCAACTGCCCAACCGGGCACCAGCGGCGCCGCCGCGAGACTGCCGAATTCACCCGGCAGCCAAAAGCTGACACCGCCTTCGTCGGCGTTCGCTGCCGTCGCGCAAAGCGCGACCGCCAAGGCCGCAATGGATTTGCCGCGAGGGGGTTTCATCGCGCTTCCGGTGCCGGCAATCTGCTCTCAAGTTAAGTGAAATACATCGTAATTGACGATTATGGCGATCGAGAGCGACCGCGCAGGCTTGGCCGCGCCCGATCCGCTTGCGGCACGTTTTCTTATTGCGCGTGGCAGAGACGCCACAGCTTCGGGTAACGCGGCACCGCTGTCGGCGCTCCACGCCGAAGGTCACAGGGAAGGTCGGTCGGGTAGCGGTCTGAAGGGATGCTCAGGGCTGCCGAGCAACTATGTGTGTCCCGTTGCTCATGACGCGCTTTGGCTCAACCCGTCCCGGCGCTGAGGGAAACTGGGAGCGTCCTGCCCACGGGCGCTCCCAGTATCTCAGCCCATCATCGGGCCATATCGTCGCCTGGCTATTGGCCTTCGTGTGATTTCATCATCTCGTCAATCTGGCGCTTGACCGCTTCCAGGTTGAACGAGGCCGGCGCCTGCATCGGAGGAAATTCGATGGCGGTCTGCGCCAATGCTGCAACCTGCTGCTGCACCAGGACGAAACGCCAGAACTCCCGCGCGTAGAAGTCGTTCATATAGCCGCCGCCTAGATGATTTAACGTCTCACCCCGGATTGACGGCGTTCGCTCGAAGGGATCTTGGCGAATATTGACGATTGTCGGCATGTCCGTCGTGGTCTTTTCACCAGGCCAGCCATAAGGCTGTTGGTAGAACTGGAACTTGAAGTCGTCGATGCGGATGGCACCAAGGGTCGGTCCACCGAAGTAGAACAGCTCATGCCGCTTTGATGGCCCGTTACCAAGCAACAGGTCCATCTGATTGTAGCCGTCCAGATGGTTCTTGTAGGTCCGGTCGCCGAGCTTCACGCCTTGCAGCAGCTGCTGGGTAATGTTGGGGTTCCCTGCCGCGGCAGCGAGGGTTGGAAGCCAATCGAGACCGGAGAACAAGCCATTTTGGACGCTGCTCGGCTTGATCTTGCCCGGCCAGCGAATGATCGCCGGGACACGGAATCCGCCCTCACCGACAGTGCCTTTGGTATTCTTGAACGGCGTCATGCCGCCATCCGGCCAGGTGAAGACTTCGGCGCCGTTATCGGTGGTGAAGATCACGATCGTGTTATTGACTTCGCCGATGTCGTCCAGATGCTTGAGCAATGCGCCGACGCTGTCGTCCATCTGGGCCATTCCGGCCTCTTCCAGACCGTAATTGGAGTCAGGATTCATCATCCGCTGATATTTCGGCGGAATGTAAGTGAATACGTGCATGCGGGTGGTATTGTGCCAGATGAAAAACGGCTTGCCGTCCCGCTTCGCCTTGTCCATGAAGTCGCTCGATGCCTTGACGAGCACATCGTCGAACGTCTCCATGTCATATTTCGCCTTGCGCCCTTCCTGCCAATTCTGCAGTCCTGCCATGTTTGGAAACGGCGCCAGCGGACCTTCATCGACGATCCGCTGCTTGCCGACCCTCCCCCAGCGCGGCTGCATGGTTGCATCGTCAACGTCCGTCGCGTAGGAGTGCACCAAGTCCCGCGGGCCGTACTTGTCGATCCAGTCTTGCGGGTAATCGAACCAGTACGGGTCCGACATGGCATCGAGATGGTAGAGATAGCCGAAATATTCATCGAACCCATGCACCGTCGGCAGGTACTTGTTCAGATCGCCCAGGTGGTTCTTTCCGAATTGTCCGGTTTCATACCCCAGCGATTTCAGCACGGTGGCGAGCGTTACGGCTTGGTCCGGTAAACCCACATCGGCGCCGGCCTGCCCCACAGTGGTCAGGCCCGTGCGTAGCGGTATCTCGCCGGTGATGAAGTTCGCCCTGCCGGCCGTGCAACTTGCTTCGGCGTAATAATCGGTAAACATCATGCCCTGCGCGGCCAACTGGTCGAGGTTTGGCGTCTTGCCAGACATGATCCCCCGATGATAGGCGCCGATGTTGAACCAGCCGACATCGTCTCCCATTATGACCAGTATGTTCGGCGGTTGCTGTTGCTGCGCGGTCGCCGGCGAGCCAGCCGCTATCATGGCAGCGAGCATCGCGAGCACCGCGATCCCAATCGTCCTGACCGTGCTCATGTTGTTGGTCTCCCTGACTAACGCTCTACACGCCCGCCCGATAGATTCCCATCGTGGGGCGCCGAATTTTGGGTTCAAATGGCTGGCTCGTATATTGCCCTTTGGGGCAATACACCTATGCATTTGGATCACGCCTCGGGAACGCCCGGCGGAAGAGGCCATCAGTTAACGTAGATGAAATAACGCTGCTGCTGAACTTCGTAGCTTTCGCCGCGAGCTTGTGACTGAGCTTGGGCAACACAGCCTCGGACCATCTTGTCTCGGTTGACCCGATCTTGGGTTCTGCTGCCTCGCGGAGCCGCTGGGTCCCGCGCGGGCGTCCTCGGGACGAGGTCTATGCTGCACTTCAGCTCTGGGCGGTGTCACAGCTTTTTAATAATCCGGACGGGATTACCAATTCGAAAATTACAGTAAATCCTACGCGATTATGCATGAGGGGCTGCGGATTCCGATTGGCCGCATGCTGCGTCCGATGCTAGACCGAAGCGCGTGCGTTGCGTTTTGGACTGGCCGCTCGGCCCCTGATCGCGCGCCTATCGTATGAGAAGGTATCCTGGCCGTCAGAACGATGAATTGGCTACGCGGCGCATTCTGGATTGCAGCCCTCCTGTGTTTGATGACGGTTTCCTCTCCCGCAGCTGAACCGCGACGGGTCCTCCTGCTGCACGCATTCGGCCATCCCTATTCGCCATGGAGCGATGTCGCCGGAAGCTTCCGCGCCGAACTCACCAGGAAATCCACGGAGCCGATTGACCTTTACGAGGTCTCGTTGGACACAGCGCGGGCCCGGACCGCGGAGGAGGAAACGCCGTTCGTTGAGTACATTCGGGCGCTCCTTTCTGGCCGCAAGCTCGACCTGATCGTGCCGATAGGAGCGCCGGCAGCGTTCTTCATGCACCGTCATCGGACGCAGCTGTTTCCGGCAACACCCATGATGGTAACGGGAGCCGATCTCCGGCGCATTCCCGGCGCCGCCCTCACCGAGAACGACACAGCCGTCGTGTTCGACCTCGATCTGCGCGCCTTGGTGACGAACATTCTGCAAACGCGGCCGAAAACGACAGATCTGGCAGTTGCTGTTGGTAATTCGCCCGTCGAGCGGTTTTGGGCCGCGGAACTAGAACCCGTTTTCCAGGTGTTTGCCGCTCACCTGAATATCGACTGGTTCAACCAATTAACATTCAGCGAGATGTTGGGACGTGCCGCCAAGATGCCGCCGCGTTCCGCAATCCTTTGGACTCTCGTTTCGAAAGACGTGGCCGGGGTCCCTTATATGCAGGATCGCGCGCTCGATGCCATCCGCCAAGTCGCGTCCGTGCCTGTGTTCGGCATTGGCGACTACCAGTTGGGCCGGGGGATCGTAGGAGGCCCCTTGCTTCCAACCCAAGCTATGGGCGAGCAAGCCGCCGGGGTCGCCATCCGAATCCTAAAAGGTGAGAAGCCAGCGGATATCCGATCTCCGCCCCTGAAATTTAGCGTACCAACATACGATTGGCGGGAGCTGCGGCGATGGGGCATCAGCGAAGCACTGTTGCCGGGCGGGAGCGTTGTGCAATTTCGCGAGCCATCGCTGTGGGTGCAATATCGTTGGCCATTCGCACTGATCGCGGTCACGTTGGTCGCCCAGGGATTGATTATTTTCTATATGGTCTTTCAAAACCGCAGGCTTCGAGCCGCCGAAAGCGCCCTCAACCAAAGCGAGGAGCGGATGACGTCTACGGCCGCATCGGCGAATGTCGGCCTCTGGCAATTCGACCGGCGCAACGGCCAATTATGGGCGACAGAGCATTGCCGCGCGCTGTTCGGCCTCAACAAAGATGCACCGCTCGATCGCGATACGCTCTTGGCGGCAGTGCATCCCGACGATCGCCAGAGTACGGTCGCGTGGTTCCGGAAGGCCAGTAATCTGCACCCTGTAGGCATCACAGAGTTCCGTGTGCGGCGATCTGATGGGCAAGTCCGCTGGCTCCGGATTCGGGCGCACGCAGCCCCCCATTCGCAGAGCAAGCCGGACCAACTGAGCGGGATTTTCATCGACGTGACCCAACAGAAAGCTGCACAAGCCGAGGCCGCGGAGCAACGCCAAGAGCTTGCGCATCTCATGCGAGTTTCGTTGCTCGGCGAGCTCTCAGGCTCGATCGCCCACGAGGTCAGCCAGCCGCTCTCCGCAATTCTTTCGAATGCGCAGGCGGCACTCTACCTGGCCGAGCAGGAGACGCCCGATCTTGCCGAGCTTCGCGACACGCTGAGGACATTGTGCACGACAATCATCGGGCCGCAGAAATCATCAGCCGTCTGCGCACCCTGTTGCAAAAAGGCGAGAAAAAATCGGAGCCGGTGAATATCAATGATTT
>DATBHB010000032.1:0-59237 GCA_036557705.1 Xanthobacteraceae bacterium
AGAGCGCATCATGGCCGGCATCGATTACCTCAATCGCTACCCCGTAGTTCACACATGGTCCTACAGGCTCGCCGAGGCCCCCTGATATGATTCAAACCAAGGAAACGCTCGTCTAGGGTGTGGACGAAGCGCATTTCGTGCTTTGCCCGCGCTCCGCGAGAGTCAAATCGAGGAAGAGGCGGTCTCGTGTACGGACCGCCTCTTTTTTTCAACGACGACACTGGGCCAAGAAACCATTATGCGCTGGCGCAAACATCCGTAACTCTGATCCGCATCATGTGCATCAAAAAAGGAGGCATAGGTAGGGTTGATAGTCGCGGCCCGACTCGGGGCCCGACTTGAAAAAGCGCCTTCTGCGTCCTGCAAGCATCAGCTTGGGAAATAGCCGTTTATGTCCGCTGTCCCCCCGATCGCAACGAGGGTTTGTGCGCCGCGGCGATGGAGGCAAGGTACCAATTGCGGAAATCGTATATGTCCAGGCTGTCACAGCGATGACAGACCCTAATACCTGCCTCGATTTATGTTGGCTACGCGCGTCCATTTGGCTCTGGCGCACCGCCTGATGACAGTTGTCGAAGTGTGTTCTTGAGGTCTTCGAACTTTCTCGCGCCAATGCGCGTTGACCATTCATCCTCCAATGCTTGCAAGGCCTCCCATTGCGTTTCAAATACTTGCCATCCGCGCCGCGTCAGAAACACCAGCCGTTGGGCGCCCTTTCCCGCCCGCCGTTTGACATACCCAAGGGTTTCCAGCTGGCCCAGCAGATAGTTGAGAGCTTGCTTGCTTATGTTTAAGCGCTCCGCGAGTTCGGTCGGGCGTATCCCATCGGGGGGTGGATATACAAACACATTGAGAAGTGCCGGGTTCAAATCGGTGAAGCCACGTTCCGTGAGTGCTTTGAATAGCCGGCTGCGGGTCGCCTGATAAGTCAAGCGTAGAAAAGCACCGATATAGGGCGGACGGTGTCGATCATCCGCACTCGGCTCGTGCTTTCGAACGTTCTTTTGCATGTGCGGTAAAATCACTTGACACCACGGTAAAGGCGCTTTACCTTGTATCGTAAAGCCATTTTGCTATTTGAACGAAGACTGTTCAAGCCAGTTCCTCGCTTCGGCGAGGGTTGACGAGCCGATTCTGCAACTCATGAGGCGGTAATCCGTTGAGGGAATTCCGAGCGCAGGGGATGTCATGACACTTTCCCGCCGTCGAGTTCTGCATCTCGCAGCTGGCGTGGCCGGGCTGCCGGCGGTCTCGCGAATCGCGTCGGCAGGAGCCTATCCGACACGGCCGGTTCGAATCGTGGCCGGCTTTGGTCCTGGAGGCCCGACCGACATTGTCGCGCGTCTGATTGCCCAATGGCTTTCAGAGCGATTGAGGCAGCCGTTCATCGTCGAGAACCGACCGGGCGCAGGAACCAATATCGCCACCGAGACTGTCGTGCGTGCACCGCCAGACGGCTATACGCTACTTCAGGTCACCGTTTCCAATACCATCAATGCAACGCTTTACAACAGGCTCAATTTTAATTTCATCCGTGACATTGTTCCCATTGCGAGTATTGCTCGCACATTCAACGTGATGGAAATCAGTCCATCAGTTCCGGTAAAGAGCCTCCCGGAATTCATTGCTTACGCAAAGGCCAATCCTGGAAAGCTCAACATGGCCGCAGTCGGTGTTGGCTCTGCAACACGCCTCTATGGCGAACTGTTTAAGTCGATGGCCGGCGTCGATCTGGTAACGGTGCAATATACCAATCCGGGACCAGCGCTCATCGATCTTATCGGCGGCAAAGTTGAGATCATGTTTGACTCCATCCTCTCCTCACTCGAACATATTCGCAGCGGGAAATTGCGCGCATTAGCCGTAACCTCAGCGTCACGTTCGGAGTTGTTGCCAGGCGTACCTACGATGCGCGAGTTCGTGCCCGGCTACGAAGCGAGCGGCGTGTTTGGGCTTGGTGCGCCCAAAAGGACGCCCGTCGAAATCGTTGATAGGCTTAACAAGGAGGTCAATGCGGCGCTCATCGATCCCAAAATCAAGGAACGGCTGGCCGCCTTGGGTGCCGCAGTCTTTCCAAGTACCGACTTCAGCAACTTCATTGCCGAAGATACCGACAAATGGGCCAAGGTGATCCGGGCGGCCAACATCAAGGCGGAGTGATCGCGGCGGCCAAACACCTGATTAAGGTTGTGCGAGGTCAAGCATACAACCGCCTGCATCAGTAGATGCCCGCTTTGGGTCCTTTTTGCTCGAGTCTGGGCTGGTGGAGGCCAGTCCGAAGTCCGGTGTCCTCCGAAAGCGGCGGATTTTGCTGCACCGTCGCGAAATGGACAGATAGTGTCATACCGCCATCGCCTATCTTATTCGATCAGACCGTCGGCGAGTGCACGCGGCATGAGCGGCACTGTGAGCTTGAGTCTCCGGCAATCCGCATGTTGATGATGAGACTGACGCTGCGCGGCCTTATAGGCTGGCAGGTCGGCCGGCTTCTCGCACTTGGTCAATCGTTCCAATCTGCGTTCCGGCACGCCGGCAGCGATTTCTCAATTCTGCGGCTTGGATGTGATCGTCGCGATCCGGCATCAGAAATGGCAATGCCGAGAATTGATCCACAATATCTCTGCGGGCCTTTGGCCCCGAAAAGCCTTGCGGCAATTCCTGGAGGACCAACCCGGTCGTAACGAGCGTCTCGCCGACTTCGATCGCGTGCGCCAGCGCTTGCACTTCCGCAGCCGAAGAGGGTGAGTCGCGCCGAAGCGCAAGAGACCATACACTCGTATCGACGAATAGACTCACTTCCGGGAGCGCTCCGCCTTGTAGTCATAGGCGGGATCCCATTCGAGCTTGCCCATCAGCTCCAGCAAGTGTTTCTGTCGCCTGCGTGCGATGAACTCCTGCAACGCCTTGGTGACTGCGGCTTTCTTCGTGCGCTTGCCGCTGACTTTGCCCGCCTGCTCAATCAACTCAGGGTCTATGGAAAGGTTGGTCGCCATGTGTGAATTTCCACACAAGCAATGACACGATGGCGCCGATTCCGCAACCATGATCTCAGAACTCCTGCTCAGGTACGGGTTCAGTAGCGTCCGCCGACCCGCGTTGTCGTTGTCCGGGAGGGACGATCGTGCCACAGTTCTTTCGGTATGAAGAAAGTCGGGTAATAGGGAGGATCCATGCAAAGGAAAATTCGCCACGGTCTGCTGATGGGTGCGGCGCTGGCCGGCATGGTGGCCATGATCTCGGGGATTGCGACCGCGCAGGCGCCCACACCTGCGCCGCTGCCGCAGTCGGCGCCGGCCCTCCCGCCCTCGCTCTCGGTCGATCTGATGACCGCGCAAGGAGCAGGAGCCATGGGGGCGCAGTGGAAAACCATGGAGGCGAAGATCGTCGAAGGCCCTGCCATTCCCAACCACATGCCCGGCTACGAAACATCATATGATATCAACCCGCACGCTGGTGCGGCTGGCTTCGACGATTCGTCGTGGCCAAAGATCGAGCCCAAAGACCTCGCCGCCCGGCGCGGTGGCGGGAAGGTATCCTTTCTCTGGTTCCGGACGAACCTGACTGTCCCGGCGAAGATAGGAGATTTCGACCCGACTGGCGCCAAAGCCGTATTGACAGCTTACGTGGACGACTATGCCGAAGTCTGGGTGAACGGCCAGATGCCGCGGCGGCTGGGCATCGTCAGCCCTGCGACAATTGCGGGGTTCAATATGCCCAATCGAGTGGTCCTCGCCGACTCGGTCAAGCCCGGTGACAAGTTTGAGATTGCGGTCTTCGGAATAAATGGGCCGATCTCGGTCGTCCCGATGAATTTCGTGTTCTTCCGGCAGGCTTCGGTCGAATTCTACAAGTGATCGGCGTCGGACCGGCTTCGCTTCTGCGCCGGCCCGCCTTGCGATTGAGCAATTTTGGGTTCATCATCAATCTCTAGACCAGCAGGACGTTGGGGCGAGTGCAGAGCGCTCTCACGAGCAGTTGCTGGTTCCCGGCAACAAATACCAAGGGGAGGAGACCTTCCATGAAGAAACTGTTGTTCACGCTCTTGGCCCTTCCGCTGGCGCAGAGCGCGCTGGCGCAGACCGCGGGCGATGCGGCAGCCGGAAAAGCCTACTGGGACCGGGCCGCGCCCAGAGCAACCGACTGCAAGAACTGCCACGGTGCTTTGGGCCAAGGCGGTTTCGGCCCCGATTTGGCCGGCCGCGGATTGAGTGCCGCGCAGGTCCTGCGTGCGGTCCGCCAGCCCTGGGGCATCATGCCGGCCTTCGTCGAGAGCCAGGTCAGCGACAAGGATGCCGCCGATCTCGCCGCGTACTTTGCCTCGATGCCGAAACCGTCGGAGCCCGGCAAGTGGCGAACCGAGGTCCCGGCCGGCGCTCCTCCGGGCCAAGTCTCGATGATCACCATGGGCTGCGGCCAGTGTCACGGCGCCACCTTGAACGGGCCGCGCGGCAACATGGGCGCCTACAACATGAATTTCGATTACTTCTCGAACCTGGTCTACAATCATACCACCGCGATGCCGCAGTACCGGGCCGAGATCGGCAATAACAATCCCAACCTCGACATGGGCAATTTCTCCAGGGCGCGGTTGACGCCAGGACATTTGCGGCAAATCTACTTCTGGGCCCGCGATGAAATCGGCGTCCGCGCCCCGATGCAGGGTCAGATCGCCAAGGGAGAACAGGGCCCCGGCGGCATCACGTATCCAATCACCATCCGCAACAACGGCGTGCAGGGCAGGGGCGTCATCGCCGAAGGTCTCACGGTGAAACTGACGCTCCCGGCCGATAGCAAGATAGTTGCCGTTACCGGTCCCGGCTATCAGGGGGCCGATCAGAATGTTGCCACTTGGCACCTTGCTCGCAGCGCCCCCAAGGACCAGGAGCACTTGTCGATAACGCTTGCCCAACCGGCCAGTCTCCGCGGCACGATCACCTGGGCCAAGCCCGCGCCCAAGAGCGGCCCGAGCAAGGATGAGGTCGTGTTCAACGGCCCCGCGCAGTGATTAGGGCTTGATGAACGTGCCGTTGCGCAACTCGGCGACGGCACGTTCGAGTTCAGCCTGCGTATTCATCACGATCGGCCCATACCAGGCCACGGGTTCCTGGATCGGCTTGCCCGATACGAGCAGGAATCGAATGCCCGCCTCTCCGGCCTCGATGGTGACCTCATCGCCGGAGTCGAACACGACGAGCGAGCGATTGCCGGTCTGCTCACGCGCCAAAGTATCGCCGGCCGGCGAGTCTCTTTCGGTGAGCACCCCGAAGGGCTGCGACGCGCCGGCAAACCGGCCCGATCCCTCGAACACATAGGCGAAGGCATGCCGGCCGGTCTCGACCGGCAGGCTCTTGCGTCGTCCAGCGGGGACGAAGATGTCGAGATACCGAGGCTCGGCAGCAGTGCCGTCCACCGGCCCGCGCTTACCCCAGAACTCGCCGCAAATGACTCGCACAATCGTGCCGTCGTCATCAACGACCTCCGGAATCTCCCTTGCCGGGATGTCCTGATAACGCGGCGCAGTCATTTTCAATGACGACGGCAGGTTGGCCCACAACTGGAATCCGTGCATGCGGCCGCGGGTATCGCCCTGCGGCATTTCCTGGTGCATGATCCCGCGTCCGGCCGTCATCCATTGCACGTCTCCGGCTCCAAGTTTTCCCTGATTGCCGAGGCTGTCGCCGTGCTCCACGGTTCCGGCGAGCACGTAAGTGATCGTCTCGATTCCGCGATGCGGATGCCATGGGAATCCGGCGCGGTAATCGTCCGGGCGATCGTTGCGGAAATCGTCGAGCAGCAGGAATGGGTCGAATTCATCGGTATCGCCGAAGCCGAAGGCGCGGCGGAGCTTGACGCCAGCGCCTTCGATCGTTGGCTTTGACGTGGCGATCCGTTTGACGGGGCGAATGGACATGATCTGCCTTTCTGGAAAGAGGCCTCCTATCTGGTTATGAGAGATTCGATATTCCAGGCTCTCCCGCATCGCTCTGTGGATCATCCATGCAAGAAAACATGACTGCGAAATCGAGTCCGCTGGGATCGCGAGCAGCGGCGTCCGGCAAAAGAAATCGGCGTCCGATCGAATCCAAGCTCGCGGAGTTGCGCCATCGTCTGCTCGAAATCGCGGATCTGGAATCGGCCGCCTCCGTGCTTGGCTGGGATCAGGCGACTTACATGCCGGCCGCCGGCGCCCAAGCTCGCGGCCGCCATGGTGCTTTGTTACGAAGGCTCGCTCACGAGCGATCGGTTGATGCTCAGCTGGGCAGGATCATCGACGCGCTTGCCCCATGGGCCGAGAGCCTGCCTGCCGACAGCACCGAGGCGAGCCTTGTACGCGTGGCCAGGCGCGATTTCGAAAAGGCGCGCAGGGTGCCCGCCGAGTTTGTCGCGCGCTCCAATGCGCACGCCTCCGCTTCATACGACGCCTGGACGCGGGCGCGGCCGGCAAACGATTTTGCCGCCATGGTGCCGTTCCTGGAAAAGACGCTCGATCTGAGCCGCGAATATGCGGAGTTTTTTGCGCCCTACGCGCACCTCGCCGATCCGTCGATTGACGATGCGGATGAAGGAATGACCACGGCCTCCGTTCGGCGCCTGTTTTCCGAATTGCGGCAACATTTACTGCCGATCGTCCAGGCGATCGCCGATGAGCCGCCGATCGAGGATCATTGCCTGCGCGGCAAGTTCGATTTGGCGGCGCAACTCTGCTTCGGCCGCACGACCGCCGAGCAGATGGGCTACGATTTTGCCCGCGGGCGGCTCGACGAAACCCATCACCCCTTCTGCACCAGATTTTCGACCGGTGACGTGCGCATCACGACGCGCATTTTCGAGAATGATTTGGGACAGGCTCTGTTCTCGACTCTACACGAGGCCGGCCATGCCATGTACGAGCAAGGCGTCGAGGCCGCGCTCGATGGCATGCCGCTTGGCCACGGAGTTTCGGCCGGCGTCCACGAAAGCCAATCCCGGCTGTGGGAGAATGTTGTCGGGCGCAGCCGTGCATTCTGGCGCCATTATTATCCGAAACTGCAGCAGACGTTCCCCAGCCAGTTCGAGCACGTGCCGGTGGAAACCTTCTATCGCGCCATCAACAAGGTCGAGCGCTCGCTGATCCGCACCGACGCCGACGAAGTGACGTACAACCTGCACGTCATGCTGCGCTTCGAGCTTGAACTTGCAATGCTCGAAGGTCGCCTGCGGGCGAGCGATCTGCCCGAAGCGTGGCGCGAAGCAATGCGCACCGATATCGGCGTCGTTCCGGCTGACGACCGCGACGGCTGCCTCCAGGACGTGCATTGGTATTACGGCGGTATCGGCGGCGCGTTCCAGAGCTACACGATCGGCAACATCTTGAGCGCGCACTTCTATGACGCTGCGCTTGCTGCTCATCCTGAAATCCCGCGCGAGATCGAAACCGGCAGGTTTGCCACGCTACACGGCTGGCTGCGCGACAACCTCTACCGGCATGGACGGAAGTACCCGCCGGGCGAATTGATCGAGCGGGCAACCGGCAGCGCGATGCGCATCGAACCGTACCTTGGTTATTTGTGCAAGAAATACGGCGAGCTTTATCGGCTGCCACCTGCCCCGTAGGGTGTGCAAAATCGCGTCGCGAGAGCGGACGGCGTGCGCAACCGCGCGATCGCGATTTTGCGCACGCGGTCGGACGCCGCGGGCGCGCGGTTGCACACCCTACCAGCCTACGCGATTTATTGCGCCGAGAGCGACGCCGGTTTCGGCGCAAATGGCCGTGGGGCCGTCTGTTTCGCGGTTGCCGCCGCTGACGGCGGAGGCTTTGGCTGCCCTGCCACCTGACTGCCGGCAATTCGCGCATCGAGCTCGGCGAGCGCCTCCGAAGGATCGACGAGACCCCAGCCAAAATCATCGTCTCGGCCCTTCGGGTCCAACCTCCTGGCGCTCGACGTAAGCACTTCCAGCACGGTATCGGCATCGACCTCGGGGTGGCGCGCGATCAGCAAGGCCGCGACGCCGCTGACCTCGGCGGCTGCGACCGAGGTTCCAGTGGTGAATTGATATCCTTTGTTCGGAGCCGGCACCACGACGTCGACCCCGGGCGCGGCAAGCGCGATGTGTGGGCCGCGAACGGATTGCGCAAACAATTGATCGCGCTCGTCGGTGGCAGTCACGGCGATGACGTGCGAGTCCGCGGCCGGATAAAGCGGCGGCGATTTCGGGCCGAGATTGCCGGATGCGGCGATCAACACCACGCCTTTGTCGTGGGCATTCTTCATCGCCAGTTGCAGCATTGGATCGTATGGCCCGGCAAAGCTCATATTGACGATCCGGGCGCCTTTGCTGATCGCCCAGTCAAGGCCGGCAATGATGTAACGGGTGGTGGCCTGCGGTGATTTCCCCGCATCCGGAGAGAACGCGCGCACCGCGAGAATGCGCGCTCCCGGAGCGACGCCGATCAGCGTGCGGTGCGCCGCAATGGCGCCGCCCATACCGGTCCCATGCGGATCCGGCGGGTCGCGCGTGCCCACGGCGTCGAATTCATCAGCGATCGCACCGGCAAGATCCGGGTGCGTCGAGTCGATCTTGGAATCGATCACCGCGACCAGCACTTTCGCACCGGTGGCAAGGCGATGCGCTTCGTCGAGGTGCAGCTTGACGACGGCATATTGATCGAGTCTGCCGGGTGCGCCCTTTCCTGCAAGCTGCATGTCCTGCTGAACGGTGTAAACATAATCCGGCTGAGCGACGCCGAGGTTTTCGTTTTCCAGCGCGCGAACCACGTCGGCCACCTCGCGGCCATCGCTGTAGCGCAGCCGCACAAGCGTGCCGCCTGTCAGATCCATCCGTTGCGATTCGACGGTGGTGAGCCCGTGCCGCCGCATGGCAGCATCGAGCGCTTGCGGTGAAACAGTGGGAGCGACACGGAGCACCAGCTCGTTGGGCACAAAACGCGTCTCGCCGCGCGGCGGCACTCCGGTGAAGCCGGCCTCGCCAGGGAGCGGCCGGTACGGCAACCGAAGTCGAGAAGTGAGGATTTCTTGGCGGTGGGCGAGAATCAGCGTGCGCCGTTCGGCCGGGTTCCTGCCGAAGGCGGACTTGCCGAAGCCGGACTGACCGGTCGGACCTCTGGTCAAGCCGGCTTGGCCGCCCAAACCTCTGCCGACCTGTCCGTTGAGCCCCCTGCCGAGCTGCCCGTTCGGTTCTTTGCCCGTTGTGACGTCTCGGTTGGCAGATTTCCCCAGCACAGCCTTATCGAGCGGCCGTCTGCCGAACTGCCGATCATGAGTCGCCGCGTCGCGGTTGCCGAGAACGGATTCGGAAGGTGTCTTCTGGCCGGCAGCCGGATTGAAGTTTTGCCGCCTCTGCAATGCAGCAAAGGGTTTGCCGGCTGGAGCGTTTCGCTTGATCGCGCTGCGGAACTGCTTGGGCTGGTCAAGCGCCCTGGCATCGCCGATCTGGGCAATGCCGATCCCGAAGCCGGCCAGCAACAGACCAATTAGCGAAGCGCAACGCAGATTGCGTGTGGTTTCCAGCCCGCACAAACGCATGGCTCAAAGTCCCCCGATTCGCCCGAACCGGGTAAAGCTGGATTGCGCCGACTTTGCGTCAGCCCTCGCCGTCGCGGTGGCCGGCAAAGATGCCTCACATAGCTCCCGAAAGTTGTGCTGCGGTAATCCGGATTAGTTCCGGACGAGGGGATCCCATCACTCCCGGGAGACCTGCCAGGCGCTCGCAATAAGTGACAAGCCTCTCGATAAAATTATCAGCTGTGCTGCGGTTGTTACTCTCGCTTTCGATATATTCAGCTATCTCGGTGAGGTGACGTAGCGCCGCGGTACGAAAGACGAGCCGAGCCAATTATGATGCTTCCCGCGTTTGCTGGCTGCGCTCGAGGTGCTCGCGGACGTGACGGCGGACCTCGTCCCCCGTGTGACTGCCTCCTCCAGCATCCGCAGATTCGAGCATTTGGCGGAGTTCGGCCGTCTTGGCCCGGTTTATCGCATAGCGTACCGCATCTTCGGCCGTCGCGAACCGGCCTGCAGCAAGCTAGGCCTCAACCCATTGGGCGGCATCTGGAGTCAGTTCCACTTTCACGGCATTAGCCTCTTCGACTTGTGAACTCTTAGCAGATATAGAGAGCCTTGCACACTTGCATCGGCTCTTAACGGAAATCCTCGCTTGCCGACAATCGCCGAAATAACCCGCCGTGTTTCGGCGGATACCATGCGCTCGTTCATGACGGATGCGTTCCGCGCCTGCGGGCTGCCGCAGTCGGATGCAGCCACGGTCGCCGGGGCGATGCTCGACGCCGATCTTTCAGGCTCGGATGCGCACGGCATCTTTCGGCTTCCGGGCTATGTGCGCGCGCTCAAGCGCGGCCACATCAATCCGCGCGCCAATATTCGCGTCATCGAGCGCGCGCCGGCGACCGCGCTGGTCGACGGCGACAACGGCATGGGCCATCTCGTTGTGACCTATGCGGCCAATCTGGCGGTCGAGATTGCGCGCACGGCCGGTACCGCCTGGGTCGGCGTGCGGCGCTCCAACCACTCCGGCGCCGGTTCGACCTATGTGGCAATTCCAGTCGCGCACGGCATGATCGGAATGTATACGGCGGTCTCCGGCTCGAATTTCATGGCGCCCTGGGGCGGCGCTGAGCCTTTGCTTGGCACCAATCCGATCGCAGTTGGAATCCCTGCCGGCAAGGAGCCTCCGGTCATCCTCGATATCGCAACCTCGGTGGTGTCGAACGGCGTGATCCGCACTTACGCGGCCGAGGGAAAACCGATGCCGGAGGGCTGGGTGATCAGCCGAGAAGACGGAGGCCCGATCACCGACGGTCGCCGGTTGGCCGAAGGAATGTTCATGCCGCTCGCGGGTTATAAAGGGAGCGGGCTTGCGCTCGTGCTCGGGCTCCTTGGCGGGCCGCTCAACCGCGCAGCATTCGGGCGCGACGTCAAGGATGTCACCGCGGACCAGGTGCGCGAAACCAATACCGGGCATCTCGTCCTTGCGCTGGACGTGGCGCGCTTTCGGCCGCTCGATGAGTTCACCAATGAGATTGACCGCCACGTGCGGGATCTCGCCTCGTCGAAGCGGCTGCCCGGCTTCGATGAGATTCACATCCCGGGGCAGGGACGCGCGGCGCGCCGCGGCGATCGAGTAAAAAACGGCGTGCCGCTTTCGGAGACGCTGTTGAAGCAGGTGGACGAGACGGCAAAATCGCTGGCAATCGTTCCGCTAAGTGCGCGAATAGCGAGTAGCGAGTAGTTATGTCGATCTTCCTTCACTATTCGCTATTCGCTTGAAGAGATCCGATGACCGATACAGGTACCAAATCGCAAGGCTCGCCGTTCTGGCGCTTTTCATTGCGCTTCTATCGACAGCCAGGCGTTGCCGATGCCTGTATCGCGCTGCAGGAGCAGTCGGGCGTCGACGTCAATCTGCTGCTCTATCTGCTGTGGCATGCGCAGGACAGTCGTACTTTCGCGCCTGGCGAAGTCCAGGAAATCGAACACCGGGTCGAGGCGTGGCGCGAATCGACCGTCGTTCCGCTGCGGGCCGTGCGTCGTGCGCTGAAGACGCCCTCGGCACTGCTTGATCCTGGGGCTGCAGAGGCCTTTCGCACCCGGATCAAGGCGGTTGAGCTCGAAGCCGAGCGGCTCCAGCAGGAAGCAATGTACGCGCTTGTGGCGCCTTCGGGGGCGCCCTCGGCATCGCCGGCGGTGGCTGCGCGCGCCAGCATCGCCGCCTATGAGAAGATCTGTGCACGGTCCTTTGCAGAGCCGGCTGTCGAGACTTTGCTCAGCCAATTCCTTGCAATGAAGACCTCGGAGTGACCATGCGCGGACTCCGCGCGAGCGCTCCATCCTGAACCTGGCCACGATGCGGCGCTTAGGATTAAGGGGTTCTTCACTAAACACCTCTCAATTTTGCCCCAGATGGTCTTGAATGCGCCTTGATCGTGAGCGATGCGACGGCAGGTCGACGCTTAATCGACGACGGGGGAGGGGGCATGTTCCTGCGCACTGCGACAATTCTTGCCGGGCTCTCGATTGGGCTTTTCGGGACTGCGAACCCGGTTTTGGCGCAATTCTTTCCGCCGCAATATTTTCCGCAGCGGCCCGTGGCGCCCGTGCCAACTCCGCCGGTCGATGTCGACCAGGAGGCGCCGAACTACGGTTCCCCTCAAATTTACAGCCAGCCGTTGCCGCCCCCTCCGCAGGACCCGGCCTATGGCGCGCAACCGCCGGCCTACGGCGCGCAGCCCCAATACGGTCGAGCCTATCCACCCCCGCAGGATAGCAACCCGCCTCCGGTCTATCTCGCGCCGCCGCCCGGCTATCAACCGGTTCCTCCAGCTTCCCCGCCCGCCTATGGCGCCTTGCCGGCCTATCCCTACCAGCCTGGCGCCGTGCGACCGCCGGGCGCTGTTGGCCCGGGTGCTGTTCAACAAGCGCCAAGCGCGCCTGGAGCGAACAATTCGGTTTACGCATCCCTTCCTCCGGAGGATCGGCCCGAGGTCGGACCGCAGAAAGAGCTGCCGCCGCAGTTCCGTCGCACCGAGGTTGAGTACCGCACCCGCGAGCCTGCCGGCACGATCGTCATCGACACGCCCAACACGTACCTCTACCTCGTACTCGGCAACGGCAAGGCGTTGCGTTACGGCATTGGCGTGGGGCGCGAGGGCTTTACCTGGTCCGGCGCGGAGCGCGTTTCCAGGATGGCCGAATGGCCCGATTGGTATCCGCCACCCGAGATGATCGAGCGCCAGCCGTATCTGCCGCGCTGGATGGCCGGCGGCGAGGGCAATCCATTAGGCGCGCGCGCCCTTTATTTGGGCAAGACGCTTTATCGCATCCACGGGACCAATCAGCCTTCCACGATCGGCTCGTTCGTGTCGTCAGGCTGTATCCGCCTCACCAACGACGACATCGCCGACCTCTACGGTCGCGTCCAGGTCGGCACGCGTGTCGTTGTGCTCCCCGGCCCAGCGCCGGCCACGGCGAGTGCGGCGCCGATCGGGCCCGCTGCGGCGCCAGCGCCCTATAATCCGATCGCTCCGCCTCCGCGTCGATAAGGCTGATCCGCTGTAGGGTTGGCAAAATCGCGCGTGCCGAAGTAGTAAGGCGCACAGCCTTTGTCGTGATTTTGCCCACGCAGTCGCTCCCTGCGACTCACGACTGCGTGGGCCGTCAGCGCGTTCACGCGCGTCTGTGATGCCCTATGGCGCGCGACGCTGTGTGTAGTTCGTAAAGCTCGTTGGCGCGCCTTTGCCCACCCTGCGGCATCACCCGGCATGACGAACCATGCCCGCTGCGCTATCATGATAACTAATCAAGGCGCGGCTGTCCGGCAGTAGCGCCAAAACGACAAGGGAGGAAAATCATGCGCAACCAGAGAGGCATTTCGCGTCGGCGTCTTTTGCAAATCAGCGGCGCCGCGAGCGGTCTTGCGCTCGGGTGCGGGATGCGTTCTGCCTGGGCCCAGTCAGGCAAGCGAATCGAGAAGCTCGATCCTGCTCTCGACAAGATCATCGACACGTCGCAGCCGATCCAACAGTTGGCATCGGGGTTTGGCGGCGCACTTGGGCCCGCCGAAGGTCCGGTGTGGTGGAAGGAGGGCGGATACCTCCTCTTCAGCGATATTGGAAACAACAAGCGCATGCGATACACGCCCGGTCAGGGCGTTACGCTCGAACTCGAGCCGACGAACCGCGCCAACGGCCTCACCCGCGATCTGCAGGGCCGGCTCGTCGCCTGCGAGCATGACACGCGCCGGGTCACCCGCCGCGAGCACGACGGCAGCATCACCGTGATCGCCAACAGCTTTCAGGGCAAGCGGCTCAACCGCCCCAATGACGTGGTGGTGAAGTCGGACGGCTGCATCTATTTCACCGATCCGGGTGCGGCTTTCGTACCCGAGCAGTGGGACCTGCAGTTTTCCGGCGTCTATCGCGTCACCCCCGATCTCGGCACCATGAGCCTCTTGATCGGCGATTTTATCGTGCCCAACGGACTCGCGTTTTCGCCCGACGAGACCGTACTGTACATCAACGACTCGCGGCACCGTCACATCCGCGCCTTCGAGATGCAGCCGAACGGGATGCTCGCCAAGCAGACTGATCGCGTGTTTGCCGACCTGTCGGGCAGCGAGCCGGGCGTGCCCGACGGGATGAAAGTCGACACCGCAGGGAACGTCTTCTGCGGCGGGAGCGGCGGTATCTGGATCCTCGATTCGGCCGGCAAAAAGCTCGGCCATATCGTGCACGGCGAGCCCGCAACCACGAACATTGCGTTTGGCGGTCCCGACTGGAAGACGCTTTATTTCACGACGCGGACCGCCCTCTGGACAGTCAATGTCAAGGTTGCGGGGGTACCGGTGCCGGTCGCTGCCAAGAAGGCATAGAAGCCATGGGTCACCGCCTGTTCACTGGTGTATTCGCAGCATTCTCCGCGGCGTTTTTAACGGCCGTTGCTGGGCAAACGCCCGATCAATCGAAATATCCGGATTGGTCGGGACAATGGAAAAAGCCTCCCAGCGGGTCCAGCCGTCCAGGCAATCCGTGGGACCAGACGAAGCCGATAGGGCTTGGGCAGCAGGCGCCGCTCACTCCCGAATATGAGGCCATCTTCGAAGCGAGCCTTGCCGAGCAGGAACAGGGCGGGCAGGGCGAGAACACGCGATATACCTGCTCGCCCGCCGGCATGCCGCGAGTCATGACCGCGGTCGGCCCGATCGAGTTCATCACGCTGCCGAAGATCACTTACATCCTGTTCGAAAACAGCATGCCGCGTCGCATTTATACCGACGGGCGCGACTGGCCCAGGAACGAAGAGCCGAGCCTCGACGGCTATTCGATCGGCCGCTGGGTCGACGAGGACGGCGACGGCCGCTACGACGCGCTCGAAATCGAGACGCGAAATTTCAAGGGGCCCCGTCAATACGAGTCGAGCGGGCTTCCACTGCATGCGGACAATCAGACGATCCTCAAGGAGCGGATACACCTGCAAAGGGGCGACGATAACGTTCTCCAGGACGAGATCACGTCGATCGATCACGCCTTGAGCCGCCCCTGGACGGTGACGAAGCGTTACCTGCGCGTTCGCAACGTTCGCTGGCTGTCCTACAACTGCAACGAAAACAACAACCACGTCATTATTGGCAAGGAGGATTATTTCTTGAGCGCGGAAGGTTATTTGATGCCGGTGCGCAAGGGCGAACCGCCGCCCGATCTGCGCTATTTTGGGCAGACAAGAAAGTAACACGATCTATCGTTTGGCCAGCGACGTAGGGTGGGCAAAATCGCGCACCGAAATCGAGCCGAGTGTCTCGATAGTCGGCGCGATTTTGCCCACGCTGTCCGCACTCGCCAGGGTTGACCGCGGGGGCAAAATCGCCCTCGCACCGGGGCCCAGACCATAAGCTGGGCAAGGCGATTTTGCCCACCCTACGGCACATCGTTCCTGATCTGCGATTTCCGTAGTACAGTCTTCATTGGTTGTCACGAGTTCAGTTACCAAAGGGAGGCACATCATGAGAAAAAATCTTGGGCCTGCGCTAGCGCTCGTACTGGCACTTGCTTCAACCGGCGGCAGCACGGCGCAGACGCCTGACCTCGAACGGAAAATTTGGACCCTCCTCGACGATTCCAAGGCGCCCTATGTCTCGCTGGGAGAGCCCGACTTTCGTGCGCTCGGTGCGGGATTCGATCTGCCGGACGGCGGAAGTGCGGTCACTCGGCTGGCAGAGCAGGCTCCCGGCGGCGCCTTCGACCCACGCGACGTTGCAAAACTTCCCCCGCAGCAGCTGGGCTACAAGGCCGATTGGGTTGTCGAGCGTTTTCGCCGCTACAACCTGGATTGGGACATCACCGGCTTACGCCTCGAAAGCCTCGACCCGCAGGCGAAGAATTATCCGTGGTTCATCATCATGAACGGCGGCGCGGCGAATTTCTATGAATTCTTCGTTGATCTCAAGAACCGTCCTGGCTGGGCGCAATATCTGGCGCAGAAGCTCAACGTGATGATCGTCACCATCCCGGGCAATTTCAAATATGGCGGCTGGGAACAACCGATCGCGGATTTGAAGCGCCAGCCCGCCTATCTGCTCGACCGCGACCTTTCGATGGATGAATACGAGGTGCGCAATGCGATCTTCACCAACAGCCTCATCATGCAGGGGCTCAAGGCTCTGATCACGAAACATACATCGGGCGACATTCTTCTCATCGGTCATTCGACGTCGGGCGAGCTGTCGATGCTCGCCTATGAAGACCCGGAGTTGAGCGCGCGCCTCAAGGGCCGCTATCTGGGGTGGGGCAGCGGCGGACCCGCCCGCATCGAATTGCTGCGCACCGTCATCGGCAAGGACATTCCCCCTCGCGGCGGCACCACCGCGCGCAATGGAGCTACTTCGGCGCCCGCCGCCAGGAAACCCCTTTATATTCTCGAACGCCGCGAGCCATCGGGCTACGCACGCGGCTATAGCGGTTTTCTCAATCCGCTCTACGAGCCCGGCATGTCGCACCTTCAGATCGGCGAGCGTTGGCTTGCGGCCGAGGCGCGCCGGCGTGCCAATATCAAGCAGCCGCTCCAGGACCTGGAGCATGGCGCCGGTCTCGGGCAAAAAGCGTGGGTGGAAAGCGAAATCGACACCTTGCTCAAGCGTACCGGCAATCCATGGCGCATATCGGCTGAGGATGTCGATAAAGACCTGTTCGTTACCAATTACACTCGCATGGACGGATTCCGGCGCATGGTGTGGACGACGGGTCATTTCGACCGCAATCACTGGAATCCGGAAGACCCCATGAAGAGCATCGAGGTTTTCGTCGCCAACGTGTACCGGGCAAAGAATCCCAACGCAGAGATCCGGCTGATCAATTGGGACCCGCCGATGACGCATTATGGCCACCTCGAACTGCCGAAACAGCTCGCCGCGGCGGATTACAGCGTGGTGCGCTGGCTGGTAAGGCCTTGATAACGTCAGTCTGCGTTATCGCAGCTCTCGGAGGTACTGCGGACATAAGCTCGGCCCTGGCACCTATCGGATCCGCTGCTTATGGCCCTAACCGGTCTTTACGTAGGGCGCCGGTTCTCTCAGCGCTCGCGCTCAAACATTAAGGTGCCCACCGCCTTTTGACCGGGCCGGACGGCACTAACGATCTCTGGAGTGCGGATGATCAGCCTATTGCCCTCGATGCGAAAGAAGCGCGTCTGGTCCTGATTGGTGCCGGTGTAGATTTCGTTCGAGGACATTTCGACGTGGGTCGTTATCTTATCCCCGTCGACAATGAACTTGCCGGAATAAGCCAGCATCGATTCGAGCAGTGCGGCTTTTTCTTCAATGGTCTTGGCGGGTTTGCGATTGGCTCCCGTCAGGATGATGATCCAATGACTATCGGGCGTGAGTACAAGCCTGCCCTTCGGATTCGATCCGTAAGGTTCAACGGTGTCGCCTCCGTCGAATTTGGTGAGCCACGAGACCAGCTTCCAGGTTCCGGTCAGTTGCGTCGCGATGTCGTCCGCGAATGAAAATCCCGGCTGAAAGAAACACGACGTGGCGACAATCATCGCAAAAATCCATTTCATTGCTTGCTCCCTTCTTTGAATTGACCCGCTGCGAAGACCTGCCTGTTTAATGCCCGCCGGCACGTTTTCATCGTAAGAAAACGCATCACTCCGCAGCGATCGGATACACTTTCTCCGAACTCACCAATTCTTGGGCATAGGCAAGACACGCGAGGATGTCCTCGCGCGTAAGGTGGGGGTAGGCGGCCAGGATGTCCTGTTCCGTCCATCCCTGTGCGAGCAGACCGATAATAAGCTCGACCGTGATGCGCGTGCCGCGGATCACCGGCTTTCCGACCATCACATTAGGATCAAGGCTGATGCGGGGGTATTCAGTCACGACAGGTCTCCAATCTATCTCAATATACTACAGACGATGAGGGAATGCGACGGGCAGGCGAGCTCCGCTCGAATGGTTCTGGAGAGGTGATTTTGGATTGGCTTGGAACACCTACCCCTTTCGATGGAGCAGCAAAGACTCCGCTACGCGCCCCCGCCCGGCTGATAGCGACCGCCGATCACGGGCGCGCTGACGCCATGGCCCGGAAGCTCCCAGACGCCGGCGCCGCCGGGGTTCTTGTCGGCCCCTATGATCGCGTCGATGAGATAGGGTCTGCGGCTCGCGATCGCGGCGCGCACTGCGTCGGCGAGATCGCCGGGCCGCTCGACGGTTATGCCCTCGACCCCGGCCGAGCGCGCCATGGCGGCGAAATTCGGATTATAGGGCGCTCCGGTCTGCGGGTGTTTGAAGTCGGTAGCAAGCTCGCGGCCGCCGAGATAGCCGCGCTGGAGGCCGCGAATTGATGCATAGGCGTAGTTGTTCCAGATCACCCAGACGACCGGCAGGTCGTATTCGATGGCGGTGCCGAGCACGCTCGCATGCATGAAGAATGCGCCGTCGCCCACCACGGCAATGCATGCCCGCTCCGGGGCCGCAAGCTTGGCGCCGAGCACGCCGGCTACGCCGAAGCCCATCGGGCCGAAACCCGTCGAGCCGATCAGCGAATCTGGCCGCTTTGGCTTGCAGAACTGCAACAGCCAATTGTGATGGACGCCGATGTCGCTCACCAGGATTGCATCGTCCGGCAGCGCGCGATCGATTTCATGCGCGGCGCGCTGCGGATTGATCGGCGATGTGTCGTCGCAAAAGCCTGGCGCCACGAGCGCGTCCCATTCGCGCCGATAGGTTTCGATGGCTGAGAGCCATTTCTTGCGCGCGTCGGCGCGCTCGCCGATGTTGCTGCGGCGATCGAGTTCACCCAGCGACTGGCGCAGAAAGGTGCGCACGTCCGCCATGAGGCCGAGCGCGACCGGGTAATTGCGGGCAATCTCGTCGGGATCGATGTCCACGTGAATGAGTTTGGTCGGCGGAATCGTGAACGAATAGCCCGGGACCCATGAGCTTGAGGTGCGGTCATCGAAACGCACGCCGAGCGCCAAGAGCACGTCGGCCTGGCGCGCCGCATGATTGGCCTGATAGAGGCCGCCGCGGGAGACAAGCCCGAGCGCAAGCGGATGATCGCTCGCTATGGCGCCGAGTCCGCTCGCCGAGGAGGCAACCGGAATCTGCAGACGCTCAGCCAGTGCAACAAGCTCTCCGGCCGCGCCGCCATAGCGCACGCCCTGGCCGACCAGGATCACCGGCCGCTCGGCCTGGAGCAGCATATCGACTGCTTTGCTCACGCCTTCGGGATCAGCGCCGCAGCGCGAGGAAATATTTGCGTTCCACTCCTTGGGATCGGGCGTTTCTTCCGCGGCCGCTTCCTTGAAAATATCGAACGGCACGTCGAGCACGACCGGTCCCGGGCGGCCGGTCACCATGGTCTTCCAGGCCTGCCGGATCGCGAGCGCCACCATATCGCCGCGCGTCGGCTGGAATACGCGCTTGCAACAGGTGCGCACGGTCGAGGGATAGTCCGCCTGGTAATGGCGGTAGAGTTCCTGGAAGGCACCGCGGTTGAACTGGCTCGTCGGCACGTTGCCGGTGATGGCGAGGAACGGCACCGAATCGAGGAACGCATTTGCAAGCGCAATCGGCAGATTGGCCGAGCCGGGGCCGCAGGAGGTGAAGGTTGCGACAGGCCGGCCGGCCACGCGGTAATAAACGTCGGCCATGAAGCCCGCGACTGTTTCATGGTGAACCGAGATCGTCTTGATGTCGGAGGCGCGTTCGTAGAGCGCGTCGAGAAGGCCGATATTGCCGTGACCGCAAAGACCGAACACGTAGGGTACGCCCTCGCGCACGAGATAATCGACGATCAGCTGACCGCCATTGAGCAGGTTACGTGGGGGCATGGTTTTCTCAGTCATAGGGCTGGTTAGTTACTTGGTAGCCCGGATTACGCGATCGCGTGCACAAATCGTGCAAGCAATTGAACCCTTTCTCGGCGCGATCGCGTAATCCGGGGCCTTCCCGGATTTCCGCTTGCGCTTTCAGCGCAAGCTCCAATCCGGGCTACGAAGCATCCTCAACTCGCCAGCACCCGGACCGGCTTGCCGTCGAGGAAGGCGCGGATATCCTCGACTGCCCCGCCGAAATAGGCGCGGTAATTCTGCAGCGCGACGTAACCGAGATGCGGCGTGAGCACGACGTTATCGAACTTGCGCAGCGGATGATCGATCGGCAGCGGCTCGAGGTCGAAGACATCGAGGCCGGCGCCGGCGATCTTGCGGTCGCGGAGCGCTGCGAGCAGCGCTCCCTCCTCGACGATCGGCCCGCGCGAGGTGTTGACGATGTAGGCCGTCGGCTTCATCAGGCTAAGCTCCTTGGCGCCGATGAGCCCGCGCGAGCGCTGCGAAAGAACGACGTGGATGGTGACGATGTCGGCCTGCCGGAAGAGGTCTTCCTTGTTGGCGTAATCGACGCCGGCCTCCTTGCATCTTTCCGGAGTGAGGTTCTGGCTCCAGGCGATCACCCTCATGCCGAATGCCTTGGCAATGCGCGAGGTGCGAGTGCCGAGCTTGCCGAGGCCGATGACGCCGAGCGTCATTCCTTCAAGATCCGGACCGATCGTCGCCTGCCACGGGAGCCCTGCCTTGAGCCGAGCATTCTCGTAACCGATGCGGCGCGTGAGTTCGAGCATCAGGCCGATGGCGATGCCTGAGGTTGGGCTCCCCGCCGAGGGCGTACCGCAGACGACGACGCCGTGTTCGGCGGCTGCCGCGGCATCGATCGAGGCATTACGCGCCCCGGTGGTGATCAGGAGTTTCAACTGGGGCAGCTTTTCGATTAGGGCGCGCGGAAAAGCCGTGCGCTCGCGCATCGCGCAGATAATGGCATAGCCCTGCAGCGCCTTGACGACATTATCCGCATCCCCGAGGTGCTCGTTGAATACCTTGACCTCAACGTCGGCTGCGATTTTGGACCAATCCGCCATCTTGAGCGCGACGTTCTGGTAATCATCGAGAATTGCGCAACGATGCTTAGCCATGGCTTTTGCCCCCTTGATTGCTTCTATTGATCCGGTCTCGCGCGCCGAGTTGCCTTGCCGTTACAGAAAAGCATGGGAGCCGGCAAGTTATCTACCGCTCCCCGATTGCGACCGCTTAGGGGGCGGTGAGTCATCGCGCGCTGCGCCGGGCCAGAAATTCCAACTTGTTCCTCCACTTGTCGCGGATCTTTTCCGCGTAATCGACTGAGACCGCATTCACCCTGGGAAACTGATCGCGCCAGGCCCATGGCCGCACCGCATAGATGATGATGCGGCTGTTGCTTAGATCGTGCGCATCCCGCCGCTCCGGCGCAATGGTCGGGTCGATATAGCCGGTCCAGCAGCCGTCGATGATGTCGGTCTGACTACGTGGATCCCAGCGGGTGGCGAGCGCCCACATCACCTCGGCCGGATTGGTGATGTCGATATCCGAATCGACCACAATGACGATGCGCCCAAGGTAGGCGTTGGAGCCGCAGCCGGCCGCCACCAGGCCCGCCATCTTGGCGTGGCCGGCGTGCTGCTGCTCGATGGCGATGACGTTGATGAAGCGTACCCCGCCCCCTTGCATTTTCCACACGCCTTTGATGCCGGGGACGCCGGCTGCTTCGAGGTCGTCCCAGAGCGCGGCGGCGCGGCCGTGGACCGTTCCGCCTGGGCCGTAAAAGGCCGGCAGCGTCGGCTTCATCGGCGGCGCGCCGACGATGATCGGGTCGTTGCGGTGATAGATCGCCTTTACCTTAAGAACCGGCTCACGCCGAGTGCTGGATGCGTAATAACCCGGCCATTCGCCGAAAGGACCTTCGGGCGCCGAGGCTATCTCGGGCGAGGCCATGAAGCCCTCGAACACGAGCTCGGCATCCGCCGGAAATGGGATTCCGGTGTGCTTGCCGTGGACCACCTCAATCGGGCGCCCCAGCCGGCTGCCGGCGACCGCGAATTCGGACACGTGCGGTCCCGGTGTCGCGGCGCCGACGGCGCCGAGCACCGGCGATTGGCCGACGCTCACGATCATCGGGCATGGCTGGCCTCGCTCCCAATATTTGCGCCGGATCACATCGCCATGCTTGCCGTGCTCGATGAACACGCAGAGCGTATTGCGATCGTGCACCTGCACCCGATAGGTCCCGAGATTGACCCAATCGCTGTCGGGATCGCGGGTAATCACGATGCATTCGGTGCCGATATAGCGGCCGCCATCGTCCGCGTGCCATCTCGGCGCCGGGAAAGCGAGCACGTCGATCGTTTCGCCCTCCAAGACGTTCTCGAGGACGGGACCGGTTTCGACGGCGGCCGGAGGAATTGGCTCGACCTTTCCGCGCCGATGCCTGCGGTGCTGCTCCACCATTTCAAGGCCGACAGCGCCAGTGTCAAACACTTTGGAATGCCGGACGTTCATCACGACCCGGTAGTTCGGCGGATAGCCTTTGATGTTGCGGAAGAGGAGCACCGGGGGCTGTGCGTCTTCGAGGCTCAGCTCGTAGATCGCCCCGATCTCCAGTTCCGGATCGGCGCCGTCGATGAATTCCACGTTTCCCATCTCTTCGGCGAACTCGATTGTCTTGCGCAGATCGCCGAGCGCTTCAGCAATAATGGTCTCGCGATTGCTCACCGGCTTGTTCAAGATGAATTCTCCTGTGGACGTAAGAACAATTTTGCGAGTCGAAGCTTGTCGACGCAACTGCGACCCTCGTCCTGAGGAGGCGCGCACTTCTTTAGCACGCGCCGTCTCGAAGGATGGCAGCAGGCGAATTCGTGCCCGCGGCCATCCTTCGAGACGGTCACGCGCGGCAAGCTGCTGCGCGTGACCTCCTCAGGATGAGGTCCGTAGTTTGTGTCATGAACGTCTCACCCCAACAAATTCTTCGGGAAAGCGGCGCGTTGGAGGACGCCGTCGCGGGCCTGTGCGACGAGGCGCAGCACGCGCTCACGGTCGATCCCGGCGAGGCTGCCGCGCCACTTCTTGACTTTGCCGGCAACGAAAACCGTTTCCACATTCATCGGATTCATCAGATTGACCACCACTCCCGGCGCGTTGTTGAGCGGCCACACGTTGAGCCGGTCGGCCGCGAGCATGACGATGTCGGCGTCCTTGCCGGGAGTGAGCGTTCCCACCGTGTGATCGAGATCAGCGCAGCGAGCGCCTTCAATGGTGGCAAATTCGAGCACGTCGCGGCAGGTGAGCAGGAGCGGAAGATTCTTCTCGCCCTTGCGCGCGCGCTGGAGCACGAGCAGGCGCTGCAGGGTAAAGGCCGAGCGCATCACCGTGAACGGGTCCTGCGCCATGGTCACATCGACGTCGGAGGAAAGGCTCGGACGGATGCCGTGCTCGATCGCGTCCGTAATACCGGGCATTCCGTGCCCCATGGCCATCTCGATCGGCGGGGCGAGCGAGACACGGCCGCCGCTGTCCTTGATCAACCGCCACGCGGCATCGCTCAATTGCGTGCAGTGGATGTATTCGTCGCCTCCTCGCAACAGCCCGGCGCTCCTGAGCGCCATCAGATTGTGTTCGGTGCCGTCGCTGACGCCGTGCGAAACCATCCGCACGCCGACCTCGCGCGCATAGGCAAAGAGTTTTGCGTCGAGCGTGCCGGCGAGCGCGAGCGTGAGCAGCTGATCTTTCGAGGCGAACGTAGTTCGCTGCAGGCGAACGATATCCTGCGGATAGCGCGCCGCCGGTCCGGCCCCGCGTGAATAGGCATAGACGGCGCGGATGCCGGCCTCCTGCAGCGCGCGGATCGCCGCATCGGTGTGATCCGGGCTATGGCAGACCTGCGATGTGTCGACCACGGTCGTGGTGCCCATGTCGAGCATGCCAAGGGCCGAAACGAGTACGCCGGCATAGACGTCGTCGGGATTGTATACGGCCGTCAATCTGTTGCTGATGTCGCGGCCGTAATCGGGATTGAGCAGGCCGTTGGCGAGAATATTGCGCAGGATGCCCTGATAGCAGTGGTGGTGGCTGTCGATGAACCCGGGCAGAACGATCCGGTTTGCGGCGTCGACAACGACGGCGGAGTCGGGCGAAACTGATAGAGCCGGCCGGACCTCGCGAATCCTGCCGTCCTCGATCAGGACGTCCGCCTGCGCGAAATCGCCGATCTGCCGGTCGAGCGTGAGGACGACGCCGCCTTTGATCAGGATGCGGCGCGCTCCTTGCAAGCGCGCCAGCTCCGCGTCAGCGGCGCCCGCGATTTGGGCCCCAGCGCCTCCAGGGAGCAGCGCTTGGGCAGTGCCGATTGCCAAGCCGCCGCCCGCCTTGAGAAACGAACGGCGCGATCCTTCGTTAGGGAGGGCCGCGCTGTCCCGGCCGGCGGGCTTTGCATCGCCGTTGCACGAATGATCCATCATTGCCTCCTTGTGGAGTTTCTCTAACACTGATGCAAACTGATCGGGATCTGCTCTAATTCATCTCCGCGCCGAATACGGCCGCCCGATCGCGAATCTCCTTGGGCGCCGCGTAGGCACGCGCCAGCAGCGCCTGGATCTGCTGGTCGTCGAGCGGCTCGATGCTCAGGTTTTCCTTTGCCGCGTCGGTCCGGAACTGCTCGTCTCCGAGCATCTTCTGGAAAGCCTGCCGGTAGATTCTCATGCGATCGAGCGGCGCCTGCGGAGGAGCCACGAAAGGTCGGCCGAACTCCTGCGGTACGCCGATCAGTTCGAGAACTTGCCGGTCCTGCGCGTTCTCGATCAAATCGATTGCCAACGGCACGTCCGCAAGCTCCGGATTTTTTTCCAATCCCAATTGCACGATCGGTCTGATCTTCTTTTCCGCGATCCAATTCGGCGCGACGACCTTCCAGGTCTGCCAGGCAAGGCCGCAGATGCCTTCGACTTCGCCCTTTTCGAGCGCGAGCCTCATGCTGCCGGTATCATACCCGCTGATGATCTTGAATTTGGTCCCGAACAACGCATTGAGGATTTTCGGGTAGACGCCCGGACCGGCAGTAACCCCGGTGGCGCTGACCGGCACTTCGCGCCTCCTCGCATCGTCAAGCGAGCGGATCGTGCTCGTGTGCCACATCGCGCAGATTGCCTGCTGCTTGCCGACGCTGCCGATCCACTCGAATTTGCGCGGATCGTAGTGGGCGACGGGCGAATTGTAGACCGGCAGGAACAGCGATGAGTTCTGCGCGGCAAGAATAACAGAGCCGTCCTTTGGTGCACTGTTGTAGACAAAGTTGGCGCTCTGCACTCCGGCCGCCACGGGCATATTCCTGACGACGATCGCCGGATTTCCGGGGAGGAAGCGCGACATGTGGCGCCCGACCAGCCGTCCAATAATGTCGTAACCGCCGCCTGCACCTGAGCCGACGATCATCGACAGCGAAGCCGACTTGAAGAACTCCTCGGCCGATTGGGCAAAGGCGTTAGCCGGCAACATCAAAAACGTCACGCCAAACAGCATCCGGGCATACGGCGGAGCCAAGCCAATTTTCATGTCTGTTGCACTCCAGGCAGGGCAGCCTCGTCAGCTGCGAAAACTTCGCGAACCCGTCGCTTCTCGCCCGGCGAAATTATCGACGTTAGGACCTTCGCCATCAAGCCGGAGATTTCCCCCATAATTGTCGCATTCACGGCCCAATGGAGCCCGAATCAGGAGCGACATCGGACCGGATCGTTTAGGCTCGCCAGTGTACCCGAGGGGCAGGGATGGGGGCTTTATGCTGACGCCAAGGTCCAAGGCATTATGCTGACGCCAAGGTCCAAGGCATTCTTGGTACCGGGCATGATCTTCCTGGTTGCCGCAACCTTTTGCTCGGCGGTGCGTACGAGCCTTGCCGAAACGGCCACTGAAGAGTGCAAGAGCAAACCGGACGGGCCGTCACCGCCAGGAACGCATTGGTATTACCGGATCAATCGAGCGGACAAACGGCATTGCTGGTATTTAGGCACGATCAAGGAGCATTCGGCTGCTGCCGAAGCGGGCTCACGTGGCGATTCGGCCGCTCCTAAGACTGGGGAATCGCGTTCTCCTAACGCCCGCCGTCAGAGCGCAGGCATCGAACCGATCGGTCTGGCTGCTGCATATTCCAAACCCGTACCGGCGGACACGGCAGCCGCGGAGGTTCCACCCCCGCAAACGTCGTTTGCACGAGCGGCCTCTGCGCCGGAGCCCGAGCAAACGCGAATGGCGCCGGGGCAAACAGAACCGGCGGTGCCGTCGGTTACCGCATCAGCCGCGTCAGCCGGATCACCGCTCGATCAATCCTCGGCCGCGACCGAATTTGCCGTGCGCTGGCCCGATCTTCCAAAGTCCCCGGCCTCTGCAATGGCTGCCCCCGCACTGATGGGCAGCAGTTACGCGAAAACTACGGCCGCATCGGATAGCCAACTGGCGCCATCGGGTGCTGTCGCACAGCAGCGCGACTTGGCGCAGGTTGGGCCAAGTTCTGCGGGTTTTAGGCCAACAATGGTCACGAGCACGCTGGCGATCGCGCTCCTTCTCGCCGGCGCGATCTTGCAATTTGCACGCCGGCCGCGACAAGCCTCGCGCCGCGACCGCCGGGAGCTGGCCGCCGATTGGCTCGATGCATGCAGCGAGATTCGTACTGCCTTGCCCGATATGGCCGGACGAAATTTTGCCCAGATGGCAGACAGCGCCGGACGACGCTTGTCCGAGGCAGCAGAGATCGCCGGGCGAAATTTGGTCAGGGCGGCAAAGTTGGCGGCACGAAATTTGTGCGGTACCGCCTTTCGCAGGTTGCAGCCGCTAATGCGCGGCCGCAGCGGCATCCGACCAAAGCCACCTGTGCGGATCGAGCCGGCCACCAGTTTGGGCCATGACTTCAAAGCCAGTCTGGCGCAGCTCATGCACGATATGCGGCGGGCCGAGGCCGCAACCGAGCCGCCGCGCACTTTTGCTCCAGATGCCCGTCACCAGCTGAGGGGTCTTCTCGCCAGGACCGCCTCTCGGCACTCAAACGCTTTCGACAGCAACGAGACCACGCAGCTGGCGCGCGAAATCGCATCCGGTTCTGCCGGCGAAGCAGCCTCCGATTTTTCGCAATGGCGGCGGTCGGCGCGGCAAGCGCCTGCGTGGTGAGTCGCCGGACTGAACCGCCCGCGTATTTCGCGATATTCATGACAGCGCTTTTCGATCAGCGCGCACGCGCGCTACCCGCCTATGGGGGAGAGGTAAGCGAGTGGGGCATGGCGACGCATGCGGGCCGGCATGCTAATGCCTATGGTAAATCGATCCCGAGTTCCACCGGCCCAGCATGACCGAAGCGAGTTCGATTACGACTGAGAGCGGCGCATCCGCCGAGGCGACGCAGGCAGCCCCAGTCGGGGCGGATGCCGGGCGCAAGCCGATCGGTCTCCTGGTGCTCAATCTGGGCACGCCCGAGAGCGCCGACGTGGCGGGAGTGCGCCGTTATCTGAAGGAATTCCTGTCCGATCCGCGCGTTATCGAGAAGCAGGGACTCGCCTGGAAGGCGGTTCTCAACGGCCTCATTCTGCGCATCCGACCGCGGATCAAGGCGCGCGACTACCGAAAAATCTGGAATACCGAGAAAAACGAATCGCCGCTTAAGACCATCACCCGCGCGCAGGCCGAAAAGCTCGGTTCGGCGCTCGCACCGTTCGGCGCTGAAATCATCGTCGATTGGGCGATGCGCTACGGCAATCCATCAATTGCCTCGCGACTCACGGCTCTTGTCGAGCGCGGCTGCGACCGCATCCTGGTGCTGCCGCTCTACCCGCAGTATTCCGCAGCCACGACTGCGACGGCGGGCGACGAAGTGTTTCGCGTCCTCATGCGAATGCGCCGGCAGCCGGCACTGCGGATGGCTGCTCCCTATTACGACGACGAGGCCTATATCGATGCGCTCGCCTCCTCGACCCAAACCGAACTGGCGCGCCTTCCCTTCAAGGCGGATGTGATTCTCGCCTCGTTCCACGGCATGCCGCAGGACTATGTCGATCGAGGCGATCCCTACTACGACCAATGCGTTGCGACCACGCGACTCTTGCGCCAGCGGCTTGGGCTCGACGATAGTAAGCTCATCCTGACTTTTCAGTCGCGGTTCGGCCGCGGCAAATGGCTCGCACCCGCGACCGACCGGACAGTCAAGGACCTTGCCCGCCGCGGCGTAAAGAATTTGGTGATCGCGACACCGGGATTCTCGGCCGATTGCCTGGAGACGCTCGAGGAGATCGCGGTCGAGAATGCGCACATCTTCCGCAAACACGGAGGCGAAAATTTCTATGCCATCCCGTGTCTCAACGACAGCGACGTTGGAATGGCGATGCTTCGGCAACTTGCGTTACGCGAACTGAAGGGCTGGATTCGCGAAACCTAGAGAAGGCGCTCTAAACCAAATGGGAGGAAGAAGGAATGCTTAATCCGAAACGAACTGTTTTTCCGAGCGCGGCGGCTTTCGCCTTGCTTGGACTTTCGATGGCGGCGGCACAGACGCAGCCGCAGGGAAGTTGGGCGATGAAAGCTCCGCTTCCAGCTTCGCTCTCTGAGGTGGCCGTGGCGGCGGTCGACGGAAAGCTTCATGTGATGGGAGGCAGCGTGCTCGGCTTCACCGGCCCCTATCACGTGGCCTACGACCCTGCGGCCGACAAATGGCAGCCGCGCGCACCGCTCCCACGCTCGCTCGACCACATGGGCTCCACTGTGCTTAACGGGAAAATCTACACAGTCGGCGGCTTCGTCGGCGGCGGCGTGCACCGCGACGGGCAGCCCGTCGCCTTCGAGTATGATCCGGCGCTCGATACCTGGCGGATTCTCGCTCCGATGAAGGCCGGGCGCGGCTCGGTCGGAGTGGCGGTGCTCGACGGAAAAATTCACGCCATCGGCGGCCGTGACCCGGGCGGAAAGACGGTGACGACGCACGAGGTCTATGACCCCGCGACCAACACGTGGAAGAACGCCGCGCCGCTGCCGCTTGCGCGCGACCACATGGCCCTCGTTGCCGCCGATGGAAAGATCCACGCCATCGGCGGGCGCCTGGGCGCCAGCACCGACCGCACCGGGCAGCACGATATCTACGATCCGCAGACCGACAAATGGACATCAGGCCCGCCGCTTCCTACCCCGCGCAGTGGGTTGGCCGGCATCGTGTATCAGGGGCTCATTCTGGTACTCGGCGGCGAGCTTCCGCCAAGCACGACCTGGGCGGAGAACGAAGCTTTCGACCTTAAGAGCAATACCTGGCGGACGCTGGCTCCGATGCCGCACGGCCGCCATGCCACCGCTGCCGCGGTGCTCGACGGCAAGGTCTATCTCGCCGGGGGATCGCTCACGCCGGGTGGCGCCGGCGCGACCAACCAGACGATCGCATTCACGCTGCCGTAATGGCGTAGCCCGGATTGAGCGGCGCGGCTTTCGCGCCGCTCAATCCGGGGATGTTCCGAGCGGCCCCGGATTGGAGCGCGCCACAGCGTGAAGACGCGTAACGCGCCTCCCGTGTGCGCGCTCCAATCCGGGCTACGACCTCACGCGACCCCAACGCGCAGGAGGTCGTGGACATGGACAATGCCGATCGGTTCGTCGGCTTCGATCACGATCAACTGAGTCTTCTTCGACGTATTGAGGATTTCGAGCGCTTCGCTGGCGAGCTGATCGGGCCGCACCGTCTTGGGTTCGGTCGTCATGATCTGTTCGACGGCGAGGTCGAGCAGATCGGGCCGCATGTGCCGGCGCAGGTCGCCGTCGGTGATGATGCCCATGAGCGTTCCGCCGTCGTCGACAATGACGACGCAGCCGAGGCTTTTGGCGGTCATCTCGACGAGAGCGTCCGACATGCGGGTGCCGAGCCGCACCAGCGGGATGGCCGAGCCTGAGCGCATGATGTCGCGCACGAATTTCAACATGGCGCCGAGCCGCCCGCCCGGATGCAGTTCGGCGAATTTGAGAGCCGTAAAGCCGCGACTCTCCAATAGCGCGATCGCAAGCGCATCGCCGAGCGCGTGCTGCATCAAGCTCGAAGTCGTGGGAGCCAGATTGTGCGGGCAGGCCTCGCGCGCCTGCGGCAACAGCATCACGACATCGGCGGCCTTGCTGAGAGCGCTCTCGGCGGTCGCAGTCACGGCGATCAAGCCAATGCGAAACCGCCGCGAATAATCGGTCAGATCCTTGAGCTCGACCGTCTCTCCCGACCACGACAGGGCGAGGATGACGTCGTCGGCCGTGATCATGCCGAGGTCGCCGTGGCTCGCCTCGCCGGGATGGACGAAAAACGCCGGAGTGCCGGTTGAGGCGAGCGTGGCGGCGATCTTGCGGCCAACGTGGCCGGACTTCCCCATCCCGGTGATGATAACCCGGCCGCGCGCCTGGCGGATCAGGTCGACAGCCGCGGTGAAAGCCTGCCCCAGCCCGTCATGAATTGCGGCCGCGAGCGCGGAAATCCCGCTCGCCTCCGCATCGAGCGTGCGCGCCGCAGATGCGATCAGTGCGCGGGCATGCTCGTTCGCCGCTTCGTCGCTTAATGCTTTCGATTTGGCCATCGGACGCCCCCCAAGGGCTGATATTACCCGATTCTGCGATGAACTGGATGGCAATGGCGGTTTTCGTAGGGCGGGTTAGCCTTACTGCGTCATATGCGTAGGGTGGGCAAAGGCGCAACGCGCTTCAGCGCGTTCGCCATGCCCACGCGTGGGCACGGCGCTCTTTTACTGCGTGTGACGAGAGTTGTGCGCGTGGACCGCGCCTTTGCCCATCCTACGGAAAGCTTCTGACGCAGTAAGGGCTACGGCTCACCCAACAAACGCTTGGCCTCCTTGCGGAATGCCGGCGCGATGTCCGGACGCGCCAACGCGTAAGCCATATTGGCGGCGAGAAACCCGACCTTCGAGCCGCAATCGTAGCTCTCGCCTTCGAATTTCAGGCCGAAGAACGGCTGCGTTTGGGAGAGTGCAATCATCGCGTCGGTGATCTGGATCTCGCCCCCGGCGCCGCGGTTCTGGGCCGAAAGCAGATCGAAAATTTCGGGTTGAAGTATGTAGCGGCCGGTGATGATGAGGTTCGAAGGCGCTTTGCCCGGGGCGGGCTTTTCCACCATTCCGGTGATGCCGAACAGCCTGCCATTCGGCTCGCCGATGCCCACAACCCCATACATGTGCAAACGGTCGCCGGGGACCTCTTCCACTGCGATGACATTGGCATCGGCCGCGAGATCGCGCGAAGCGTCGATCATCTGCGCCAAGCACCCGCGATCATGCTTGACCAATACGTCCGGTAGGAGCAACGCGAACGGCTCGCGTCCCACCAGCTCACGCGCGCACCACACCGCGTGTCCGAGCCCCAGCGGCTCCTGCTGGCGCGTAAAGCTTGTGGTCCCGGGCTCGGGCAAATCCTGGGAGAGCGAGGCGAGTTCGGTGCGCTTTTGCCTTTCGCGCAGCGTCATTTCGAGCTCGAACTGACGATCGAAATGGTCCTCGATGACACTCTTGTTGCGGCCGGTGACGAAGATGAAATGCTCGATCCCGGCTTGGCGCGCCTCATCGACCACATGCTGGATGAGGGGCCGGTCGACGACCGGCAGCATCTCCTTCGGCATGGCCTTGGTGGCAGGAAGAAAACGGGTGCCGAGGCCCGCCACGGGGAAAATGGCTTTGCGAACAGGTCTCATGCTGGACGGCCTGTGTTGTGCCCCTCAATGCCCTGCTTTAAGCGGCTCAATATCGCAGGAGAACGCGCCGGAGAAGGGTGTCGGGCGAATCCAGGCGTAACCCGGCTGCCAGCCCCCGGATTCGCGGCGCCGCAATGCTCATCGGTAGCGGGGCACGTCACAGCGCCGCGAATCCGGGCTACGGTCTCTCCTCCGCGAAGTTGCCCACAGGCGGCTTTGCAACCATGGGGGCATCCCACAGTTGACACGATTGTTGTAGTATCAGGGGAATTCTTGAGCGGCCTGTGGCACTGGCTGCTTGAGCGCACCCCGAAAGCTGGTACGAAACGATTTCGGCAGGCACAGAGGCGAACAGGCGGATGCGGGCGAATGCGCGGCGCAGCTTGGGACGTGTTCTCGCCATCGCAATTGCGGGCGTGTGCGCGAGCTTGGTTACGGAGATCCCGGCGAACGCTCAGTTCTTCGGCAATTGGGGCAACGGCGGGTGGGGACGCCCACAACAGCAGCAGCGCAACCAGCGACCATTCAATCCGTTTGGGAACTTCTTTCCGCCAGCGCCAGCGCCCACGGTCCGCGAGCGGGAACTGCCAGCCGATTACTCGCACGCTCCTAGCTCGCAAAAAAAGCCCGACCCGGCGGCTGCCAATCCGGTCCTGGTGGTGGGCGACAGCATGGCCGATTGGCTGGCTTATGGGCTCGAAGATGCGCTTGGCGACCGGCCAGAATTCGCCGTGTTGCGCAGGAATCACACCGCTTCGGGCCTGATCCACTACGATCCGCGGCGCGACATCGAGTGGCCGCAGGCGATCAAAGAGATGATTGCTGCCGACAAGCCGAAATTCATCGTGATGATGATCGGCCTCAACGACCGGCAACAAATCCGCGAACGGGCCCCCACTGTCAATCCGCCTGCGAATGCGAGTCCAGCCGGGCGGCCCGCCAGCGCTGCCAGCCCCCCGCGCCCGGAGCCCGCACCTGCCGACCCCGAGCTGCAAGCCCAACAGAGCGCGGACCAGCAGAACGCCGAGGAACAGCAGGATGCGGAATTGCCGCCGCAGCCAGCCGGGGGGAATCAGCGCGCCAGCGCGCCCACGGCGGGTACCTTCGAATTCCATACAGAAGGCTGGGAAGCGGCTTATGTCAGGCGGATCGATGCCGCCATAGCCGCGCTCAAGAGCGCCCGCGTTCCGGTATTCTGGGTTGGGCTCCCGGCGCAGCGCAACACCCGCGCCTCCTCCGATTCGGCCTATCTCAACGAGCTTTATCGTCAGGAGGCCGAAAAGGCCGGAATTACCTACGTCGATATCTGGGACGGCTTTGTCGATGAGGGTGGGCGCTATTCGTTGCAGGGGCCGGACTTCGATGGCCAGATCCGGCGCTTGCGCTCGGGCGATGGTGTCTATTTCACCAAGGCTGGAGCGCAGAAGCTCGCTCATTACGTCGAGCGGGAACTCCTGCGGGTGATGGTCAACCGCGCGGCTCCAGTGGCGCTGCCGCTCGAGCCTGCCCCGGCCGCTCCCGGTACCCGGCAGGGGGGCGCCGGCGGTCGTCCCGTTGCCGGTCCCGTGGTTCCGTTGACGGTTTCATCCGGCAGCGGCGACGATTTATTGGGCGGGGGCCGCGACCGCCCGAACGCCGCGGATCCCGTCGCGGCGCGCGTGCTCGTTCGCGGCGAAGCGCTGAGCCCGCCGACCGGGCGGGCGGACGATTTCAGCTGGCCACGGCCTTCGAGCACGCCCGCGCCCGAGAGTTCGGGCGCTGCGGCTGAGCAGCCCGTATCCCCGGCACCCCCGGTCGCCAGGAGCCAACCACCGGCGGCTGCACTGCCAAAGGGCCAAGCGCGAACCGCGACGCCTGCCCCTGCCGGCCCTGCAGCATCCCCGGACGCGCAGAATCCGGGAACCGCACCCGCTCCCGCGCGGCGGGTCTTCCGTCCGCGCAGCAATCCGGCTCCCACGTCTCCGCTCGATGGGATTTTGCGTCCTCCGGCTGCAATCAAGCCGTCGGCCGGGATACCCACCGTCGTGCGTTAGAGCACGTACCGGTCGGATTAAGATACCTGCGCAATTCGCCCTGCTCCTTCTTCCACGCGAATAGCCAAATGAAAAAAGGAAATATCACGAGATTTGGGCTCAATCAGAAGAGACTGCCAAAGACTAGGGGCGGGTTTCAAATCCGCCCCTATAGAGCTCAGGCGTGGGGCCAGTGCCGCTCGCGAAACCACGTGCGGTACGATGTCATCTTGGCGCGCTGCGCCGCCGGCGCGTGCCGCCTGCAGGTCGAGGCTTCGTCGCTGCGTTCCCGCGCGCCCCAGCGTACCTCGACGCAGTCGTTCGGATTGTAACCCATTTCGAGATCGCCGGCGCGGTCGAGCACGTCTTTCAGCGACAGCGTCCACGGCGAACCGTCGCTCCGCGTATATGAAAACTTTCGCGTTGCGAGCTCCGATGCGAGCGCGCTCTGCAATTGCGCCTTCACGTCGGCTATCGCCTTCCCATTCGGTATTGCGTAACGGGAGGATCGCCGCTCTACGCGGTCCGGATACCCGCGCACTACGTCGATGGCGATCAGCAGACGGAAATCGCGGGCCGGGGTAGAGAAATCCTCCCACGCCCCGGTAGTCTCGAATATTGCCGGGCCGTCCGGCATATTCGCTTCGCCGCGCGCGCCGTTCTGGTATTTTCGCCCGTTCTCGACCGCCACGGCCCGCGTCTTTACCTGCTCTTCGAGTGCGTCAATCGCGGCCTTCATTGCTTGCAAAGGATCGAGGGGTTCGGGCGACATCACGTCGTCCATTCGATCGTAGAACTCCTCAAGCCCAAGCCCCGACTGCTCCAGAGAAAAATCGCCATACTCCGAATTGCTTGCGATCTCCTTGTTGGTTAGCCGGCGCAAGGAACCGTTCTTGTCGCGTACGATCGGGCGGAAGTGCTTGAACCCCGGGCTTCCAAGCTTGGGATCGTGCACGAACAGGAAATTACCGCGCCAAAAGCGCTTGCGCGTAACCGTCCCGTCAGGCTCTGCGTCGACGGCGAGAAACACGCCGGCCGCCCCACCCGACTGCGGTATGCGTTGCACGATCATCATGACGTGCCCGTACGGATCGGCGTACACGGTCCCTGGGCGGAGCGCCTGCTCTGTGAGCGGGACGGTATAAAAGTCGGTCCTGTCGTCGGTCGCCGAAACGCGGACGGAGCCGGAATGAACGACGTCGCCGACAACCCGGAGATAGGCGCCGAAACCGGCCGCGAGCCCCTGCGGCCTTGGCGCCGGCCGCCTCGGCGGCGGAGCGCCCAGTCCGGAAGACGGCTGCAACAGAACGACTTCTTCAGGCGGCGACGGACGAGTTTCCTCAGGATGCAGGACGTCGAACCATTGATAGCATTTCGGCGGCGAGCCGCCGAGCCCGCGCGAGCAATTTCCGTACCCGAACGGCAGCCCCATCTTGAAGGCGAAATAGGCGCGCAGGAAGTATACGAAATCGGCGCAGTCCGGCCGAACCGCGTTCACCGCGCTGTCTTCGTTGATGCCAAAATAATTGAACAGCATGTTGCGCGACGGATCGCGCAGCACTTCGTTCCACGCCTTCCATGACATTTCCTTGTCGAGCGGGGCGTCGAACAGCTTTTCGATCCATGCCGAATAAAGATTCTCGGTCGCACGGTTCCAGGCGCTGTGTACCGGCCAGATACTGCTCGGGCTGGCCTGCGGTCCCGGCGGCTTGCTGGCGCCGACCGAGATTTCGCGCGTGATGGCGTTGCAGGCGGTGCCGGAGTGGTCGGGTGCGAGTTGCGCATGCCATTTGCCCGCAGCTGGCGAGGCAACTTCGACGAACCAGAAATAGGGCGGCCCGCCCTGCCGCTCCCGCGACTTGGCCGCAACGGCCCCATTGGGCCCGACCAGCGAAAGCTCGCCCTCAAACGGCTTCTCCGCGGTGAAGAGCACGCGGAGCGGGGCGCCGTTCCATGGCGCAACCGGCGCGGCGAGGACCGCCACCTCGGCCTCACAGTTGCCGGAGAGGCCTTCGGCTCGCGCGTCCGTCCCCCAGCAAAGCACGATGGAAAACGCAGCCGCGATCGGCAGCGTTGCTTGCAAGACAGTACCCCCAGCACGTCGTGGCAATTGGAACACTGGAGCCCCCGTTCTTTAAACCCAGTCCTTGGGGCGACGATATCGCCGAAGCTTTGGCTGAATGATGGCAGGTCAACTCCGCCGAAAATCACGGCCTCCCGCCATGCGGGTTCCCCACAGGGGCTGCACGGCGCCAAAAGAGAACCGGCTTGATCGCACAAGCATACGGGCTCGTGGGCCTTTTAACCGCCACGACGGTAACACGTAGGCCAACCCCCTCGCTGCAGAAGAATGCGAGCGAGGATGCTATTTTTCCCTCGGCGCTTGCGCTACCGTCAGTCAAGGAATGGATGAGCCCGCCAACGAAACTGACAAGGCTCGTCTCGGGAGGATTTATGCGCCGTTTGTTTGGAACGTGGGGAGCAATATTTTTTACCCTCGCAGTGCTCGCTGGTCTCAATAAAGCCGGACCGGCAGCAGCGCAGCCTGGTAATTTCTATTCCGGCAAGACGCTGAGGATTCTCGTCGGCGTCCAGGTCGGTGGCACGGCTGATACCCTGGTGCGGATGTTCTCCGAGTACCTGAGAAAACACCTCCCGGGAAATCCTACCGTGGTCGTTGAGAACATGGTGGGTGCCGGCAGCAATATCGTTTTCAACTATTTGGCCGAAAAGGCCATGCCGGATGGGCTCACCATCGCCTACAGTCCCTATCAGGCACTGGCACAAGCGCTCGGGGACAAGAGTCTGCGCGCGCGTTTCGAAAATTTCGAATACCTTGGAGGAGTCAGCGATACTCGCGTGAGCTACATGAGATCGGATGCCGTTCCCGGCGGCGCCAAGAGGCCCGGTGATATCATGAAAGCGAAGGACCTCGTCGTCGGCGCCTACACGCACACCGATTTCGAAGGCATGCTTTCGCATTTGTCGCTTGCCGTCCTGGGAGTGCCGCACAAGCTCGTGGTCGGTTATCGCGGGGGCGCCGACATTTTTCTCGCGATGCAGCGCGGCGAAGTTCAGTTCCACAGCACGAGCCTCGCCACGTACCGTACGCGAAGCGCCAATTTCATCAAATCCGGCCAAGGGATCGGCGTCTATTACCTCACGTCGGTCGGCAGCAACGGAGATTTCGCGAGGAACGAGTTCGCTCTCGATACGCCCGCCTTCCCCGACCTTTACCGGGAGGTGCACGGTCGATTGCCGTCAGGCGACGATTGGGACGGTCTCAATTGGCTGACCACCCAGACCAGCGAGCTGGCCTACGGCGCATTCGCCCCGAGGGGCACGCCCCCTGAAATAGTTTCGGTTCTGCGCATGGCGTTCGATCTAACAGCGAAAGATCCGGACTTTGTCCAGAGAACGATCATGACAAATGGGATTCCATACAGTTTTGTGAATGTCGAACGGGGTCGAGCGATTATTCAGTCCCTGACCGAGGTGTCGCCTGGCGTGCTGAAAGCCTTGCGCACGGGAATGGCGAATTGATGAAGCAAACTGGGTTTTGGGTTGGCGCAACGGCTCCAGGACGGCACAACTGCCGTTCTGGATGTGCTTGACCTATGGAATCTAATTTTGCGGGAGACAGCCGCACCCGCATCCCGTATCGCTCGCTTCATGCGACCGCAAGCCGATTTCATCGGGCAGCTGCCAGACGCGTGTGATTGCCTTTCTCCCGTGTGCTCCAGCCTTAAAGCGGCTGGTGGGAGTTGAGGACGGATCACGGTTTGTTTCGCAAGCACCGGCAAAAGTCGGCATTGGGTTCATGCCTCTCCTCCTGCATAAATTCTGTACACACCGCAACAGCTGCCATTCGCCGGCAGAAGCGGTAATTCTGGCGCCTCATGGGACATGCAGCAGAGGTCAAGCGTATGCGGTCGATCTTTAATTGTAAAGCCATCTGTCATGCTAACGTAGGAATCCTGATTGGATGGCGCGATTGATTGAGGGGGGTGAGAGATGCGGGGACGCAGGGATCAACACGATGGAGTCCGCTTGAGTCGATGTGCTTACTCGGAGATCGCCTATTTGTGCTTGCAAATAGACTGCAAAAGTTGTTCCATTTGCTCATTCCATCTCCGCAGGCGCGATCGCTTCAAGGGAGCCCGCACATGTCGAGGAGTCGTCCATTCATTGCGATGTTCTTGAACCTGGCCGGTGACAATCCGGAGATATCGGGGCGCCGTGAGGCATTTTTGCAGGGCGTTGGCGTGATACCGGGCCTGACTGTCGCCGCCTGCTTCGGCGCCGGGGATTTTGACGAATACGGGGACAAGGCGCAGGCGCTGCGCGATCTCCGGGTGGATGGGGCGGGTCCGGACCTATACTTTGCCACCTGCTGGCCGTCTCTGCGAGCGCTCCTGGCCGTTGCGGGAGACACTCCAATCGTCTTTGCCGGACTGTGCGATCTTAGCGATGACCCGGAAGACAATCCCACATATGAAGACAATGTCTATGGGTTTATCTCATTCGGCAAAAATCTATGTGAAGAGTGGGTTCGTTTGCTCAAGGTCGTCAGCCCGGAGGTTGAACGCGCCGCTGTTTTATTCGATACGGATACAAGCCGACCGGACATGCAACTGGTGTATAATGAAATCAGAGATTATGCAGGGAGAGTTCAGATTGATGTAACCACAGGAATAAATTCAGGAAGTCATGCACTGCGTGCAGACTTGGAAGCATTTGCCAATCAGGCCCGTACCCCGGCTGGCCTGATTGTCGCAGCGAGCGTATTGGCAGCAAACAATCGACAAATTATAATCGATGCCGCGAAAGACTTGGAGCTGCCAGTTGTTTATCCCAATCGACTGTACACGTTCAGTGGCGGCTTGATTTCGAAGGGAACCTATATTCAGGGTCTATACCGCTCTGCGGGACAGTACGCGCGGAAGCTTATTCACGGAGAACGACCGTCACCGCAAATTGACATAACACAGACTGGATTGAATCCAGCGCCACATAAGAGAGCTGTATTTGAGACGATCATCAACGCCCAGGCGGCAAACGACATCAGTCTGCCTCTAACTCCGGACGTGCTAATGAAGATAAAACCCGACTTGATCATCGACAGCGTAAGTCCTGATTCGGTCATCACTTGAGTGTTTGGCGGTGCGTCGGCGTGATCTGATTGCATTCCTTGGTAGCATCGCTTTCGCGCAGCCGTCGTCTGGGTCCGCCCAGAAAACCGGGATGCGCCGCATCGGCGTGCTCATGAGCTTACCGGCCGAAGACGTGCTCATGAGCTTACCGGCCGAAGATCAGAATGGACACGATCGGATCGCCGCCTTTCGGCAAGCGCTGCGAGAACGGGGCTGGGCGGAAGGGCTCAACGTAAGACTTGACGTTCGCTGGGCGGACGATCGAAAAGAACTTCTTCGCAAATATGCGGCCGAATTGGTCGCTTTGGCTCCGGACGTAATTTTGGCGGGAAGTGGGTTGGCGGTTCTCGCCTTGCAACAGGCGACTCGGACGATCCCGATTGTATTCACAGCGACCACCAACCCAGTTGCCTTCGGCTATGTCGGAAGCCTTAGCCGACCGGGCGGAAACATAACGGGCTTTAGCAATGTCGAATTTCCGTTCAGCACAAAATACCTGGAACTGCTAAAGGAGATCGCGCCGGCGACAACCCGAGCAGCCGTCCTCCGACCTCCCGGATTCCGCTTACAATTCGGTGCAATCGCGGCATTGGCGCCGGCCTACCAGGTGGCAGTAAGCCCTGTAGAGATGCGCGACGCTGCTGAAATCGAGCGTGCCGTTGCCGAATTTGCCACCGAGCCGAAAGGCGGTCTGATTATAACCGCAAGTTCGCATGCAACCGTCTATAGCAAAGTGATAATCGACCTTGCAGCGCGATACCGCTTGCCCGCGGTGTATCCCAATCGCCTTCATGTTGCCAGTGGCGGCCTCGTCTCCTACGGGCCGGCTTTTCTCGATCAGTTCCGTCAGGCCGCAGATTACGTCGACCGGGTCCTTAAGGGCGCCAACCCGGGTGACCTGCCGGTGCAAACTCCCAGCACATATGAAATGGCGCTGAACCTGAAAACTGCGAAGGCGCTTGGTCTTATTGTGCCTCGCATTGTACTGGCGCGCGCAACTGAGATCATAGAATGAGAGCGAATTGGTGGCTCTTGCGCGTGCGACTTCCGTCCCAGCTTACGAGCAACTGTCTGCGGCTGGGTGTCCGCGTCAGAATGACCTGGAACGAGAGTGCAGGACGACTTGATCATGCGACTGTCGACGAACACGAAGCCGACAAAGCCCGGCCGGGCCCTCTGCTGCTTGACTGCGGCGTTGGTACTTACCTTGGAGGCCGAGGCCGTCATGGCGGAAACCGCTGTCCCCGGTGACGCGAAGCCAAGCTGCTTCGTTACCTCTAAGGAATTCAAAACATGGTTGGCGGGTAAGAACTCGATGAGTGCTCCCGATAACCTTGATTTCCCACAAACGAGAGACGATTGCAAGTTCTTCAAAAGAGCGGAGCAGATGTTCCTTTGGGTGACATCGCGATCCACGCACCGGAACCAGCAGTCATACGTTTTTGAGTCCTCGCCGTTCTACACGGTTTTCCCGCTCGATCCAGAGATGCAGCAGATGATTTTTGCCCAAGGCCCGTCAACCGGCAATCAGAGCAAGCGTGCCAGCGTCGCTATTTCGCAGCGCGGCCCGCAAGGTGAGCGAGTCTTATTTTCCGACACGGGTATCATGCATGATATTGTTCAGGTGGAGGGAGACAGAAGACCTGTGCTGGAGAGGAATGGAGAGAAAATTGAGATAGGCCGCATAGACATTCAACCGGACGAACCGCCGATATTTTACGACAAACAGGGCAATCTGGTCGAAAATCCCATTCTGCGTGAGAGCATGTCCGGACGGGTGATCGAGATCAAGCAGCCTCCGGGAAATACAATCGTGTCAAATGGACAGCCGTTTTTCCTCGATCAGTCAGGCCGCGCTGTTGCAGCGCAACCGGGCCAGGCAGATGACCATGTCTTAATGGCGCAGGGCAGTAAGCTAGTCTATTACATGATACATGCAAATGATGTGTACGCTTATTTTTTGACCGGAAAGAAAAATCACAAATTGGAACAGCTTAATGTGTTTCCGTCTGGCTACAAGGAATTAGATCTTGTAAAGAAATATGCGCGACATCACAGAATGCCGTCATTTCCCGATGAACGAACTTTGATCGTCGAGCTAAAGTCTTCATGGATCGAGCTTTCCAGTGACGACGAGTATGCTAATTATGTGTCGATCAGGGCGGACGTGCCGGATTTCAAGATGGTGAGCGGCGGCCACTGGCAGCAAATAGGTTGGAGGCGCGACGTAAAGCTCGCCATGGTAGGCATGCACGTGGTCTTCGCCGTTCAGGGGCATCCTGAATTGATCTGGGCGACGTTCGAGCATGTCAACAATACTCCCAATGAGCGCTATCGATATGATGCAGACGGAAATCAGCAGCCGTGGTCACAGCAGGCTTGCGGCCCATGGCTGTTCTCGTCGGGGCAGGCCGAGCCTGATGACCATCCACGCCAGTGTAATGGCATCACGGTTCCCGCTTGCACAATGCATTGGCAAACGGTTGATGCAACAGGTTTGTGCGTGGATGCAAACATCCCGCGCATCTACAGGGAGGGCAGCGATATCTACGCCTACGATAAATCCATAGCCCCGACCGACGTTCTTCGTATCAGCGCATGGGGCAACCTTGAGGCGCCGACATTCACGGCCCGCGTAATCTCGATCAACAACAGTATCCGCCGTCAACTTGCGGCTGATGATGTACGCAAGAAATACATCATGATAGGCGCGATTTGGCGCGCCAATCCATTGACATTGCCCGGATCGGGAGGGACGGATTGCAAGCAGAGTGAAACAAAGGGGAGCAAGTGCGTCGCGAACTCAACGATGGAGACGTTCCAACAGCCGAGTAATTGCCTTTTTTGTCATAAGATGAGCCCGATGGATATGCTGGAGGGCGTAAGCCACATCTATAAGCCGCTCAACCCGCTTTTCCCGGAGTCGCCGAACCGGTGATCGGGCGATTGCCGCTACCGGCCCTGTTCGGGGTTTCGCCTAGATACCAAGACGCGTATCATCGGCCAAGGTGGACAGGGCGCTGGCTTGGATGCCACGCGGTGGATTAGGACCGAGTTGAATGACTAAAGCAGCATTGCGTACGGGTGTTCTTCTTTTGCTTTGCCTGACAATGCCGTCATTTATAACCGGCAGTGCCCTGGCGCAGGCAGCCGGTGGCGAGCAGGCCCAATCGCGCCGGGTAGCGCCCTTCCATGTGGTTGAGGCGACCATCGGCGGCATCCATGCAGCCATGCGAGCCGGACAGCTGACGTGCACACAGCTGGTGCAGGCCTATGTCGATCGCATTTCGGCTTACGACCAGAGCGGGCCGAAGCTCAATGCAATTCAGACTGTCAATCCCAACGCAATGGCCCTCGCGGCCAAGCTCGACGCTGTCTACAGGACCTCCGGTCCTGTGGGGCCGCTTCACTGCATTCCGGTTCTGGTCAAGGACGAGATTGAGACCAGCTTCATGCCGACGACCTACGGCTCGGCGATCTTCAAGCATTTCACGCCGCCGCAGAATGCGACGATTGTCGATCGCCTCCAGGGCGCCGGCGCCATCATCCTTGCCAAGGTCAACATGGGGGAGTTTGCCGTCGGCTATGCCGGCACTGCTTTTGGCGATTGCCGTAACGCCTATGATCCGACGCGGGATCCGGGCGGCTCCTCCTGCGGTACCGGCGTCGGTGTCGCGGCCAATTTCGGAACCATCGGCATTGGCGAGGATACTGGAGGCTCGATTAGAGGGCCCGCTTCGAATGAAAGCCTGGTTGGGCTGCGCCCGACGCTCCCCCTGGTAAGCCGCTTCGGCCTTTTGCCTTCAACGCCCACGCGCGACACGCTTGGTCCGATGACGCGCACGGTGCGCGATGCCGCGATCGTCCTCGACGTGATTGCCGGGTATGACCGCAACGATCCGGTGACCGCCGCGAGCTACGGTAAAACGCCGGCAAGCTACACCAGTTTTCTCAAGCGGAATGGATTGCGTGGGCTGCGGATCGGCGTGATCCGGACCGCCATTGGGCGCGATGCCGACCCAAATTCTCCGGACTACCAGGAAATCCAGGCAATGCTGACGCAAGCCGTCAGCGACCTGCGCGCGCGGGGCGCTGAAGTCGTCGACCCGATTGTCATTCCTCGCCTGCGAGAGGCGTTGAACGAGGCCGGCAATGGCATTGGCGAAACCGAAGCCGCGGTCAATGCGTATTTCGCGCAGTACCCGCAGGCGCCACTGCACACGCTGAAGGAGATTGTCGATTCTCCATTACTGCTGCCCGCCCGGCACGATGACCTGGCCAGGCGCCTCGGTCACACGACGAGTGAATTGAGCTATCTCAAGGAGCAGCAGGCGCGCGAGACTTTGCGCACGGCCGTGCTCAAGGTGATGGCCGACAACCGCCTCGATGCGTTTGTCTACACGCCCGCGGAGCGCGAGCCCGCACGTATTCCAGCGACAACCACGCCCGGCAGCATCCGCCGCTTCGCCGCCACCTTGGCCTACCCGGCGCTCGGTGTGCCGGCCGGATACAATAGCCACGGCCTGCCGATCGGAATCGAGTTCCTCGGCCGGCCCTATTCGGAAGGAATACTACTTCAAGCCGCTTACGACTATGAACGCACAACCAGGCACCGGCAGCCGCCGGCGACCACGCCGGCGCTTCCCGGCGAGCCATAGAGGTTCCGACCGCATCAGGAGGAAAGCTATGAGGGGTCTCACGGCTGTTGCATTTCTTATACTTTCAGCTTTGCCCGCAACTGCGCAGACGCTGCCGGAATGGGCCTACCCGGTGAACCCGCCGCCAAAACCGCCGGATAGCGCCATTGCAAAGCACTTGCCGGGGAGCAGCAAGACCTACACCCAGGCCCAGATCGACGATGGCTTCAACCCGCCCGATTGGTACCCGCAGGACCATCCGCCGATGCCCGACGTGGTCGCCCATGGCCAAAAGGACGCCAATGCACGCGCTTGTGCGCTGTGTCATCTCACCAGCGGCGGCGGGCATCCGGAATCGGCCGGGATCGCCGGACTTCCGGTCGGTTACATTACGCGGCAGATTGAGGAGTTCAAGAGCGGCGCCCGCAAGGGGGCTCGCGCGGTGGCGATGATCCCGATCGCAAAGGCGCTTTCGGCGGCCGACGTCAGGACCGCAGCTGAGTATTTCGCGTCGCTCAAACAGCCGGTGTGGTACAAGGTCGTCGAGACGGACACGGTACCGAAGTCCTATCTCGGCAATGGCGCCATGCGGTTCCCGGTGGAGAACGGAGGCACAGAGCCGCTTGGCAGCCGCATCATCGAATTGCCGCAGAACGACGAGAGCGCTGAGAGCCGCAATCCGCGCGTTGGCTTCGTTGCGCATGTGCCGCCCGGCAGCGTCAAGAAAGGCGAGGAAATCATAACCACAGGCGGAGGCGGCAAGACGCTCACCTGCTCAATCTGTCATGGCGGAGACCTCCACGGCCTCGGAGACGTTCCCCCGATTATCGGGCGTTCCCCGATCTACATCTACCGTCAGCTCAACGACATCAAGATTGGCACCCGAAGCGGCGCCATGACGCCGCTGATGAAGGGCGTCGTGGAGAAATTGACCAGCGACGACATGATCGCGATCGCCGCTTACCTGGCGTCCAAGAACCCATAACGGCAGTAAATGTCCCAGGCAACTCGAGACACTACGCGACACGCCTGTACCGTCATCCTGAGGCGCGAGCGCGCGTTCTTCACGCGCGCGAGCCTCGAAGGATGACGGTAGCTGCCGCAAGGCTGCAAAGGGGCGGGGACCCGGGCGTTCATCCTTCGAGGCTCTCCCGGCCGAAGAGGCCGGGAGAACGCCTCAGGATGACGGTCTCAGTTCGTTCGATTAGCGAGGAAACCCCATGGCAATAGACCTTACAGTAAATGGAGTGAGGCATTCAGTCGAAGTGGCGCCTGACACTCCGCTTCTTTGGGTGATCCGCGATCAGCTTGGGCTTACCGGCACCAAATTCAGCTGCGGCATTGCGCAATGCGGAGCCTGCACTGTGCACATCGACGGACTACCGGTTCGCTCCTGCAGCTTTCCGGTCTCGGCAGCGGTCGGCAAGGCGGTGACTACGATCGAAGGCCTCTCCGCGGATGGGACGCATCCGGTGCAGCTCGCCTGGATCGAGCTCGATGTCCCGCAATGCGGCTATTGCCAGTCGGGCATGATCATGAGCGTCGTTGCGCTGCTGAACAAACGCCCAAATCCAACCGATGCGGAGATCGACAGCGAAGTCACCAACGCATGCCGGTGCAGCACTTATCACCGCGTCCGTCAGGCGATTCATCTCGCCGCCTCCCGGATGCCGGCGCGAGGGAGGGATTAATAATGAGCAACGATGTCCAAAAGACTGTCCTCTCACGCCGCGATCTTCTGTCCACCGGCGCGGCCGCAACCGGCGCGCTCGTTGTCGGTTTCTGGCTGCCGCAAGCGGCGCCGGCGCAAACCATCAATCCGCAAGGTGCCGCATGGGCGAGCGAGCCCGGCGTCAGGGAGATCAACGCCTGGGTCGTGGTCGAGCCTGACGACACGGTGACTATCCGCATCGGCCAGACCGAGCTCGGCCAGGGCGTGTGGACCTCGAATGCCATGATGGTGTGCGAGGAATTGCAATGCGACTGGAGCAAGGTCCGGCCGCAATACGCTTCGTCCAATCGCGACGCGCGCGAAATGGCGCCGCAATGGACTCTTGAAGTGATGGGCAAGGGTGCCACTGATCCGTTTGGCGGCGGCGAGCCTGAGTTCGGGCGGCGCGACCGGACCGGCACCGAGGGCATTCCCAACAGCCTTTATCGGCGCATGCGGACCAACGCCGCCGGCTCGGTGAGAGACGGCCGCTATTATCTTCAGCTTGCCGGCGCGGAAGCGCGCGAGCGACTGCTGTTGGCAGCAGCAAAATCCTGGGGCGTGCCGGTCGAGGAGGTCAGTTCCGCGAACAGCGTTATCACGCACCGTCCGACCGGGCGCACAATCACATACGGTCAAGTGGCATCGCTGGCTGCTCAGACGCCCCATCCTCATCCCGAGCAAATTCGCATCAAGCCGCCCTCGGAATGGACCCTGATGGGGACCGAGCAGAAGAATCTCGATGTCCCGCTGAAGGTCACCGGCAAGACCGTCTACGGCATCGATGTCAGACTGCCCGGTATGAAATGGGCGGCCGTCAGGGCGTGCCCGGTCTACGGCGGGACGGTGAAGAGTTATGATTTTGAACGGATTCGCAACGAGCCCGGCGTCATCTCGGCGCTCGAAATACCGATTCCGGATCCGGCCTTGATCCGCGGCCGCGTTTTCAGCGGCGGTGTCGCCGTCATCGGCGAGACCTGGTATCAGGCCAAGACGGCACTCGATAAGATGCCGATCGAATGGGATGTGCCGCCAAAGAACGCCGCATTCAATACTGCCAACATGCGCACGGCGCTGCTTGCGGCGCTGGACAAGCCCGGCACAGTCCATGCCAATCTTGGAGACTGTGACAGCGCCCTCTCCCGCGGCGCCCGAATCATCGAAGCGACCTACTCCACGCCCTACCTGCCGCGTGCCCGGATGGAGCCCGGCAACGCGACCGTGCTTGTTACCGACGACCGCGTTGACATCTGGATCGGCGACCAGAGCCCGCAGGAAACGCGCTACTCGGCGTCCCGGATCACCGGCATTCCGGAAGCGAACGTTTACCTCCACCTGTGCCACCTCGGCGGCGGCTTCGGCCGCAATGGCAACGGCCCGCAGGCCGAACAGGCGATCTACATCGCCAATCAGAACCGCGGCACTCCCATTCATCTGTTGTGGACACGCGAGGAGGACTTCGTCGGCACGACTTATCGGTCCATGGGAGTTGCTCGGCTGCGCGCTGCGCTCGATGACGACGGCTGGCCGATCGCCATTGAGGTGAGGGCGGCCATGGACGAGAAAGCTCCGGGCGCCATCGCCGCCTTCGACAAGGCTCCGCGTTACTACGCGCCGAACTACCGGTTCTCGACCCACAGCGCCGTCTTCCATATTCCGGTGGGCACGCGCCGCGGCGTAGGAGAACCGGCCAACGATTTTTATCGCGAGGCCTTCATGGATGAGCTTGCCCACGCGGCCGGCAAGGACCCGTACCTCTATCGCCGCGAACTGATCTCGCGCACCAACCTTCCGTACAAGGCCGACATGATCAGGGCGCTCGATATTGCGGCGGAAATGTCGGGCTGGGGTAAGCCGCTGCCGCAAGGCACGGCGCGGGCGATCGCGCTCGAGGAGCGCGGGGCCGAGGCTGGCGGCATGGCCACCATCAGCGCCACGGTGCATACCGTCTCGATCAGCAAAGAGGGCAAGTTGCGCCTGCTGCGCGTCGATATTGCGCATGAAGAAGGGTTCAGCCTCGTCAATCCGCTATCGGTGCGGAAACAGATCGAAGGCCAGGTTACCTGGTTCTTCAACGATACGATGCATCAGGAGTGCAATGTCGCGGAGGGCCGCATCGTCGAGAACAATTTCGACAGATTCCCGCTCTCGCGCATCAACGAGAATCCGCCGGAAATCAACATCACGTTTTTCAAGACCGGTCATTGGCTGCGCGGCATGGGTCACGACCGCTGCACTTCGGTGCAATCCGGCATCGCCGAGGCCATATTCCAGATTACCGGGAAGCGTTATCGCGACCTGCCCTTCCGCGACCGCGACCTGAGTTGGGGTTGAGCTCAGGGCGTCTCGCGAATTGGGATGGCTTGAGGGTACTCATCCCAGGTCTGATCGTCCAAGAGTCGCCCGCGTCGCTCCTTCCGGGGTCCGCCCCACTGTTTGAAGAAGAACGCGACGTTCTGACGCTCGCAGGCGGCGTGCAAGCCTTCAGCCCAGCGCGACGCCATTGGCCGAGCGCGCGGACCCGACTCGCCGCCGACGATCGCCCAATGAATGCCGCTCAACTCCGGATCGGAAATCGGGCCAAGGAGCGGCTCGAACGAAACAAACCGTATGCGTGCCGGCACACGGCGTAAAATCTCGATACGCTCCAGGTAAGCCTCGCTCTCAACCGAAGTGCCGAGCCAGACATTGGGCAGGATGGCGAATTCGCGCTGACGCAGGACTTCGAGCATGTGCTCTGGCCGCTTGGTCAGCACCTGGAACGAATGCCAGTAGGCCTCTTCCATTACGCGCCAGACCTTCCCGATGAAACTTACATCCGCCTTATCTTGGAACAGATCGGACATTGAGTTGACGAAGATGCGGCGTGGTTTCTTCCAGAGGAGCGGCACCGAGAGCGCTGCCGCGTCGAAATTGACCCGGCCGGTCCAAACATGGCGTTTGCCGGACTTGCGCGTCGTGCCCGCATATTTCGTCATTCCCATCGCCTGCAAGCGCGCGGCCATCCGCATCGCGTAGCAGTTGGTGCATCCTGGCGACACAATCGTGCATCCAGCGATCGGATTCCAAGTCGCATCGGTCCATTCGATCGCGGAAGCGCCGGCCATTGTGCTTCTCCAACTCTATTAAGGTACTATAAGGAGAGTTCGCCCTGCCCTGACACATTTCGAATCTTATCCCAAAATTCTCGCGCAAGCTTGTGCCGGCTTACCAGGACTAGCCAATAAAGACGTTGGTTCCTTGCCGTTCCTGATACGAGTTCAGCGTGCCGGGCAGGCGGCAAACCGAGTGCGCGCACTCGCGAGGCCCAATACTCCAGGAGGGCAGCCCGTATCCCGTGCGCCGATTGATGCAAGTCTAGGGCCTCCCGCCAGCCCGGGGCAAATCTGTCGAGGCGTGTGTCTCCTGGTCTCGTGTAGCTATGCAGATTTCGCTGAAGGTCTTGCGCGCTGATGTGGATCAGCATGTCTATCCGTTTCAATTGGGCCAATGTTTCAATTATCGAAAAAGGCAAGTCCTGAAGATTGAAGGGATCGAGAAAAGCGAAATGTAAGCCGTGCGGATTAAGCCGGTTCATGATCCGACGGACAGTCGCTTCCGCCGGCCCGATTTCAATTACGGGCGCGCCTCCGGCGCGAATGATCCTCTGCTCGGCTGCCCGGCAAAGCTCTTCAGACGCATCAGCGATGTAAATTTGAGAGAACTGTACACCGCTGTCGCGTGCGGCCGTGAACGCTACGAGAGGACTCCCATCGATCTTCTCGCCGGTATCATGCACGATAGAACGGCCCGACCCGCAATAGAGATCGATATAGGAGGCCCCACCAGCACCGTGCACAAACTTGCGACGGGTGGCGCGCGTAATGTCTACGTACTTGCGCAGCCGCTGGTGCTTCTCCTTAGCCCATGGACCGACCTCGTCCAGAGGTAAACCGTCGTCGTTCTCCATTTCAGCCCTCCGACCGCTCGTTCTTGGTTTGTTCTAACATGCAACCCGAGGTCTGTGCAAGCTCGATTGCGTCGCAAACCGACTGCTGGAGGGTTTTGGGGCCGGACTTGTCTAAGCTTTGCAGCTCATCTCGATCCAAGCAACTGCGCAACCAATCCATCGATGCGCTTGGATATCCCGGCATCAGCGAGGGCCTCGCGGACGTGGCGGCGGGCGGCCTGGAAATGAATGTCCTCGGGGAGATCGACCTTAGAAGCAATCTTTTCTGCTTCGGCCCCGGCGGCCGCGAGATCCCTGTGAAGTTGCTCCTTGGCATCAAATCGCGGGATTGGGAGAGTGAACATCACCTTGTCAAAATGACGTGCGCCCCACTGACCTCGTGCCTGGAGCGAAGCGACCTTGGCACGGCTGGATTCACTATTAAGAATAGCGGCTAGATAATTTCCTTCTCCAACTGATGTAAATTTGCTCCAATAAATCGCGTGTTCAATGATAGCACGGTCATCGCGCACAACGAGCGCGCACGGTAAAGTCCCCGATGCCGCGTAAAGAATCCTTAGTGGCGCCGCCGGAAACTGCGCTCCGAGTTCATCATGATAATTCCAGCGTTCCCCGAGAGTCATATCACTGACCCCGTGTTCTTTCCACAGCGCCTGCGCTTGCGCCATCCAACCGCTCAATCCTGTTTTGCCCCTCCGCTCCGCTGCAGCAGCATCGAGCATTCTGCCTTTGTCATCGATGGGAATTATGCCTTCGAACAAGCGAAGGATTCGGAAAGGGAGAATCGACTCGCCCAATAGGTAGGCCGCAAGTACTCAACTTCGACCTGATGCTCGATCCCAATCAGCCGATTCCATGGCCTCTTTTCTTGCGTTGATCTTCGGCTAATGACCAGCGGCATTTTTGGATTGCTCCCCAGGCGTCCTTTCGTTACTCGCTCCACGAAGCAAAGCATCCGCGGGACGAGAGTGGCGCCCTGCCTAAAAGCGCTACGGTAGGGAGATGCCTCCTGGAAAGAAGCTTCGGTCGGCCGCGGCGCATCTTCTATGATGGTCAGGTTCTCGTCGGCCAATTTTTCCGGCGCATCACGAAATGGAAGGGTGCCGGAGTAGCGCCGGACCTTGTCAGGCAACGATTTCCCAAGTCCGGGGTCTGCTCTCGCGAACAGCACACAAGATGGTACCGGGAACAAGGGCTGGACGTCGTCGTCGAACACCCATGCGGCTTCAAACTGAACCTTCTTCGTATGAAAGCTCCCAGACCGAAACGCTTCGAACTGTCCGCGCGTCATAGCGGCGAGCGGCATCACAAAGGCAATTCGTCCGCCAGTCTTGAGATAAAGCGCCACCGCACGTGCGAAGAACAAAGCGGATAAATCTGCTTGCGTCGCAAGCTTGCCGCCGACGTAGATATTCTCGCCCTGGGCAAGCTCCTTGAATCGCTTCTGTAGATCGTCGGACATGTGCCGCAACGCGAGCCATGGCGGATTTCCAATGATGACGTCGGCGCGTCGCTCCTGAGCCGAAAGATAGAGCGGACGAGATAGATTGCGCGCCACATAAGCCCATATCGTGTTGCGATCGGCTCGGCGTAGGGCATCGTAACGACGATAGGTTTCGGTTAGCTCTTCAAGATCGGCTTCGGCAACGCCGAGCGCCTTGACGGCAGCTCGAAACGCCTGGGCGCTATGTCCTCCTTCGCTGGACAGGCGCATGCGATCGACGACTGTGTCGAGCAGGTGGGGATCGCGGCAGACAGTTTCCGGAAACCGCAGCATGTCGCGACCGCCGCCATTTCCCGGTCCTGGGACCGCAATGATCAGCTCGCGCCCAGCGAACATGCTCGATACCGAGAGCTGCATCGCATCGCCAACATAGACCGGGATCGAGATGTCGCCGCGGCGGGTAGTAAGCGCCTCGCCAAGCGCAAGCAGGTAGGTTACTCGGGCAATGATGGTTGCGACCGGATGGATGTCCATGCCGGCGATGAGGCCGCACGCATTCTCCGCCAGCAGTGCGTGATCGATTTTCGCTTTGCGAGCCGCCGCAAGATAACGGCGCACCGCATGGAACAGGAATGTGCCGGAGCCGCAGGCGGGATCGAGCACATGTTGGTCGAGCGGCTGATGAACAACCCCACGCACCATCTTAGCCGCGAGCCAATCTGGTGTGTAATACTCGCCCAGACCGTGGCGTTGGGTCCGGTCAATCAAGGCCTCATAGAGTAGCTTGAGGACGTCAATTTCGACATCATGCAGTCGAAAGCGTGCCACCTGACGGGAGAGTCTCACCACGAGATCATGGCCGGCCGAATCGTCGAGTACCCAGTCGAAAAAATCTCCTTCGACTGCGCCGATCACGCCCATGGCTATAAACCGCCGCCCCGTGAGCAAGTCGATGGGATTATCAACATCGAAGCCGAGCACGCGTGCGGCGATGGCCTTGGCGACAACGACCAGGTAGGTGTGCTGCAGCCACAAGGCTTCGTCCTCGACGTCCCTGCCGTAGACGAGGCGCAGCAGCTGCTGCCAGAGGCGCCGCTTCAGCGCGACGGAGGGCTTCGACGAAAGACGGGCCCATATCGCGCGCAGATCCGCCTCGGCCCGGCGAAAGGCGACACTCTCGGGGCCAAGCTCATTGGTCAGCGTCAGCCCATCGGTTGGAAGCTCCGCGCGAATAGCTGCCGCACTGTCGAGCCATACCAGCAGGGTGTGGGGTTTTGAAGCGTCAGCGCGGAAACGACGCAGCTCGACGAGTTTGCCTTCGCGGTATTCGTAAGCTCGCCAATCGAGGCCGTCGGTCGTGATCCCGACAAAGCGGCTGTGAGTGGCGGCCTCACGCTCCGGAAGATATCGGGCAAGTTGCGCCTCGGCATCGCCAAGCTCGCGGATGAGGTCCGATTTCACCTCGAAGGCGGTACGTCCCAGGATGGCATCGATTCGACCCTGCGCCTCCGGCACGCGTTGCTCAAAACGCACGTCACTGCGCTCGGCCCCCAATCCATCGACCAGCAGATCCTGGATCGCCGCCTTGACCTTGTCATGGCCCGGCTTCGTCGCCAGTTCGCCGACGATTTCGGACAGCCGTTCGTCGTTGAGTCGCATATTCCCGCTCGAATTACCGCAAGCGGTACTTGAAATCGCGCCCTACTACAATCGCACGGTAACTCCCATCGGCGCTGTCGGTCGTCCGCCTTGGGCGGACGATTCCGGGTATAGACGGTGTTCGGGCGCCATTCTTAGCCGGGAGAAGACCGACGCGAGGCCGCGCCCTGGAACGGCGAATCAGATTTTGCGCAGGCTGGTATTGGGCATGGTAAGAACTTGGGACAAACTGTCCCCCTGCTGAGCCTGAAGGATAAGCTGATGAACAGTAGAAGGCGAATGCCTGCAGTTTTTGCCGCGGTCCTTATCTGCCTTTCGCTCGCCGGATGCGGGTACAACACGATCCCCACCCTTGAGGAACAGGCCAAGGCGCGCTGGGGCGACGTGCAGAACCAGTATCAGCGCCGGGCCGACCTCATCCCCAATCTGGTTGCGACCGTTCAGGGCTACGCCAAGCAGGAAAAGGATGTCCTGACCGCGGTGGTCGAGGCCCGCGCCAAGGCGACCCAGGTAAAAGTCGATGCGTCGCAGCTGACCGATCCTGACAAGCTCAAGCAGTTTGCCGACGCCCAGAACCAGCTTACCGGTGCGCTGGGCCGCCTGCTTGCCATCACCGAGAATTACCCCGACCTCAAGTCGAACGCCAATTTCCTCGCGCTGCAATCGCAGCTGGAAGGCACCGAGAACCGGATAGCAGTAGCGCGCCGCGACTACATAGAGGCTGTCCGAACGTACAACACGTCGTTGCGGACATTTCCGACCTTGCTGTGGGCGAAGACGGCGTTCTCCGGGAACAAGCCGATGGCCGAGTTTACTGCCAGCGACACCGCGCAGTCGCCGCCGCAGGTAAAATTCTGAAGCTCTGTGTTGGCCTGCCGCCGATGATGTGTGGCCGCCGATTGCGCTCCTCGCCGGGATACGGATCGTACTCACCTTTCGGGCTTGTCATCGCCCTCCTCTTGTTTGTCACCGGCGCCGCGGCGGCGGCGATCCAGTTTCCTCCTCTCACCGGGCGCGTTGTTGACCAGGCCAATGTCATCCCGGCCCAGAACCGCAGCGCGCTGGACGGCAAGCTCAAGGAGCTGGAAGACAAGTCGGGTATCCAGCTGGTGGTCGCTACGGTCTCATCCCTGCAGGGGAACGACATAGAGACGTTTGCCAATGAGCTATTCCGGTACTGGAAACTCGGCGAGGCGAAGAAGAACAACGGCGTCCTCCTGCTCGTGGCGCCTGCCGAGCGCAAGGTGCGCATCGAGGTCGGCTACGGGCTCGAAGGCACGCTGACCGATGCGCTTTCGAACGTCATCATCACCGGTGCCATCATTCCCCGCTTCAAGGCGAACGATTATTCCGGCGGCATCGACCGCGGCGTCGATGGCATAATCTCCGTGCTGACCACAGACGCCGCGGACTGGAAGCCGCGAACCGGGGTGCGGACCGACGAGGGACAGAGCTTGCTTGATCAGCTGATGCCGCTCATTCTCATCGTGCTGTTCATTCTGATCTTGCGGGCAATGACCCGCAATGCGCGGCAGGGGCCGTCGGGGCGGTGGGGAAGCCGCGGCGGTCCTGTCATTTTCATTCCACCGGGAGGATCCGGTTGGGGCGGGGGCGGCTCTTCTGGAACGAGCTGGGGTGGCGGAGGCGGTGGGTTTTCGGGCGGCGGTGGATCGTCCGGCGGCGGCGGAGCTTCGGGAAGCTGGTGATGCCGATCAGCGAGGAAGACCGCGCCGCGATTGCTGCCGCGATCCGTGCTGCCGAACAAAAAACATCCGGCCAAATCGTCTGTGTGCTGATGCGCTCCGCATCGGAGTACTTCTATGTTCCAGTGCTCTGGGCCGCACTCCTGGCGCTCATTTCGCCATGGCCGCTGATAGTGCTGACGGACTGGAGCGTGCAGCGCATCTTTCTTGTCCAGATCCTGGTGTTTGCCTTTGCGTTTCTGGTGCTGTCGTGGCCACCGCTGCGCATCTCATTGGTGCCGCCGGCGGTGCGGCGAGCGCGAGCGCATCGGGCCGCAGTCGAGCAGTTCTTCGCGCGGGGCCTCACGCGGACCCGAGATCGAACCGGGCTCCTGATCTTCGTGTCATTCGCTGAGCGCTACGCGCGCATCATTGCCGACGAAGGCATTTCGTCCAAGGTCGGCAATCGCGACTGGCAGCTGGCTGTCAACACATTAACGGCGCACCTGCGCGACGGGCGCACCGCGCAGGGGTTCATCGCCGCGATCGAGCAGTGTGGAGCGGTGTTGGCCGAGCATGCTCCGCCAACGGACGCCCACAATGAACTACCGGATCGCATTTACGTCATGTGAATGAGGGGACTTGTGTGTCAACTTCCTATGGTGCAATTTCAAAGAGGACGGCGGTAACCAAAAGCCCGGACAACGATTTCCAGCATAGTGAGGGAGGCGACCATGGCACATGATTGGGCTCAGGATGTGAAGAAATACATCAGCAATGCGGATGACGCCGCGATCAAAGGTATCGTCAAGCATTGCGGGATCGCACTGCAGAGCAGGGATTCATCGTTCGTAGCCTGCGGCGACAAGTCGGAGCGCGACCGCATCCGCGACAGCTTTCTGAAGAAAAAATTGGCGTTGACGCAACCGAATGCCGAGCTCGACGCGGCGATCATGGACGTATGTCAGAAAATGAAAGCGGACCGCGACAAGTCTCGCGTTGCATTCTATTACATGCTGGCCGAAAAATACGAAAAACTCAGCATGTTCCATTGAGGGGGTGCGCGCGGACTCGTTCGGCACCCCGTCCTGCTTCTTGGCGCAAGCGGGCCGCGCGCGACCGTGCCAATATCAAGGTGCAGTAGACCGCCGATTATCGCTCAAAGTTACCTGATGCCGGATCAATAGGGGGCGCGCACCCCGCTCCAGCCGAAGCGCCAGTTGAGCCCGACCAGGACTTTGTCAAGATCGCGCCGGACGGTTGCTGCCTCGCCCCCATTTATGTTCGCGAAGAAGAAGGTTTTGTCCTGCGCAAAAATGTGGTCCCACTCAATCCAAAGCGACCAATTGGGAGCAAACATCCACTCGACCCCGGCGCCAGCATCGAAGCCGCCTTGAGTCGTGCTCGCGCTATCAAGCTCTACGCCAGTCGCCGTATCATTGACGGTAAGACGATTCTGATAGAAGCCCCACCCGCCTTTACCGTAAATCAGGAAAGTCGGCGTGACCGTAAACCCGAGCCGACCGGCTACCGTTCCGAACCAGCCGACTTTGTTGTGAAATGTATCTTCTGGGAACAGCGTGCTGACTCGGCTGGCATCGATGCTTGCCGCATCGAAAAGACCTTGAATGCCGATGACCCAATTAGATGCGAACTGGTAGTCGCAACCAATCTGGCCGCCCCCCGCGAACCCGTCCTTGGAATCATTGAAGTCTTCGACACCGTCCAGCAGTACGCGGGTATCGGCCTGAGCCCAGCCAACATTGCCGCCGACGTAGCAGCCGGTCCAGGTGTACACCGGCGCCGGTGGCGGCGGTGGCGGCGCCTTGTAGACCGGTCGCTGTAAGTCTGCCGCCAGCGCTGGGCTCGCCAGTGCGGCCAGGAGGGCCACTCCAATTGGACTTGCTTTCTTCACGGCCAGACTCCCATCGCGTTGCGGTTGACGATGGGGAATCTTAAATCGCGCTCGACGGCGAAAATGTGAAGACTAGAAGGACTCTTCTCGTTAAAAGTTTGCTGACCTATTGGATTACCAATCTGGCAAATTCATACCTTTCCAAGAGATCTGATAATTAACAGTATCGTTCGTGCAATTGATCTTCCAGCGCTCTGATGCGCCCGCGCCTAAGCAGCGGACTCAAGATGATCCAGCGTTCTCGTAGCTATGAGATCGACTTCTTGCCTTGGCGAGGCTTCTGGTGCGCAAAGTTCCGGATCGATAGGCCTATCGAAGGCGCGATAAGGGATGTCGCCCCCATCCACTGCTGCTGGGCTCGATTGTCCCGCGACTGCCAGGTCCCGAGCCATTCCGTTTCCAGATTCCGCCCGATCGTGCCGAAACCACAACCCGGTGAGCTTTGCGTCGGCTTCTTTCGCCAACCGGCAGATCCTGACAAGGCGTTTCCGGGATTCACTTTGCGAATCGGACAACAGGCATTGCGCCAATATTTCCTCAAAAACCGCAACGAGAGAATGGCGATCCAACCGGTTCTCAAGAGCGTCACGAATGCCTTGAACCCGCTGAAGTTCGCCGGTCCGAATCAGGTATTGCAAATGATGGACAAGCCCCGTTGTAGGTATGTCCTGCAACGTCGTTGAATAATTTGGAGGCGCTTTGATCCCGTTCGCTCGAAAGAAGGATTCAGTCAGTTCCTTCAAAGTCGCTTTAGCTTCGTCCGCTCGGTGGAGGATGTTACGACGAACATCGCGCATTGTCAGAATAGTACGATCTCGAATTGCCGACCAATGTCGATGATTTTCCTGGGACTGCGCCAGTGCCGCCATGTCGGCTTCAGCGAGATGGACCGCATCGTCAATGAGCGCACAATCGGCCGCTTGATCCCATTCGGCTTGGATCACATCTTTGATCATCGGTCTGCGAATCACCGTTCGACGACGCTCCAGTCACAGATGTTTGTGTGTCGCAATTCTGGCGGCAGTGGTGTTTCCTCAGTGTGTACGAACGGAGAAATAGTCTCGTGTGTGGATAACCGTGAAATTATACAACACCGAAATACTCCAACACTGAAATCGGTGAATAGCGCATAACGGATTACCAAGTTTATCGGCATCGCTTCTCGCGCTCGGTTGTTTGTAACCGGATACCCAGCCGTCTCGAAGGATGAGGTAAGCGAGGATGGGCCGACCTCGTGGTTCGAGGCGGCACGCGCCGCCTAAAGTGCGTTCACGGGCGTCTTGACGCGCTATACGGCGCGTGCCTCTCCATGAAGGTCGGGTCACTACTCGGGCCGGGCCCCGTGACCTCTGTATTGGGCCGATAGCAGATGGTAAGCAGAGGTAGCGCAGGTTGTTAGGCTGTAGGCAAAACTGGGAACTGGCATGAAGACGCTGTTCGAGAAGGTATGGGACAGTCACATCGTTGCGCAGGAGGAAGACGAGACGCTGCTCTACGTCGATCGCTGTCTCATCCACGAAGGCTCGCGCCACACGTTCGACACGCTGCACGAGCGAGGCCTCTCGGTTGCGCGCCCGGATAAGGTCTTTGCGTTCTCCGATCACTACATCCCGACCGACCCGCAAGCCCGCGCCCGAGGCGTTGCCGAGATTCCCGACTCGGAAATACGCAACATGGTCGAGCTTCTGATCCGCAATACCGACGAATACAAGATTTCCAGGTACGGTTGGGGCGACGATCGGCAGGGTATTCTCCACGTCGCCGGGCCGGAGCTTGGCCTGAGCCAGCCCGGCATCGTTCTGGTCGGAGCCGACTCGCATACGTCGACCCATGGAGCGTTCGGTAATCTCTCCTTCGGCATCGGCGCTTCGGAAACGACCCACGTGGTTGCGACGCAGACGATCTGGCAGCGTCGGCCGGGCACATTCCGCATCAGGATCGATGGGCCGCTCGGCTTTGGCGTGACCGCCAAGGACATCATCCTCGCCATCATTGCCAAGATCGGCATCGGCGGCGCGATCGGCTACGCCGTCGAATATACCGGCTCCACGATCAGGCGGATGACGATGGATGAGCGGATGACGATCTGCAACATGTCGATCGAGGCCGGAGCCAAGGCCGGCATGATCGCGCCGGACGACACCACGTATGAATTCGTCGCCGACCGGGCATTTGCGCCAAAAGGTCAGGCCTGGGACGAGGCGCTGAAATATTGGCGCACGCTGCCCTCCGCAGCGGAAGCGAAGTTCGACAAGGAGGTCGCGATCGATGCTGCCGGCGTCGTTCCGATGGTAACTTGGGGCACCAATCCCGAGCAGGCCCTTCCCATTACCGAGCGTGTTCCGGATCCCGAACAGGAGTCAAATATCGAGCGACGAACCGAATACAGCAGCGCCCTCGCCTACATGGGTTTGGCGCCCGGCATGCCGCTCACCGACATCGCGATCGATCGGGTCTTCATCGGTTCATGCACCAACAGCCGCATCGATGATATTCGCGCCGCAGCGGCGGTGGCCAAGCTGGGGCGTGCCGTCGTTCCGGTCTGGGTTGTTCCGGGCTCCGAAAGCGTCAGGCGCCAGGCGGAAGCTGAGGGCCTCGACCGCATTTTCACCGAAGCCGGGTTTGAATGGCGCGCCGCCGGCTGCTCGCTCTGTACCGCGCTCAACGGCGATCAGTTGAAACCCGGTGAGCGCTGCGGATCGACCTCGAACCGAAATTTTCAGGGGCGGCAAGGTCCGGGCGGCCGCACCCACCTCATGAGCCCGGCAATGGCCGCCGCCGCGGCCCTCACCGGCCACCTGATCGATGTGCGCGAATTTGCAGCGAGGAAATAGTTCATCATGGAGGCGTTCTCGATCGTGTCCGGGGTGGCAGTACCGCTCGACGAAGCGAATCTCGATACCAATCAGCTTTGCCCGAGCCGCTTCAACAAGGTGCCGAAGGGTCCCCGTTTTGCGCAGATTCTGCTCCACGATCGGCGCTTTCATCCCGACGGTTCGGAAAAGCCCGAATACATTCTCAATCAGGAGCCATACCGGCATGCGATCATCGCCGTGGCGGGCCGGAACTTCGGCGTCGGCTCCTCGCGAGAAACCGCGGTATTCGGGCTGATCAGCTTCGGCATTCGCTGCGTCATCGCGCCGAATTTCGGCGATATTTTCTTCAACAACTCGCTCAAGAACGGCTTGCTGCCGGTGCGTCTGCCCGCCGCGGCCGTGGAGAGATTGATGCGCCAGCTGCTCGATCGACGTGGCGCAGAGCTCAACGTCGATCTCCCCAACCAGTCGGTCACCGGCCCCGATGGCGAAGTTTATCTGTTCGAAATTGAACCGTTGAGCAAGCGTCGTCTGCTTCGGGGGCTGGACGAAATCGCCCATACGAAGGAATATGGCGGCGCGATCAGCCGGTTCGAGGACGAACAGAAAAAGTCATTCCCGTGGCTCTATTCCTGATGCGACCCAGCATGTCAGCGGCATCAAGCAGAGCCGCGAGCGCAAGGTCCCATAAAG
>DATBHB010000033.1:0-28419 GCA_036557705.1 Xanthobacteraceae bacterium
CGTGCTCGCCGGAACGGTGGAACACGGCGACAGCCTGGGCAATCAGGGAAAGCTTGGAGCCGGAGACGTGCAGTGGATGACGGCCGGGCGCGGCATCATGCATCAGGAAATGCCGCAGGGCGATGCCCGCGGCCGCATGCACGGCTTCCAGCTGTGGGCCAACCTGCCGTCGTCGCTGAAGATGACCGCGCCGCGCTATCAGGACATTCCGGCGGGCGAAATACCGGAGGTCGTCGATGACGACGGCACGGTCGTGCGAGTGATCTGCGGAGAATTCTGGGGCAAGCGCGGGCCGGTCGACGGAACGGCGGCCGAGCCGCGCTATCTCGACGTGTCGGTCCCAGCGGGGCGTCGCAAGCGCCTTCCGGTCGAGACCGGCCGGCATGCGTTCGCCTACGTGTTTGAAGGATCGGGACGGTTTGCCGGCGCGTCGCAGCCCTTTGGGGTACTTACCGAAAGAGATACTTCGAGCGGCGATACATTGGCGCGTGAGCAGACCGGCAATCGCTCGCTCGTCGTCTTCGACTCCGGCGATGAGGTCAGCGTCGAGGCCGGAGAGGCCGGCATTCGATGCCTGCTCGTATCGGGCAAGCCGATCCACGAGCCCGTCGCCTGGTACGGGCCGATCGTGATGAACACGCAGGCCGAACTCGAACGTGCCGTCGCGGAGCTGCGCAACGGCACATTCATCAAGCAGTAAATCACGGCGCGGGGCCGGTGAACACGGCCTCATCCTTGCTTGGCCCGGTCTTGGGCGCCGGCTTGGCCCAGGTGATCGTGCCGCGCAGGCTGGCGGGCTGGGCAAGCGTTATCGACAAGTGCTCCTGGTCCTTGGGGGCGCTGCGAGCAAGCTTCCATGTGGCAACGTTCTGATCGGCTCCCTGATAGCCGGGGCCGGTCACGGCGATTATCTTGCCGTCCGCCGGAAGCGTGACTTTCACTGTGAGGCCTTCGGCAATCACGCCCCTGCCCTGCACGCCGTTGTTTCGGATGGTTATCGGGTAAGTGATACCGCCGGGGCCCTGTTCTCCCTTGGCGATCTGGCCGGCCATTGGAGCGCGGACGCCGATTTCATCGCGCGCCCAGAAGTAGATTTGCCGCAGGTGCCCTTCCGTCAGACGCGTCCTGGAGAAGTTGCCCATGTCGAGATTCGGGTTGTTATTACCGATCTCGGCCCGGTACTGCGGCATTGCGGTCGTATGGTTGTAGACGAGGTTCGAGAAGTAAGCGAAATTCATATTGTAGCCGCCCATGTTGTTGCGCGGACCGTTCAAGGTCGCGCCGTGACATTGGCCGCAGCCCATGGTGATCATTGCGACTTGGCCCGGAGGCGCGCCGGCCGGGACCTCGGTTCGCCATTTGCCCGGTTCCGCCAGCTTGGGCATCGAGGCAAAATACGCGGCGAGGTCGGCGGCCTCCTTGTCGCTGACCTGGCTCTCGACGAAAGCCGGCATGATGCCCCAGGGCTGGCGAACGGCGCGCAGAACCTGCGCGGCACTTAATCCGCGGCCGGCCAAATCCGGACCGAAGCCGCCTTCGCCAAAACCACCGTGGCAGTTCTTGCAGTCGGTTGCTCTGGGCGCGAGCCGGTCCCAGTAAACTTTTCCCGCCGCCGCATCGCCCGCGGTCTGGGCCAGCGCGCTCTGCGCGAGCGGAAGTGCCAAGAGCGTGAACAACAGTTTCTTCATGGAAGGTCTCCTCCCCTTGGTGTTTGTTTCCGGCAACCAGCACTGCTCGTAGAGCCGGTGGCGCACCGCACCAGCCCCAACGAACTGCCGGTCGAGGCCTCGCATGATGGTCCCAAAAGTGCTCAATCGCAAGACAGGCGGGCGGGCACGCGGGGTCTTCGGTTTGCTCTCCCTATTTTGTTTTACTCGTCATCGGCCAAAGACTGCACAACTTTTGCACGATCGTCGTGGAAGCCGGCCCGACACCGCTTACTTGTAGAATTCGATAGAGGCTTGCCGGAAGAACACGAAATTCATCGGGGCGACGGAGATCGGCCCATTTATGCCAAAGACCGCAATCTCGAACTTGTCACCGGGCTTGACTGAGTCGGCGAGGACCACTCGATTGGGCATATTGAATCCTGCGATTGTCGCAGGGCTGACAATGCCGAGCCGGCGCGGCATCTGGCCGTTCACCCAGACTTCGGCATAGTCGTCCACGTAAGCTGTCAGTACGGCTTTGGCGCCGGTCGGATCGAAATCGCCTATCTTCGCCGGAACAGTCAGGCTCGTCCGGAACCACAGAAAGGATACTTTCCCGCCGCCGCGCCGGGCGCCAAGATCCTTCGGTTCGATCTTCGGCCATGATGAATCATCGAAGCCTGCTTCGCCCGCATGCGGTGTAAGATCATATGATTTTTCGTAGCCGGGCATGTGGTTGGGAATGGCCGGGCCTTCGACGATCTTCGCCTCCATGGTCCTCCACTGTGCGCCCAAGGCCCCTGCTCCTTGCGCGGTCATCAGATCGACCGACAGCGATGGCGGGAGGGCAGGCGCCAACTGCGGCGGCGGCGCAGGCGCAGGTGCCTGCGCGGTCGCCATCCCGGAGATCAAAGCGGCCATGCCGACCAGCGCCGCACCCATCAACAGGCCGTATCGAATTTTTGTTTGCATGGGTTGTCCTATTACTCTCGTTGATCTTGCTTTATTCTGGCTGATCAATCCGAACACCGCTACGGCATCCCGGAGATCGTGCGCGGCTTCGAGACGTTCTCCGCTCGCCGTATCAACGAACGTGCGGGCAAGCGTGGCGTCCTATGGCAGCGTGGCTATTACGAGCACGTCATCCGCAATGAGAAGACAATGGACCGCATTCGCCGTTACATCGCGAATAATCCTGCGCGGTGGGCCGATGACCCTGACAATATCTCCCGAGCGGCGTCTGCCGAGACAGGGCGGGTTTGAAAACCGCCCCTACATCTATCCCGTTCTGTGCGCACCCGCCAGCGCATAATGGTTTCTTGGCCCAGTGTCGTCGTTAAAAAAGCGAGGCGGTCCGTACACGAGACCGCCTCTTCGTCGATTTTACTCTCGCGGAGCGCGGGCGCACGAATGCGCTTCGTCCACGACCTCGTCCTGCGAATACAGTTTATCCGCCGCCGCCCACCTGCGGCGCCCTTGCGGCCACCGGCCCGACAATCCGCTCGAAGTCGGCCTGCGGGCCGGGATTGCCGTGAATCGGCACGTGCTGCTCGACGTCAAGCTTGAGACGCTTGATGTTGCGGTAGAGCGCCACTGCGTTGGCGCTGACAGCCGGCAGGTTACCTCCCGCGGCCGGCGGCCCATACATGTCGGCGTTGATGACGATCTTCGCCGTCGGGAGATACGCGATCGTCATGTTGTCGCTGTGGTTGAACCCCTCGACGTGATGCAGCTCGATGATCTGCTGACCGTCGCTGATCGTGTAATTGTCCGTGAAGGTCTGCAGTGCCGTCATGCCCGGACCCGTAGGCGCAAACGGCCGCTGCGACAGCCGGTCGGGAAGCAGAGACCGCGGCTGCGGAGCCAGGACGACCCGCTCGTAGAAGTTTCTGTTGCGGTCGTCGGTAATGACCGTCGCGCCTTCCGCCACGTAGGCGCGCACGCCGCCCAGATGATCGAAATGGTTGTGGGTGTTGACGACATAACGGATCGGCTTGTTGGGGAAGGTCTTCCTCACTTCCGCGATCACGGCGTTGGAGCGCTGCTGATCGAGCGGCGCTTCGATGACGGTAACGAAGTCCTTGAACTCGACTGCGATGCTGTTATGCGAGCCGCCGCCCATGAGCACGATGCCAGGTGCAAGCGTCGTCGCGACCACCCGCGATGTCGTGATCGGCGGTGCGTTGCGCACCGCGTCGGGAACCGCTTGCGCGGCGTCGGCGACGTTCACCTTTACATCGCTGACCCGCAGATCCAGGAAATTGTGGCCGCCCTGGATCAAAGGATGATCGCCGACGTGGGCATGAACATGGAACGGCATCTTCACGCCGTTGCCGACGTCGCGATAATCGCTGAAGCGGAATTCGACCATCTCGTCGCCCATCACCGGGTCGGCGAACCAGGTGACCACCCGCTCGAGCAGATTGTCGTTGTTGAACTCGCCGGTCACCCGGCGGGAGCATTGCGGCTGGAACCGATCACAGACTTTGGCCGTAAAGGCCACGACCTTGAGGGTGCGGTTTTGCCGGGCGTAATAGCGATCGGTGGCCGCCGCATTAGGATCCGCCAGCGCACCCTGGATGAAGGCGATCGGATGGATGAAGAGCCTGAGCTCGCGATTCGCCGCGTCACGCGGATTGATGGGAGCGGGCTGGCCTTGCGGGTTCAAGTTCCAGGCAAAATTGCCGTTGACGAACTCCGTAAACTTCTGTTCGCCCTGGACCGGAAACCCGGCGCCGCCGCCGATGGGCGGGTTGTTGCCTTGAACGCGCACATATTCCCATTTGGCCGACTTGCCGGCGACGTCTTCCGTGAAGGTAAAGCTCTTGAGGTCCGTGCGCGGCAGGTCGCCGCGGGCGAATTGCTGGCCCGGGTAGCCCATCCTGCCCGTGGCGGTATTGGTGAAGGACTTGACGCTGCTCGCCCCGATTGCCTTGTCGGCAGCCTGCAACAGCGCCTTGGCGGCGGCCTGGTTCGGGGTTGGCTGGTTTTGCGCCAGCGCCGGGCCGACCATCAAGGCCGATAGTCCGAAGAATACTCCCAGTTGGTTTTTCATATCACTCGTTCCTCCCACGCAATTTGCCCAAGGGGCTCCCGATACACCGGGTAAAGGGCCCAATTCCGGTAAGCTTGTCCTTGAGATGCTCCGTCCCTGATTGGGACCACGACAGGCTATCCAATGCGGCGTTGCGCGTAAAGCGATCGAATCAGCGGAACGTGTAAGGATTGAATACGCTCACGCCAAAGTCTCTGAAGTCTTTGACATTACGTGTAGCCGCCTGCAGACCATGCGCCTGCGCGCAGTTGCCATCCGCAAGTGCGCTCGCTAGCACTGCGGCAGCATTTCACACGCAAGGTCCCTCCTCATGCCCGCCCACAAGCTGCTTCTTCTTCCCGGCGACGGCATCGGTCCCGAAGTCATGGAGGAGGTGAAGCGGCTGATCGCCTGGATGAACCAGCATGGCATGGGCAGGTTCGAAACACAGGAAGCCCTCGTAGGCGGCGCCTGTTACGATGCACACGGTGTGGCGATCACCGATGCAACCATGGCCAAGGCGCACGGGAGCGATGCCGTCATCTTCGGTGCGGTCGGCGGACCGAAATGGGACAAGGTCGCCTATGACGTGCGCCCGGAAGCCGGACTTCTGCGCCTGCGCAAAGAACTCGGCCTGTTCGCGAATATCCGGCCAGCGATCTGCTATCCGGCGCTGGCCGATGCGTCGAGTCTCAAGCGCGAAGTGGTGGACGGGCTCGACATCGTGATCGTGCGCGAACTCACCGGCGGCGTCTATTTTGGCGAGCCCAAAACCATCACCGACCTCGGTAACGGCCAGAAGCGCGCCGTCGACACCCAGGTCTACGACACCTATGAAATCGAGCGCATCGCCCGCGTCGCCTTCGAACTGGCGAGGAAGCGCCGCAACAAGGTGACCTCGATGGAGAAGCGCAACGTCATGAAGACAGGCGTGCTCTGGAACGAGGTCGTCACCGAGGTGCACGATCGCGAGTTCAAGGACGTTGTTCTCGACCACCAGCTTGCGGATGCCGGCGGCATGCAGCTCGTGCGCTGGCCCAAGCAGTTCGATGTGATCGTCACCGATAACCTGTTCGGCGATATGCTCTCCGATATCGCGGCGACGCTCACCGGTTCCCTCGGCATGCTGCCTTCGGCGTCGCTGGGCGAGACCGATCCGAAGACCAGGAAACGCAAGGCAATGTACGAGCCGGTGCACGGCTCGGCGCCCGACATCGCCGGCAAGGGCGCCGCCAACCCGATCGCCATGATAACATCCTTCGGGATGGCGCTGCGTTATTCGTTCGACCGCGGCCGCGATGCCGAACGCATCGAGCAGGCCATCGCGGCGGTGCTTGCCACGGGGTTGCGCACGCCCGATATCAAATCCGAGGGGTGCCGGGTCGTGAGCACCAGGGAAATGGGGGAAGCCATCATCGGAGAACTGGAGAGGCTGCAATGATTTCGGCAACTTGGGGCATAGCACGCGCGGCGATTATTTGCGGGCTTGCCGCGTCGTTGCTCAGCGCCGCGCGCTCCGCACCCACTGCGCAAAATTATCCGAATCACCCGATCCGGCTGATCGTTCCCTTTGCGCCCGGCGGCCTCAATGACACCGTGGCGCGGCTTCTTCAGCCGCACCTGGAAAAATCCCTGAAAGTGAGCGTGATAATCGATAACCGGCCGGCGGCGAGCGGTATCGTCGGGACCGAGACGGTGGCCAAGGCGCAGCCCGACGGTTACACGCTGCTGATGGTGGCCTCGTCGCATACGGTCATTCCGGCAACCAATCCGAAGCTTCCCTATGATGCCGATAAAAGTTTCGCGCCGATCGCCATGGTCGGGCAAAACCCGTTTTTGTTCATCGTAAATGCGAAAGTCCCGGCAGCGACCCTTGGAGAATTCGTCGCGCTGGCCAAGGCCAAGCCGGGGAAGATCAATTACGCCACCGTCGGTGCTGCCAGTCAGTCGCACCTGATTACCGAACTGTTCAGCCAGCGCGCCGGGATCAAGATGCAGCAGATTCCCTATCGGGGCGGCGCGCCTGCCATTACGGCGACGGTCGCCGGCGAGACGCAGTTCACGATTATCTCGCCGCAGGCCTCGCTGCCGCATATAGCAGCCGGGACACTGCGCGCGATTGCAGCCGGCAGCCTCGCCCGCGATCCGCAATTCCCCAATATCCCGACCGTGTCCGAACAGGGCTATCCGGGTTTCGAAGCGATTCAGTGGGTCGGCCTGCTCACGGCGGCCGGCACGCCGAAAGCAGTCATCGACCGGCTCAACCGCGAAGTGAACACCGCCATTCGCGATCCAGACCTCATCGCCAAGCTTGCGACCCAGGGCATGTCGCCGGCGGGCGGTACCGCCGAGGAATTTCACAACGTGATTGCGACCGAAATTGCCAATTGGACTGCGGTCGCGCGCGCCGCGCACATCACGGCCGACTAATTGTAGGGCGGATGCCGCTTAATTGTAGGGCGGATTAGGCGCGCCGTTTGCGATTTATGGGACCTACGGGGCTCCATACGGCGCGGCGTAATCCGCCATCCTCGCCATTAGCCGGCGGGTTACGCGGCCCGTCGGCTTTGATGTCGTGACGCACGGCCGGCCGCTAACCCGCCCTACGTGCTACGTCGCCTAATACCGCCGCCACCACACATTCGAGTAGCCGGGGAAATCCCACGGATCGAGCAGCGGCTGGCGCCGGTAATCCTTGCCCGGTCCCAGCGCTTCGGCAATCGGCGAATAGCCAGGCGGGAAGGCGTAGTCGGTGATCCGGTGCTCTCCGGGCAAGACTTCCGTGCCCGCATCCAGAAAGGAGCGCCTTTCCACCGTAATACGGGCTCGCGGCCGCGTCGCGACAGCCGCCTTTGAGCCACTCGACACAACTTGCTTTTGCCTCGGCTCGGCGCTGACCGTGTTCGTGCTAGCGGTTATCGCGATCACCACGGCGAAGAAGCCGGTCGCGTTAAGGTAGAGTCGCATGCGTCACCCCCGATCTATATCGCAATTCTAACCTGATTGGCGCCTCGGAACAATCCGTAGTGTCCCTGTTTCGTCGCGGGGCAAAAGGCGCTCCACGGGCCGAGCGCGACTTGGTGCGCCGAGACTGCAAAAATGCCCGGAGCGATTTGACCACCCAGCGACAGCCGGTTTGCGTCCTTCTACCACATGCGTCTTTACGCTAGATTTATCCTACTCTACAAACGAAAAACAGAAAATTTGCCCAGGGAGCCTAGCCATGCTCACGCGTCGAGAGCTTTTCGAGATAGCCGGTCCCGGACTAGCCTTTGCCGGCCTCGGTATGGCTTTGGCTCCAGGAGCGCGCGCGGCTGCGGCCGGACTGGCGCTTTCCCCCGAATTGCCGGCGGGTGTCCGCAGCGTCGCCGAGCTCGAAGCATTGCCCGGCAAGAAGCCTCTGATCAAGCTCGCCTACCGGGCGCCGAATTATGAGACTCCGCTCGAATATTTCCACACCGCGATCACCCCCAACGATGCTTTCTTCGTGCGCTATCATCTTTCCAATATCCCGCAAGTCGACGTGGGCGCCTGGAAAATTTCAGTCGGCGGTGACGGCGCCAATGGCCAGGCGCAGTTCACGATGGACGATCTCAAACGGATGCCGGCAACCGAATTTGCGGCGGTCAACCAGTGCTCCGGCAATCGGCGCGGGCTTTTTCAGCCGCACGTCCCTGGGGTGCAATGGGGTTCCGGAGCGATGGGCTGCGCGCGCTGGAAAGGCGTGCGGCTCAAGGATCTTCTCGACAAAGCGGGCCTGAAAAAGGAAGCGATCGAGATTTCCTTCAATGGCGCCGATTCCGGCGTCACCGACAGAACGCCCGATTTCATCAAGAGTCTGCCGGTCTGGAAGGCTCTCGATGATGCGACCATCGTGGCTTACGAGATGAACGGAGAGCCGCTGCCGCATTTCAATGGCTTTCCGGCGCGCCTGATCGTGCCCGGCTGGACCGGGACCTACTGGATGAAGCACCTGATAACGATCTCGGCCCTCACCAAGCCGCAAGGCGGCTTCTGGATGAACCCGGGCTACCGCATCCCGGCCGGCAAATTCCCCGTGGTGGCGCATTTCCTGTCGCAGGAGACCGAGACGACCCTGCCAATCACCGAAATGCTGGTGAATTCGTTGATCACCAACCCCGCGGACGGCGCCAATGTCAGGGTGGGAGAGCCGTCGACGGTGAGCGGGCTTGCCTGGGACGCCGGCTATGGAATCCAATCGGTCGAGATTTCGCGCGATGGCGGGAGGACCTGGACCTCCGCGCAGCTCGGCGAGGATTTGGGCCGTTTTGCGTTCCGGACCTGGAGCTACACTGTCACACCGAGTGAGCGCGGGAAGCTGACCGTGATGGTGCGCGCCGCCAACAGAATCGGTCAGGTTCAGGTCACGCAATTGATCCCAAACCCGGCGGGCTACCAGAACAACGTGATCCAGACCGTGACGCTCAACGCGGCTTGAGGGAGTCGATGATGCGGAGATTCGTCATAGCGCTGCTCGCGGCACCTTTCGCGCTTGCCGCCATTGCCCAGGAGAAGCCCGTCCAGCTGAAGAATGCGCCCGGGCGGGACAAGGTCGAGAGCAACTGCTCGGGCTGCCACAGCCTCGATTACATCCCGATGAATTCGCCGTTCCTGAACGAGGCAATGTGGAACGCCGAGGTCACCAAGATGATCCGCGCCTTCGGCGCCCCGATCAGCGGTGACGACGCCAAGAGCATCACCGATTACCTGGCGAAGAATTACGGTTCGTAGGGCGCCAAGCGCTTGCAGCGCGCTTCGATACGGCACAGCGCCTGAGCGATCCCCGCTTTCCCGCGCCGGCAGGGATGCTGGAAACGCCGTGCCGAGCGGGAGCGCCGAATGCGGTTCTGGCCACCTCCCGCGCAAAATTTGCAGAAAAGTAACGCTGTTTGGCGACCAAAGCCCTAACGGCGGTGAATCGCGATTATTGTTTTCGAGCAGGTGAATTATTCAGGCGGGGAGTACGATCCGTGACACATCCTTCTCGACGGGCCGCAGTCATTTCGGCCGCCGCATGTCTGATCGCGATTACGGCGCAACCGCAATCCGTCCTTGCGCGCGAGGTGGTCGCTTTCACCGAGTCCCAATATTCGGCCGGCACGATTGTGGTGAAGACCAATGAGCGAAGGCTCTACTACGTGCTCGGCGACGGGCATGCGGTGCGCTATCCGGTCGGCGTCGGCAAGGCCGGCAAGGCCTGGTCCGGCACGGTGCGGATCAACGGCAAGTACATCAAGCCAGCGTGGTCGCCCCCGGCTGACGTCAAGCGCGACAACCCATCGCTGCCCAATGTGATTCCCGGCGGATCGCCCAGAAATCCCATGGGCGCCGCCGCGCTCACCCTTAGCGGCGGCGAATACGCGATCCACGGCACCAACGTGCCGAACTCGATCGGCGGTTTCGTGTCCTATGGTTGTGTCCGGATGTACAATGAGGACGTCCTCGACCTCTACGGACGCGTGAGCGTGGGCACGACCGTAGTAGTAACTCGCTGACCGCTGGTCACGGGGCCCTCGCACCAGGTCTGCCGTTTCCCGCCGCCATAAGGGCGCGCCAAGCCGGTCGCGAGCATTGCGCCGGAAATGTCGGGCACCGCGCGCGTGGCTGCATCGGCCAAAACCCGGCCGCCATATTTGTCGAGCCCGATTCGCGACACTGTGATCTCGCCCTCGTTGAGCATCGCGACGAGCGCATCGCGGGCGGCCTCGGCCTTGCGCCGCTCGTCCGGGCAGCGGGCGCGCAGTTCAGGCGCATCAATCCCGCGCAGCCGCACCTTGGTGGTGATGTCGATGCCCGGCCACACATGCACGCGTACCTCGAAGGTGTCGCCGTCAAGCACGCGCACAAGCTGCGCCGGGTGACCATAAGCCGCCGTCGCCCGGCCCGCCGCAGGAGGAGAACCCGTCGTCGCCGCCGCGGCTTTGGCCGCGCCCACCGTGGCCGGCTTCGGCGCCGATGCCGGATGGAACAGCGCACCAGCAGCCAGGCCCACGGCGAAAATGGCGGCCGCCATGCCCGCGCCGTAGAGCGAATGCGCTGGCCGTCTTAGGCTCATAAACCTAGTATGGGCGATTCTTCCTAGGAATGCAAGCTCGCCCCATCGAAGGCCGCATCCGGGCGTTCGTGATCACCGCGACTCGCTAACGCGACCGACGGCATCGCTCACACCTTCCTGACGGGTGGAATCGTCCACGTCCCATCGATGATCGAGGGCGCAGTTTCGTCTGGCCAATACATACGCAGCATGAGGATAAACTTGCCGGCGGGGGCAGGTAGCCAGTTCGACTCTTTGTCGGCTCCCGGGGACTCCTTCTGGATATAAAGATCGACGGAACCGTCGGGGTTGGATTTGAGATTTTGCCGTGGGCTGATCGAGTAGCGATTGATCGGGTTGGCCACGAAGAAATACTCGCCGTTGTACATCGTGACAGACCAGAAGCCTTGCACCGGCGGCAACTCGCCTTTGGCGAAGCGCATAACGTACTTGTCGGCCCCGTCGTAAGCCCGTTCGTCAGCGTCCTTCAGCGAGGTCGGATAGACCGCATCCTGCGGACGATTGGCACCGAGACCGATAGCTGTGACGAGCGCGCGCATGAGGTAGTCGGTGCCATAGAGGCCGGTTTTGGTAGTGTAGGCCCAGCCGTTTATATCCTGGACATCCTTGTTGACCTTGAACTGAATCATGATCCGGTCGAAGGCGACTTCCGGGATGCGCTTGGCGAAGTCCGCGCGCAGTTTGGTTGCGTCGAAATCCTTGCCGGGGACCAGCCCGATCTTGGCGTACTTGGCGAGTGCCGAAGCATCGGCCGTCGATGGTGGATTGGTTTTCATGAGCTGCGAGAGCAGGTTGAAATACGCTACCGCATCCATGCTGTTCACTTGGTCCCGCACGGCCGTTTTCATGTCGATGGACGAATCGATCTTGCCGGGCGGAGGCGTATAAGGCTTTCCATACGAGCTGAGCGGCACCAGCTTGCACTCATCTTGCAGCGCATGGACCGCAGCATAGTCTTCCGGGGTCCCGGTGCAGTAGATGCGCCCAAGAAGCCAAACGATGTTGGTCGCCGACTTGTACTCTTTGACGCCTGCCGGGAGTGTGCCTTTCCACCCAGGTCCGGTGATTGCGTAGGTCTGCGCGCCAGTCCCGGTCGTGCGCTTGCCGGGGACCTGGAACACAGTCGTCCACCCGTCGAGCATCGGGAAAAGAAAATAACGGTCCTTCATATCGGGGATGCTCAAGACCCAGGGCTCCGCGCCCAGGTCGATCCACGCGGTCGTATACAACGTATCGGCGTTGGGGGCGGTCACATCCCGGAATGACGCATTGGGATATTCACGCGCCTTGATGAGCTGGCCCATCGGGCCGCGGTTGCCTTCCGCAGTAGCCGCGTTGGTCATGACTCGGCGGGTCATCTCCATGGTCACGAGCGGATACCCATAGATGTATGCGTCGGTGGCAAGCCAAAAATCCTCAAGTCCCTCGCCTATGCCGAAGAACGAGTCGAAGTCGGCGCGGCTCGCGGTGGCGAGCGAATTAGCAGCAAGAAGGTTCGCGGCAACGACCGTCGCCTGCCGTCGGGTGAGATTGATCTTCATCGATATTCTCCGATTAAACCTGCGGGCCATCTGCCCAACTGTAGCCTTCGGACGCCAAAGCGATATTGTCCTTTGGTTCAGCCCCCCATCCCGTCTCAATAGAAGCCCTTCCGAACAGCGATATTCGATGGCGAGGTTGCTGCCCTCGAAGAAGCCGGTCTCGGCCAAGCCGCGCCGGACTCCGGCGATGCGACTGGCCCATTCCGCCTCGGAGGCGACGCAGAGCAGTCTTTCTGGCCTGCCAGCGGCGCGCTCGCCGCTCGTAGCTTCCCGGTTGTGACCTGCCCCCGATTTGCGCTAGCGTTGCGCCCAACAGCAAGAAATCGCCCAGGCACGCGGAGGAATGCATGGCAGACGAGACAAAGCTTGGCCGGCGCGCGTTTCTGACCGGGGCCGGCATTGGAGCGGCAGCGGCCGCCTCGGCATCGGTCCCCGCATTGACCGTCAGGACGGCAGAGGCGCAAACGCCCCCGCCGGCTACGGAGCAACTGTCAGAACCGGCCGGATATACCTACCTCAAGCCGACAGAGGCCGTGTTCGTCGAAGCCCTCGTCGATCACATGATCCCGAAGGACGAGTTGACCGCAAGCGGCACGGAGATCGGGATCGCGACCTATATCGATCGGGCGCTCGCCGGCTCCTGGGGCAAGGGCGACCGTCTGTACCAGCAGGGCCCGTGGCAGCGCGGGACGCCAAATCAAGGCTATCAGCTGCCGCTCACTCCGGCAGAACTTTATCGCGCCGGCATCGCCGGCTCCGATGCCTATTGCCGCAAGACCTTCAGCAAAAGTTTCGCCCGCTGCACGGCCGAGCAGAAGGAGACATTTCTCAAGGATCTCGCTGCCGGCAAGATCACGCTTACGGGCGAGCTTCCGGGCCGCGCCTTCTTTGCGGTGCTCTACCAGAATGTGATGGAAGGGCTGTTCGCCGATCCGATCTACGGCGGCAACAAGGACAAGGCCGGTTGGAAGATGATCGGTTTTCCCGGCGTGCTCGCCAACAATGCGGAAAACGCCAAGAAATATAATGACGGCAAGAAACTCATAGCTGACCCGGTCAGCATCGCGGACATGTCGTGAAGGGAGAGCGCCATGGCAACGAAACTTTCTTCCGTTGACATTCTCATCGTCGGCATGGGCTGGACCGGCGGCATTCTCGCCAAGGAGCTGGCGCCGACCGGGCTCAAGATCGCAGTCCTCGAGCGCGGCGGCGAGCGCTCGACGCAGAACGATTTCAGCGTGCCGCTCATTCGCGACGAGCTGCGCTTCTCGCAGCGAACCGACATGATGATGGACGTGTCGAAGGACACCTACACGATCCGCAACAAGCCTTCCGAAACCGCACTTCCGATGCGGCGCCTCGGCTCGTTCCTCCCCGGCCAGGGGCTGGGCGGCGCCGGCGTGCACTGGAACGGCATCACCTGGCGCTGGCCGGACCATGAGTTCCGCATCCGCTCGAAATACGAGGAGCGCTACGGCAAGAATTACATTCCGGCCGACATGCCGCTGCAGGACTGGGGCATCACCGGACCAGAAATCGAGCCCTATTACGACAAATTCGAATATACAGCCGCCGTCTCCGGCAAGGCCGGCAACATCAAGGGGCAGATCCAGCCGGGCGGCAATGCGTTCGAAGACCCTCGCGCGCGGGACTATCCCAATCCGCCGCTCGCTTCGAGCTACGCGGCGAGCCTGTTCGGCAAGGCGGCGGCCGAGCTTGGCTATCATCCCTATCCGCGGCCGGTCGCGAATTCGTCGCGGCCCTACACCAATCTCGACGGAATGAAGATTGGGCAATGCCAATATTGCGGGTTCTGCGAGCGCTTCGGCTGCGAAGCCAATGCCAAAGGCAGTCCGCACATCACAGTTATTCCCGTGGCGCTGCGCAATCCCAACGTGGAGCTGCGCACCTATTGCTGGGCCACGAAAGTGCTCACCGACTCGACCGGTAGGAAGGCGACCGGCGTCGCGTACGTGAACATGTTGACCGGAGAAGAGATCGAGCAGCCGGCGGATCTTGTAATCCTCGCCGCCTACGGGCTCTCCAACGTACAACTGCTGCTGCTCTCGGGAATAGGCAAGCCTTACGACCCGCAGACGCAAACCGGCGTGATCGGCAAGAACTACGCCTACCAGGGCGGCTCGAACGTGGCGCTGTTCTTCGAAGGCAAGAACTTCAACCCGTTCATCGCCGCCGGCGGCTGGGGTACGGCGATCGACGATTTCCATACCAATTGGGATTTCGATCGCAGCAAACATGGCTACATCGGCGGGTCCTACATCGCCGTCGGCGGCTCGAACGGGCGGCCGATCGGCTACCATCCGGTGCCGCCCGGCACGCCGCAATGGGGCTCGGCATGGAAGCGCGCCGTCGCCAAATGGTACCAGAGCGCGACCGCGATCTCGGCAAGCGGCAGCGTCATGCCCAACCGCTACAATTACCTCGACCTCGATCCAACCTACCGCAACCGGTTCGGCCAGCCGCTGATGCGCATGACCTTCGATTTCAAGGACAATGAGCAGAAGATGAACCGGCACTCCGCAACGGTTATCGGAGAGATCGGGCAGGCCATGAATCCGACCATGATGGGAAGGCCTAACCCGAGGCTGACGTGGAACGTGGTGCCCTACCAGAGCACGCACAATACCGGCGGCGCCATCATGGGCACCGATCCGGCGACGAGCGCGCTCAACAAGTACCTCCAGAGCTGGGACGTGCCCAACGTGTTCGTGATGGGGGCCTCCGGATTCCCGCACAATTCGGGCTACAACCCGACGGGCCCGGTCGGCGCGCTCGCCTTCCGGGCCGCCGATGCGATCCGCGAGAAATATCTCAAGCACCCGGGACCGCTGGTCTGATCCATGCAGCATAGAGCAACGTTTCGGTCGAGTTCGATCGCTCGTGTTTGTAATTGAGGCACGGCCGTGCCGCGAACTCGGTGCGCTCCCTCTCCCCGCAGGGGAGAGGGTTGGGGTGAGGGGGTTCGGGCTGATCGAAGGGCCGGCCCCCCTCACCCGCCCGCGCTGAAGCGCGGGCGACCTCTCCCCCATAGCGCGTCGAAGACGCGCGTAAACGCGGTGATGGGGGAGAGGTGGCGCTTGCGGCACGCGACTCGCCACACTCGCTACATGACCCCACCTGATCGGAACAGGATTTAGTCAGCGGCAGTAGATCGCGAGGTGAAGGAAAGATGCTTAGACGGTTTGCGTTTCTAATTGCGCTGGCGATTGCCGGCGCGATGACGTCCTCGGTGTCCGCAGCCGGCGATCCGGCCAAAGGCAAGGCGGTGTTCGAGCAATGCGCGCCGTGCCATTCGCTCGAAGCCGGCCAGAACGGCGTGGGACCGAGCCTGCATGGCCTGTTCGGGCGCAAGTCGGGGTCGGAGGATGATTTCACCTACTCGGCCGCGATGCGGCGCGCCAACGTGACCTGGACGCCGGAACAACTCGACCACTATCTCGCCAACCCGCAGGGCGGCGTCTTTCGCGGCAACCGCATGCCGTTCGCCGGCATATCGGACCCCGAGATGCGCGCCGACCTCATCGCCTATCTTGAGCAGGCGACGAAATAGGCTTTATGTCGGCCGGCGCGCAGGGGAGCTGTAGAGCCAGCGTCGAAACGCCATCACGGCTTCCTCACGCTTGGCTTTCCAAGCCAACTCGCATTCTTTCCTGCAGAACTGATATGCGAGCCATCTGCGGCGGGTCAATCCGAAACGCCCGCCGCAATAGTCACACCTGAGCTTCATCTGCCCTCCTCCGATGCCGGAAGGCGCGCGAGAGGTCACTTGCTTCCTAACAGAAGGCCAAGCACCTCATTGACGTAATCGGTTTGCACGGTTAACGCCGGCCAGAGAGTCTCCGGGCAGCACATTCGCGCATGATGCCAAGCAAGGCAGACAATCCGCAGACGGAGGCGATCGCAAACTTCGTGGCGGGTTTGCGGTACGAACGCATACCCGCCGAAGTGCTGCGGCGGATCAAGCTTCTCGCGCTCGATTCGCTCGGCTGCGCCGTCTATGGAGCCGACCTTCCGTGGAGCCGCATCCTGCGCGGAGCATTGGGCGAGCTCGACGAAGCGAACAGCGCCTGCGTGTGGGGAACGCCCGACCGGCTCTCCGCGCCGCATGCGGTGCTGGTGAACGGCTCGCTGGTGCAGAGCTTCGAACTCGATGACGTCCACAGGGTGGGCGTGCTCCACGTCGGCGCCGTGACGCTGCCGCCGATCTTTGCCGCGATCGAGCGCGACCCTTCGATCAGCGGCCGGGATTTCCTCGTTGCCAGCGTTGCCGGCTACGAAATCGGGCCTCGGGTCGGAATCTGCATGGGTCAGGAGCACATTGGGCAGGGCTGGCATTCGGGCGCGACGCTCGGCGTATTCTCGGCTGCATGTGGAGCGGCGGCGGCGCTTCGGCTCGATCCTGAACAAACCGTCCATGCGATCGGGATCGCCGGCACTCAGTCGGCAGGGCTGATGGCGGCGCAATACGGCGCCATGGTCAAACGGATGCACGCCGGACGCTCGGCGCAGAGCGGATATTACGGCGCCATTCTGGCGCGACGCGGCTATACGGGCATCCGCAATGTCTTCGAGAGCGAATACGGCGGCTTCTGCTCGACTTTCTCACGTTCGCACGACCGTTATGATCTCGGCGCGCTCTCCGACGGGCTCGGCGAGCGCTTCGAGACGATGCAGATCGCCCTGAAATTCTACTCATGCGTCGGAAGCAATCACACCACGCTCGATGCCATTCGCGAGATCATGATTCGGCGCCCTTTCGCGATCGAGGACGTGGAAAAAATCATCGTCCATGGTTCGAAAGTCACGGTCGATCACGTCGGCTGGCCGTATCGGCCCGAGGGCCTCACTGCCGCGCAGCTCAATCTTCCTTATTGCGTGGCGACCTTTCTGCTCGAGGGCGACGCCTTCGTGGCGCAATTCACCGAGGACAAAGTGGCGGACCCGGCGCGAATCGATTTGAGCCGGCGCGTCAAGATCGTCGAGGACCCGGAGATTACGGCGCTCGGGCCGCGCTACCGGCACAAAGTGCGGGTCGAGGTCCGGCTGCGAAACGGCGAGTTCGAGAAAGCGACAGTGGAGGCGCCGCGCGGCAGCGAGCAGAAGTTCGCAAGCGAGGAGGACGTAATCGGTAAATTCCGCAAGCTCGCCGGCACGCGAATGAAAGAGTTGCAGGTCGATCGGATCATAGACTTGGTGATGAATGCGGAGCGGATGGCCTCCGCCCGCGATCTCGCCACCGCGCTGAGCGCGTGAGAAGTTTCGTCGGGTCGAAGCACGATTTGACACACCGCGCGTTCTTGACCCTCTCTTCGGCATGAAGATAGGTTTTCGCTCAAGGCCAGTTTGGGACAAACCGGCGCGCAGGGAGAAAATCATGAATCATCGCAGTCGGCTCGGCACCGTCGCGCTGGCAATAGCTGTTGCGGCGGCTGCAATGGGCGTCCATGCGCAGGACCGATCGAAATACCCGGACTGGTCGGGTCAATGGCTGCGCGGGCCGGGCATGGGCAACGGTTGGGATCCGACAAAACCGCAGGGTCTTGGCCAAGGCGCGCCGTTGACGCCGGAATACCGCGCCATCTTCGAAGCGAGCCTCGCCGACAAGGCGAAAGGAGGGCTCGGCGGCGATCCCACCGGGCTCTGCCTGCCACATGGCATGCCGCGCATGATGATCGGCATCTATCCGATCGAATTCGTGGTCACGCCTAAAATTACCTACGTGCTCACCGACTACACCACCGATCGCCGCATCTTCACCGACAATCGCGCCTGGCCCAAGGAACTGCTGCCGAGCTATAACGGCTATTCGATCGGCAACTGGATCGATGAGGACGGCGACGGCCGCTACGACGCGCTGGAGGTCGAAACGCGCGGCTTCAAAGGGCCGCGGACCTTCGAAGGCAGTGGGATGCCCTTGCACCGGGACAATGAGACCGTGATCCGAGAGCGCATCTGGCTGGACAAGCCCAACAAGGATCTGCTGCACAACCGGGTGACTGTCGATGACCATGCGCTTACGCGCCCATGGACCATCGAGCGCATCTATCGGCGCGAAGCAAATCCAGTCTGGGACTTTGTCGATTGTGCCGAGAACAACCCGCACGTGCTTGTGGGCAAGGAATATTACATGATCAGCGCTGACGGTTATCTGATGCCGACGAAACGCGGCCAGCCGGCGCCGGACCTGCGTTACTTCAAGCAGCAAAGCCTGACTGGAAAGTGAGCGATGTCGGGACCGGTCGATCGTCTGCGACGGTATCTCGCGCGGCGGTCAGCGCTTATCGTTCCAGGCGCCGCCAATGCGCTCGCCGCCCGAATAATTGCCGATCTCGGTTTTGAAGCGGTCTACCTGTCGGGCGCGGGGCTCACTAACACCTTGCTCGGACTTCCCGATCTTGCCTTCGTGTCGCTGCCAGAGCTGGTACAGAACACGGCGGCGATCAGCGAAGTGGTCGACCTGCCTTTGATCGTCGATGCCGAAACCGGTTTCGGCAATCCGATCAATGTTCGCCAGACGGTGCGCGCCCTCGAGCGCGCCGGTGCCAATGCGATCCAGTTGGAAGACCAGGTCAACCCGAAAAAATGCGGTCATTTCGTGGGTAAGGCCGTCATCGACGTCGAGGAGATGTGCGGGAAGATCAAGGCGGCCGTCGAGGGACGGCGATCTCCTGACACACTCATCATGGCGCGCACTGATGCGCGCGCGATCGAGGGGTTCGATGCCGCAGTTGCGCGCGCGAGGCGGTATCGGGACGCGGGGGCTGATATTCTCTTCATCGAGGCGCCAGAGAATGTCGACGAAGTCGCAGCGCTGCCGAAGCTCGTCACCGCTCCTCTGCTCATCAATATCGTGATCGGCGGCAAGACGCCGGTTGTCGGCCGCGAGGACCTCGCCGGCATGGGCTACGCGCTCGTCCTCTACGCGAATGTGGCGCTGCAAGCCGCGATTGCCGGCATGCAGCACGCGCTCCGCCAACTTCAAGCTGAGGGGCAGATGGGCGAAAGCGGTCCGGTGGCGACATTTGCGGAGCGCCAGCGCCTCGTCGGCAAGGCGATGTTCGACGAACTCGATCGCCGCTATGATGCCACCGGCCCTGAACGGGCCGGTTATTAACTGAAGGCTGCAGCCGATGAAACCCATGCCAGGCAAGCTGCCGGCCGTGTTCATGCGCGGCGGCACCAGCAAGGCTCTCGTTTTTCTCGAACGCGATTTGCCAGCCGATCGCCAATCCTGGACGCCGCTGTTCCTGCGCGCAATCGGAAGCCCGGACCCCTATGGACGCCAGCTCAACGGCATGGGCGGAGGCATTTCCTCATTGTCGAAGGTCTGCGTCGTCGGCCCGCCGAGCCGCCCGGATGCGGATGTCGACTACACATTCGCCCAGCTCCTCCCGCGCGAGACGATCGTCGACTACAGCAGCAACTGCGGAAACATGTCATCGGCGATCGGACCCTTCGCGGTCGATGAGGGGCTTATAGAGGCGGTTGACGGCGAAGTGACGGTGCGCGTCCACAACACCAACACGAAAAAGATCATCTGCAACACCTTCCAGGTGCGCAATGGCCGCGCCGTGGTCGACGGCGATCTCGAAATTCCCGGCGTCGCCGGGGCCGGGTCGCCGATCCGGCTCGATTTCCTCGACCCCGGTGGGGCGACGACGGGAAGCCTGCTGCCGACGGGGAAACCGGTCGATATCCTGACGGTCCCGGAGCTCGGGCGGATCGAAGTCTCGATGATCGATGCGGCTAATGCCTGCGTTTTCGTCAGCGCCGGCTCACTGGGCCTCACTGGGACCGAACTGCCGGAGGAACTCGACGGCAACGAGCGCGCGCTGGGCATCCTCGCTGGGATACGCGAGCATGCCTCGATAGCGATGGGAATCACCAAGACCATCGACGAGGCAAGGGCCCGCAAAGTGGTCCCGTTCGTCGGCATGGTCGCGGGTCCGCAAGCTGCGCGGACGCTCACCGGTGAACACATCGCGGCGCAGGACGTCGATATTACGGTGCGTGTGCTCTCAAGCGGCCAGCCGCACCGCGCCTTGCCGCTCACGGTGTCGCTGTGCACGGCAGTGGCGGCGGGCATTCCCGAAACCGTCGTGAGCCGCGCCCGGCCTGCGCAAGCCAACGGGCCGCTGCGCGTGGCCATGCCGTCGGGCGTACTCAATGTCGGCGCGGAAGTCGTGCGCAGCAATGGAACGTGGACGGCAAAACGCGGGGCCTTCTATCGCACGGCAAGACGCCTGTTCGACGGCTTCGTGTACGTATAGGGCGGTGACTGCGGATTCTGTAGGGTGGGCAAAGGCGCGGGCCTCATACACGAGCGATCCCACACATAGAAGGAGCGCCGTGCCCACGCGCGTCCGCCAGCGTGGGCACGGCGCACGCTTAAGCGCGTTGCGCCTTTGCCCACCCTACGACTCGAAGCCGCCTCCCGGCCACAGCGATGCCGGCACGAAAACCTTGCCTTCGAACAGCTTGCGTGCGTGCCGGATCTGAGAGGCCTGCTTCACCATCACGGTCCGGCCATCGTCGATGATCTCGGTGCGCACGAACATCTTGCCCTGGGGATGCTCGACCGCAATTTCGTGCACCGGCCCCTCTCCGAGCGACGCCGCCTCGTGCACGATCGTGCCGGGAATGGCGCCGGTGACTGCCATGTTGGTGCCTCCAGTGACGGCGAAGGCAGTCGCGACCGTGTAGGGCATGAAATAGCGGCCGCAGACGGTGCCGCCGTGTTTCGGGGGCGCCACCAGCACCGGTTTTGGAATCACCTTCTCGCGCACATCGCCGAGCCCCATGCGCTCACCGGCGATCAGACGCAGCTCCTGGAGCCGTGCGACAAGCGCCTTGTCGTCGTCCAGTTCAGCTTTCGTTTCGTAGCCGGTTTTGCCGAGCGCGGCGGCCGGCACAAACATGCATGGCATGGCCATATCGACGCAGGATACCGCGATGCCGCGGATCTCCTCGGTGCGCTTGCCGGTGGGGAACAGATTCCCGGTCTTGGCCCCGGCCATGCGGGCGAGGTTGAGCGCGATCGGTGCGGCCGGATCATTGACCCCGGCGATCGTGAGATCGCCGTCATAGGTAACCTCGCCGCCCGGCGTCTGCACCGTCGCCTCGATCAGGGACTGCGTGTTCACGTCCCAGATGCGCACAACGGTCTCCGGGTCGCTCGCCTCCACGAGACCCTGCTCAATCGCGAACGGCCCGACGGCCGTCACCATGTTGCCGCATGGCGGCGACGTATCGACGAGAGCGCGATCGACAAAAACCTGTGCGAACAGATAATCGACATCGGCTCCGGGGCGGACGGAGCGGCGCACCATCGCGACCTTGCTGGTCACTGGGTCCGAGCCGCCGATGCCGTCGATCTGGCGCACGTGCGGCGATCCCATGACCCGCAGGAGCACGCGCTTCATCAGTTCATCGTCGGCGGGCAGCTGCTCGCGCAGAAAAAACGGCCCGCGCGAGGTGCCGCCGCGCATGATCACGCACGGGATGGCGGTCTGCCCGCGCGGACGTTTGCCGATGACGGCAGGAGTGAGAACGTCGGCCTCTAGGGCCATGGACGACCTTCGAAATATACGCCGTTATGGGTTCCCGGAGACAGATACATCTGGCGTGTGCGCCACTTCGACTAAGCGTTACTTCAGCTTGGCTATGATCTTGTCATGGCCGGCCTTTGCGCAAGCTTGGTCCCGCACGCCGCCAGGAACACCATTGAGTCGGGAGGCGCCGGAAACGCCAATCGCGCCGATCACTTCGCCGCCGCTCATCAGCGGAATGCCGCCAGGTCTCGGAAACAAGGTCTTGTCCGTCTCAATCCTGGCTTTGAAGGCTTGATCCTTTTCCATTCTGTCTGCGACCTCGGACGTCACCTCTTTCAAGACGACCGCCGTGAAGGCCTTTTTCCGGCTGATCTCGACCTCTTCCTGGGCTGCTCCATCGGCCGTCAACAGCACCCGCAATCCGCCGCCGGAATCGACAATGCTTGCCGCCGCTTTGACCCCATTCGCTGCACAAGCAGCCAGCGCTGCTTGCGCGGCTTCGAGCGCGAGAGCCATCTCAGGTCCCCTGGAAGGCTGCTGCCGGCTTTGCTGGGCGAAGGCGGCGGTCGATGTGGCGGCGAGCATGAGCGCCGCCAACACGGAAAGCGATCTAGGCACTGAAACCTCCAGCTCGATTTGAATGCGTGATAAATAGCCTGAGCAAAAGGCTATCTCTTATTCGCAAGCCCGGCAACTTCGCGCACCCGCGGTTCGCGCACCCGCGGTCCCGCGTCTGCAGCGCGCCGCGCTTCGTCTTCTGGGCTGACGCGCATAAACGGTGCGGGAGCGGTAGAATTGACAGGGCGTGCCGTGGGCCTAAATTAAGCCCGTTCCGAGGGGAGCTCCGGAAGGGAGCTGAGAGACCGCCCGCCTCGGTGGTGCGAGGCACCGCGGGTACCCTTTGAACCTGATCCGGGTCATGCCGGCGAAGGGACGGAAGCTTTTCCCCTCGACGGCCGCGCGCATCCGGATCGCTCAAGAACGATGGGAGCGATCGATGAACAAGCATATTGCCGGCTCGGACCTCAAAGCGCCTCAGGTCACCACCGGAGCGCTGCCCGCCTCGCGCAAGGTCTATTCGCGGCCTGGGAGCGCGCCCGATCTGCGGGTTCCGATCCGGGAAATTGCGCTCACTGAAGCGGCCGGCGAGCCGGCCATTCCCGTCTACGACCCGTCCGGCCCCTATACGGATCCCGATGCCGTAATCGATGTTCAGCGCGGGCTGCCGCGAACGCGAACCCAGTGGATGCACGAGCGCGGCGGCGTCGAAGCCTATGACGGCCGGCCGATCAAGCCCGTCGACAACGGCAATGTCTCCGGCAAGCACCTCGCGCGCGATTTCCCGACGACGCACCGGCCCCTGCGCGGCACCCTGCCAGCTCCGGCAAATGGCGCAGGAAGCAGCAGGGGAATTACCCAGCTCGAATGGGCACGCGCCGGGGTGATCACCGAGGAGATGGTCTATGTCGCCGAGCGTGAAAATCTCGGCCGCAAGCAACAGCTCGAACGCGCCGAGGCAGCGCGCGCCGACGGCGAGAACTTTGGCGCGAGCGTGCCGCTTTTCGTCACGCCGGAATTCGTGCGCAGCGAAGTCGCCCGCGGGCGCGCCATCATTCCTTCCAACATCAATCACGCCGAACTCGAGCCGATGATCATCGGCCGCAATTTCCTCACCAAGATCAACGCCAATATCGGAAATTCAGCGGTCACTTCCTCGGTCGAAGAAGAAGTCGAAAAAATGGTATGGGCGATCCGCTGGGGCGCCGATACCGTCATGGATCTCTCAACCGGCCGCAACATTCACACCACGCGCGAATGGATCATCCGCAATTCTCCGGTACCCATCGGCACCGTGCCGATCTACCAGGCGTTGGAGAAGGTCAATGGCGATCCGGTCAAGCTCGACTGGGAAGTCTACAGGGACACGCTGGTCGAGCAGTGCGAGCAGGGCGTCGATTATTTCACCATCCATGCCGGGGTACGGCTTGCCTATGTGCCGCTGACCGCCAGTCGGGTGACCGGCATCGTGTCGCGCGGCGGCTCTATAATGGCGAAATGGTGCCTGGCGCATCACAAGGAGAGTTTCCTCTACGAGCGCTTCGATGAAATCTGCGACATCATGCGCCGCTACGACGTGAGCTTCTCGCTCGGCGACGGGTTGCGCCCGGGCTCGATTGCCGATGCCAATGACCGCGCCCAGTTCGCCGAGCTGGAGACGCTCGGCGAACTCACCCAGATCGCCTGGCGCAAGGGCTGTCAGGTCATGATCGAGGGCCCCGGCCACGTGCCGATGCACAAGATCAAGATCAACATGGACAAGCAGCTCAAGGAATGCGGTGAGGCGCCGTTCTATACGCTCGGGCCGCTCACGACCGATATCGCACCCGGCTACGACCACATCACCTCGGCAATCGGCGCCGCGATGATCGGCTGGTTCGGTACCGCGATGCTCTGCTACGTCACACCCAAGGAGCACTTAGGTCTACCAGACCGCGACGACGTCAAGGAGGGCGTCATCGCCTACAAGATCGCCGCGCATGCGGCCGACCTCGCCAAGGGGCATCCCGCCGCGCAGCTGCGCGACGACGCGCTCTCGCGCGCCCGCTTCGAGTTCCGCTGGGTCGATCAGTTCAACCTGTCGCTCGATCCCGATACGGCGCGCGAGTATCACGACGAGACGCTGCCGAAGGAGGCGCACAAGGTCGCGCATTTCTGCTCGATGTGCGGGCCGAAATTCTGCTCGATGAAGATTACCCAGGACGTGCGCGATTACGCTGCCACCCTCAACGATCAGCAGGTCGGGATGGCGGAAATGTCGAAGAAATTCGTCGATATGGGAGCGGAAGTGTACGTCGATGCCGCAGCGGTGAAGGAGAGCAATAAGGCGCTTTGAGCAAACCGAAGCCGTGCGCATGCGCGTGTCCCGGGCGCAGCGCAGCGCGGCCAGTAGTCAACATTGAAGCAGTTCGGCCTCAAACCGCCAATGGTCGGGTGAAGCAAGTCCGTCGTGCCGGAGCATTCGCTCGCCGGCAGCGGGACAGGAATCGATCGAGCCTCCGAATGACCGCTTCCTTTTCCGACAGGCTCGGGATTACCAAACCGAAACTCGTATATCAGGTCGACGCTATTGACGACGACCTGCGAAACGGCCTTTGGCAGGCTTGCATCGAACACATTCTCAAGCCGCATTGCGGCGATTACAGCTGCGACGATTCGTTCAAAGCTTTGATGACGGCGATCTATGTGGACTTCTTCAAGTGGGCTTCGGACACAATTCCCGATGGATACGACCGCGGCGTCGCGGCAGTTCGAGACTGGTTCTACGCTGCCGAATGGTGGGAAGTATACAATTTCATAGAATATCTAATCCCATCCGGCGGTAACGGCTTTGCCCGTCGAGTGAGTTTCTTTTTAGAAAGAGAAAAGTCCGGATATCGCCTCGTAAGCGGTCAACTGGTACCCGTAATTGATCCAGTCGAGATTGCCTCAATGTCCGAGGCGACGTCAGCGCCGGACCCATTTACGGGCGCACGCCGGCACATGTACGCCGCTATATCGCTCTTCTCGAAAAAGCCGACTCCCGATTATCGCAATTCTATAAAGGAAGCTGTCAGTTCCGTCGAAGCTGCCGCTCGCATAATTACAGGAGAGCAAAAGGCTACCTTGGGCGAGGCTCAGGAACCACGAGATGGATTTCATCCTCAAATTCCTGCTTTAAATAGGTGGAGTACTGAAACTCGCACTCAGAGATTACCTCGGAATCGATTTTGGATTTTTCATGAGCCATTGCCGTCGATGCCGCCAGTTGCAAAAATTTCAATATGTCACGAGGACGACTCTGAGTCAGTTCTAACATGTAGTCCAATAAGTTTACATATCGCGTTCCTTCCGCCTTCGATTTTGCCACCCCGGGCGCGTCGGCCAGAATGTGCCTCCAGGCGTCGGGTTCATAACGCAAGCCTGCGTCGGCCGAGATCCTGTGGTCGATCAATTTGCGCAGGCTGATAGTATCCCAATAAAGGGTTTCCTGGACATCCAGCCAATGATTTTTGTCTGAATGTCGACTCGAGCAAAAATATCGTCGCGAACGAAAGCAATAGGAATTATCTGTCGCGGTTGCCTTCTGAACGTCGTTCGCAGACTGGTCACCGCGGAAAGCAACCCGGTGAGCACCAGGAAATATTCGCTATCGTTTTCTTCTCCGCGATAGTCCTCGTGAAGGTCATCAAACAGCAAATAATACGAGCTCTTTGGACCGGCCCGCTCAATGAAGCGCTCAAGCCGACCTACCCTCTCCCCAAGCGACAGGCCCGCTATCGAACCGCTTTTTTCGATGCGGCCGCCGATCTCAGGACGTGAAAAATCCGGAAGTGTGAGGTTCTCTGATGTCCACCTGGCGATCGTGGTGGAGAGCGCCCGAGTGGGGTCATCCGCAAAATGACTCTTTAGCAATTGTCGCGTTTTAAAGTCCACGTTTGGATCTCTTGACATCAGCCAACATACTGTTGAAAGAATTATGAGCTTCCAGACGTTTATATATTGACTGTTTTTTGCTCTAGGATCGGATGCGACAGTGTAGAGCTGATCGAATGGAAAATCTTTAAACGACAGTCGAACCGACCTTTTACCTTCAGCGCGTCTTGTGTGGAGAAATTCACATATGGCCGTCTTCCCTGACCCCTTCCGACCGAGCACGATACAGACGTTTCCCTCTTTAATCGCAGAGAACTCATCGAACTCAAAAAAATATTTATTCACATCCTCATTGGCTGCATCGATCTTCCAAGAGGCCATCGATTTTAAGATGCGGGCTGAAACTGGTGTCGATTTCGATCATGACTAAAAGTGATAGGCGACACCCGCGGCTGCGTGGTCGGAGAATTGTTCGTAGGCGGCACAGGCCAAGGTCTTGAAGTCCGCGGCGGGCATGGCGCCAAGGAGGCTTCGAGTACCGTCGCTGATCTCGTGCCATTCGACGCGATCGAACCAACGGTATTTGTCAGCACCACAGCCCGCTGGAAGCACGATTGCGGTGGGCAGGCCGCGGGGCTCGTACCGTGTTGCCGTTTTCAGCGTCTCGACGAGCTCGACATTGGCTTCAATTTCCGCCGCTTCGGCATTTGCGTGCGCGCCGAGCGCAGCGGCAAGATTCTCCATGATGGCGCGACCGCGACTCGGGCCGGACGAAATGATCTGCTCGGGACCCGCGGGACGAACCTCGCCCGTGATTGCGCCGTTGAATCGACCGCCAAGGTCCCACCAATCCCATTGGCCAAGCGGATTGAGCCATCGACCGTATCGCCGGCTTGCGGGCTCAAGTTCGACGCAGTCGGTGAATTGGCCAACGAAGGCATCGAAGTCAGGTTCGATCTCCGCAAATGCCCCTTCGAAGCGATCGAGCCGGCAGGCGTCCAGGTGATCGGTCACTCTCGACAGGCGCACGTACAACGAAGCGTCGCTCTCCATCTCCGTAAAGCTGCCATTCGGATTGTAACGAAATGTGCTTTGGTGAACTCGCGCCAAACGTTCGGTCTCGTCATAGAAGGTTAGTTTTTCGCGCGGAAAGTCGTCCTCTCCGCCCCGTTCGAAGGCCGCAAGCGTTCGATCGAGCTCTGACTGGAGCGACTCGAAAATGCGTGGAACGAAAACGTAAGCCAGTCCGAACATTACAACGCAGTTCGCTCCAAGAGTTCGATCGAAATGCCCTGCGGGCCGCGGATAAAGCAAATCCGTACGCCCGGACGCACCGTGGTCGGCTCCTTGGTGAACTGGACCCCCTTGGCCTTGAGTTCGGCCGCGATCGCATCGATGCCGCTGACCGTGAGCCCAAAATGATCGAGGCCCTGATAGGGCGTAGCCGGAGGCGGATTGACGGCGTCCCCGGCCGCAACCGGCGCGATGAAAACGTTGGCGCCGCCGAGTCGCAGATCGATCCGCGGCTGGCCGGCCTGCATGCTGCGCAGAACCTCGGCGCCAAGCATATGCTCGAACCACTGCGCGGTCGCCTCCGGATCGGGACTGCGCAGGTGGACATGATCCCAGGTGTATTTGGCCATCTATCACTCCGCGAAAGTGTCATGCGCGGGCATAGCGCGTCGAAGACGCGCGTAAACACGCTGAGGACCCGCGCATCCATCTTTTTTCGCAAGATGGATTGCCGGGTCAAGCCCGGCAATGACGTGGAGAGGTGATCAAGACGTGGATCAGGTGATCTGAGAAGACCAGAAGTTGCTCTATGGGCGCGGCGGGAGAACTGCGACGGCTTCAACCTCGATGAGGTAACCCGGCTGGGCAAGGCGGCTGATCTGCACCAAGGTGGCGGCCGGACGCGCTGCCTTATTGACATAGAGATCGCGCACTTCGCGAAAGATCTGGGCATTGGCGGCTATGTCGGTCAGATAACTGTTGATTTTGACCACATGCTCGAATGACCCGCCGACCGCGGCGAGCGCAGTCTTGATATTCTCCATCACCTGCACGGCCTGCGCGTGAAAGCCGTCGGCGAGTTTGCCGTTCGCATCGACGCCGGTTTGGCCGGCAATATAAA
>DATBHB010000034.1:0-15951 GCA_036557705.1 Xanthobacteraceae bacterium
CAATGCGCACAAGATGACGATCAGCCCGGTTGCGAGCCACGCGGTCTGGCGCGCGGAGAGGCGCGACCAGCGCAGCAAAGAGGGCTGCCCTGATGCGGCTACATCGCGGACCTGCACAAGGTCGGCGGACGTGCTCAAAGCTTTCTCCTGGACGCTCCCGATTGACGGCATTTTGCCGCTATTGGAGCCTGCGGGCCAGCGGTCAATTGTCATAGCCCGGAGATGTCGCGGCGCGCCTCTTTGTAGGGGCAGGTTTCATAACTCCTCCCTACAAGAAAAGCCCCGATATCCGGGCGGCTGCCCGCTCTTCCAATAATCTTGGAGCATGACCAAGCTCTTGGAAATGGCCTTCGAAGCGGTGCGCCAATTACCGCCCGAAAGTCAGGACGAAATCGCTCGCGCGATCCTCAATCTCGCGGGTGAATTTGAGCCGGAGAAGATCGACCCAGCGCAACTTCCCGATGTGCTGGAGAGCCTCGCACAGGCCAGCTGGGCGCGGCGAGTTTGCGAGCGACGCCGAGATTGAGGCAGCTTTCCGCCGCTTCAAAGTATCCATCCGGTGAAGGCCGCGGGGAGGGATGGCTCAGCGTCTGCGCTTGGCGATTCGGCGGCGACGAGGAGGAGCGCAGCGATGCGTGAGGAGACGCTTTGGCTGATACGGGCTTGATGGGTTTACATCAAGATCTACGATCTCCACGCAGCCCTGCGGGTGAGTGTGGCTGGGGCCCACCAGCCATGGTCCATCACGGAGTTGAGCTTTTGCGACTTTTGACAGGAACAGGCAACGCCACTCGCCAGCGCGCGACAAGCCAGACTTGCTTTTGCCGCCGACCTGATAGGTCAGGGCCTTCTCTTGCCCTTGCGAATGACCGAGGATGATTGGGCCGAGCTCGCGAGGATGGCCGTCATAGATACAGACGATTTGTTTGCGTGTGCGCATCGCTTGTTCGAACAAGTCGTAATTGGCACTTGACACATTCTCTCTCCCATAGCCTGGGCGTGCCAGTAAAGGTTTCGAATAGTTCCCGTGGCCAGAAATGTAACGACAAGTTTAACCTATCACTACGCGCATCACTTAAAAAATTCATCCGACACTTGTTTCCAGTGCGGCATGCTGTCTTCGGTTTGCTCCGGCGAAAAGAAGCGCACGCGGAAATGGCCTTGCTCCGGCTTGAGTGTCGGCTCGAGCGCCGGGACCGCCGGGCTCGCCGGTATGTAATAATTATCGCGGAACACCTGCTGGCCCTCCGGCGAGATGATGAAATCGACCAGAAGTTTTGCGGCGTTCGGATGCGGGGCATTCTTGTGCACCGAGACCACCGAGAGGGTTTCGGTTGCCGGCTGCATCTTGATCCAATCGACGGGCGCGCCCTTCTTGGCGCTGATCACCGCATGATGGTTGAAAATCTGCAGCGCGATCGCGTATTCGCCGGCGATCACCTGGTCGAGCACTTCGCGCGCGGAGCCCGGCAGATTGGCGATGTGCTGCTTGGCCAGTTCGCGCAGATAGGCCTTGCCCTTCTCTTCGCCCATTTCGGTGAGCACCGTGCCAACGAACCCGCCGACTCCGGAACTCGTTGGGAAGCCGTTCCACGCCATCCTGCCGCGCCATTTCGGATCGAGCAGATCTTGGTACGTTTTCGGCTCCGTCCCTCTCGGCACCAGGCTAGTATTGAACGCCGGTGTGATGACGTAGAGATTGCTGGCGACCCAGTATCCTTCCGGGTCCTTGAGCATGGCCGGATAGTCCTTGGCTGAATCCGGCAGCCAATGCAGAACGAAGCCCTCCCTCTTCAGCGGCACGACGGTCGTGGTGCCGTCGAATAGGTCGGCCTGCACGCGGCCGGCGCGGCTCTCGCCGAGAATTTTGATCGCCACCTCCGTGGCGTTCTGGCGGGTCGCGCGCACCTTGATGCCGGGGTATTTTCGCTCGAAGGCGGCGGTCATCGGCCGCACCAGCTGGCTGATGATCTGGGTCGAATACCAGTTCACCTGCCCTTCCTTGCGCGCCGCTTCGATCAGCGCAGCGTCGGCAGCGCGGGCGGCGCCACAGGTGGCGGCAAGCGCAAGTGCGGCGGCAAAGGTCGTTCGCAGGGTTGCCATGAGTAACCTCCAGCGGCTTTCAACTGTAGCCCGGATTGCGCTTGGCCGCACCAGGCGGCCAAGCGCAATCCGGGATCCTTGCCGCGAGGTGGTCCCCGGATTGTGATCGCGTCCGGGCCTCGCGCCTGCGTCGAGTTGGTGGACGCGACCACAATCCGGGCTACCGCTAAGCCGCTGGAACGGATCATGATTCAGCTCCGGTTGCGCCCGCCGGCTTGAGCGGATCAAGGACTTTCGACTTCTCATTAGAATTGGAAGCAGGTAATTACGCCTTCACGACCTTCCTGCCTTTCAAGCACAACGCAAACGGAGGACGCGGAATGCCAACCCTCACGATCAATGGCCAATCCCATAATGTCGATGTCGAGCCCGACACCCCGCTCCTTTGGGCGTTGCGCGACACGGTCGGCCTGACCGGAACCAAATATGGCTGCGGCATCGCGCAATGCGGCGCCTGCACGGTCCATGTCGAGGGGGTCGCCATGCGCTCCTGCTCGATCCCGGTGAGCTTCGTCGCCGGCAAGTCGATCACGACCATCGAAGGGCTGGCCGCCAACGGCGTCCTGCATAAGGTGCAGAAAGCCTGGCTGGATCACGACGTGCCGCAGTGCGGCTATTGCCAGAGCGGCATGATCATGGCGGTGGCGGCGCTGCTCAAGGAGAAGCCGAAGCCGACCGATGCCGACATTGACAACGCCATCACCAATATCTGCCGCTGCGGCACCTATCAGCAGGTGCGCACCGCCATTCACGCCGCCGCCAATGCGTGACGAGGAGGCTCAAATGAATTGCACGCTGCAAATGAATCGCCGTTCCTTCGTCACCGCCGTTGCGGCGATCGGCGGCGGGCTGGCGCTCGGGTTTGAGATTCCGTTCGGAGCGCAGCCGGTGCGCGCCGCCGACGGCTCGCCTGAACTCGATGCCTGGGTGGTCATCCGTCCCGATGATACGGTCGTGATCCGCATTGCGCGTTCGGAAATGGGCCAAGGCACCGAGACCGGCCTGGCACAACTCGTGGCCGAGGAACTGCAATGCGACTGGTCGAAGGTGACGACCGAATTCCCCTCGGCCGGCCAGAACCTCGCGCGCAAGCGCGTCTGGGGCGACATGTCGACGGGCGGCAGCCGCGGCATCCGCACCTCACAGGAATATGTGCGCAAGGGCGGCGCCACAGCGCGCGAAATGCTCATCCAGGCGGCCGCAAACGAATGGAAGGTGCCGGCCACCGAATGCAGTGCTGCAAACAGCGTGATCACGCACCGGCCGTCCGGGCGCACCACGACCTACGGCAAGGTGGCGGAAGCCGCCGCAAAGCTTGAGCCGCCGAAAGACGTGAAGCTCAAGGAGGTCAAGGACTGGACGATCGCCGGCAAGCCGCTCAAGCGGCTCGACACCTATGACAAGCTCATCGGCAAAATGACTTACGGCATCGACATCAAGATGCCGAATATGCTGATCGCGACGATCCGCGACGCCCCAGTTCGCGGCGCCCCCATCAAGAGCTTCGATGCGGCGAAAGTGCAGGGCATGAAGGGCGTCAAGAAGGTGGTGCAGGTCGGCGACACCGCGGTCGCCGTAATTGCCGATACCTTCTGGCACGCGAAATCAGCGATGGATGCGCTTCCGATCGTCTGGGAGGACACCGCCAATTCGAAAGTAACGAGTGCCTCGATTGCGGATTTCCTCAGGACGGGCCTCGATGCCGAGCAGGCTTTCGTTGGCAATCAGGCGGGCGATGCCAAAGGCGCAATCGCCCGCGCGCCGCGAAGGATCGAGGCGGTCTACAGCTATCCCTACCAGAACCACGCCACCATGGAGCCGATGAATTGCACCGCGCTCTACACTGGCGAGCGGCTCGATGTATGGGGGCCGTCGCAAAACGCGGAAGCGGCGCTCGCGGCTGCCTCGGAAGCTTCCGGCGTACCGGTTCTCAAATGCGACTTCCACAAGGTGCACCTCGGCGGCGGGTTCGGCCGCCGCGGACGCGCGGACTATGTGAGCCAGGTCGCGATGATCGCCAAAGAGGTGCCCGGCGTTCCGGTGAAGCTGATCTGGACCCGCGAAGAGGACATGACGCACTGTTCGTATCACCCGGTCCATCAATGCAAGATGACGGCCGGCATCGATGCGAGCGGCAACGTGGTCGGGCTGCATATGCGCCTCTCCGGCCAGTCGATCCTCGCTTCGCTGGCGCCGGAGCGGCTGGACAACGGCAAGGACGGGATCGAATTCCAGGGGCTTACACCGAACTCGCCGGAGGGTAATTTCGGCTACAACATCCCGAACCTGCTCATCGACCATGCGATGCGCAACACCCACATTCTTGCCGGGTTCTGGCGAGGCGTGTGCGTCAATCACAACGCCATCTTCGTCGAATCCTTTATTGACGAGCTGGCGCACGAGCTTAAGCAGGACCCGCTCGCGTTCCGCCTGAAGTTGCTCAAGCCCAAACATGCAGCCGTGCTCAAGGCGGTCGCCGAGAAGGTCGGCTGGGACAAGCCGGCGCCAAACGGCATCTACCGCGGGCTCGCGCAGTATATGGGCTACGGCAATTACGTCGCCGCCGCTGCGGAAATCTCCGTGGAAGGCGGCAACCGGATCAAGATCCACCGCATCGTCGGCGCGACCGATCCGGGCACGGCCGTCAACCCGGCCCAGATCGAACGGCAGATGGCGGGCTCGTTCGTCTACGGCCTCTCGGCGCTGTTCAACGGCGAAATCACCATCAAGGATGGCGCCGTCGAGCAGAAGAATTTCGACACCTACAATGTCTTGCGCATCCGCGAGATGCCGCAGGTCGAGACCATTCTGATGCCCTCGGGCGGGTTCTGGGCGGGCATTGGCGAACCGACGATCGCGGTGGCGGCGCCGGCGGCGCTCAACGCCTATTTCGCCGCGACCGGACAGCGCATCCGCTCGTTCCCGCTGAAGAATCACGGCATCCAGACCGCATAATGCGAACCGGAGCGGCGACCGCCAACGGCCGCCGCTCCCGCTTTGGGCGCCATGCGCGAGGTCACTGAAATCAATCGGCGCTCGTTTCTGCGCAGCGCTGCCGCCGCTGGCGGGGCGCTTGCGCTCGGATTTGCTGTTCCGTTCGGGCGGCGCGCGGCGCGCGCCGATAGCGATGCTCCCGAGATCACCGCTTGGATCGTGATCGAGCCCGATGACAGCGTCATCATTCGTATTGCCAAGTCCGAGATGGGCCAAGGGAGCTTTACTGGTCTCTCGATGCTCGTCGCCGAGGAACTTGCCTGCGACTGGAACAAGGTGAGACCGCAATTCGCGCCTCCGCACGAGAATCTCGCGCGCAAGCGCGTCTGGGGCGACATGTCGACCGGCGGCAGCCGCTCGATCCGCATGTCGCATCTCATGCTGCGCAAAGCCGGCGCGACCGCGCGCGAAATGCTGATCGCGGCCGCCGCGAGGGAGTGGAACGTCGCTCCTTCCGAATGCCGGGCCGAAAACAGCGTCATCACGCATGCACCAAGCGGACGCACGGTGACTTTCGGGACAATCGCCGCCGCGGCTGGAGGAATAGAGCCGCCGAAGGAGGTGAAGCTCAAAGAGCCGAAGGACTGGGCCCTTATCGGCAAGCCGACGCGGCGCCTCGAAGTGATCGACAAAATTCAGGGCAAGACCGCCTACGCCATCGACGTTCGCGTCCCGAACATGCTCTACGCCGCGCTGGTTCAGTGCCCTGTGTTCAAAGGCAGGCTTGCGTCGGTCGATGACTCGAGAGCAGCCAGGATGAAAGGGGTGCGTAAAGTCATCAGATTGCCCGATGCCATAGCCGTCGTCGCCGATTCGTGGTGGCAGGCAAAACGCGCTGCCGCCGCCCTTTCGATCAGCTGGGATGACCGAGGCAACGGTGCGGTCTCCAGCGACACCATCAAGGATTTCCTGCGCACCGGGCTCGATGCGGCCGAAGCCGGCATCGGCCGCCAGCACGGCGATGTAACCGAAGGGTTCGCCCGAGCCGCCACGCGGATCGAAGCCGATTACTACGCGCCATTCCTCGCCCACGCCACCATGGAGCCGCAGAACTGCACGGCGCACGTTGTCGGCGACCAGGTCGAGATCTGGGTACCGACCCAGAGCGGGGAAGCCGCGCTCGCGGCGGCCGCGCGCGCCGCGCGAGTGCCCCCGCGCAATGTCGTGGTGCATAAGATGATGCTCGGCGGCGGCTTCGGCCGCCGCGGCGGCGTGCAGGACGTGATCCCGCCGGCGGTGCGCATCGCCAAGGAGATGGGGCAGCCGGTCAAGACCGTGTGGACGCGCGAGGAGGACATGCGCCACGATTTCTATCGGCCGGTGGCCATGGCCAGAATGACTGCCGGTCTCGACGGCTCCGGAAAACCCACGGCGTGGCACGTGCGCCTGACCGGCAATTCGATCCGTGCGACGCTCACGCCGCAGGCGATCAGCAATGGTATCGACAAGCAATTCCAGGAGGGCCTCACCGACGACATGCCCTATGAGGTACCCAATTATCTCGCCGACTATGCGATGCGGAACACCCATGTTCCGGTGGGTTTCTGGCGTTGCGTGAATCACACCCAGAATTGTTTTTTCAAGGAGAGTTTCATCGACGAGCTTGCACACGCGGCCGGCGTCGATCCTTACGAGTATCGGCGGAGCCTGCTCGGCAAGCATCGCCGCGCCGAGAGGTTGTTGGCCCTGCTCGAAGCCGCCGCCAAGGCAGCCGACTGGGGAACGCCATTGCCGCGAGGCTTCGGCCGCGGGATTGCGATTGAAGAGGCGTTTCGGACCTATGTGGCGGGCGTGGCCGAGGTATCGGTCGGCGATCAGGGCGAGGTGCGCATGCACCGGATGATTGTGGCGCTCGATCCCGGCACCGTGGTGAACCCGCTGAGTGTCGAACTGCAAACACAAAGCGCCGTGGTGTTCGGGCTCACAGCCGCTCTCTACGGCGAGATCACGATCAAGGATGGTCGGGTCGAGCAATCCAATTTCGACGATTATCCGATGCTGCGGCTCCACGAGATGCCCAGGGTCGAGACCATCCTCATGTCAAGCGGCGGCTTCCGCGGCGGCTGCGGCGAACCGCCGGTTGCGGTCGTCGCGCCGGCGCTGTGCAATGCGATCTTTGCCGCGACCGGCAAGCGCATTCGCTCGTTGCCGCTCAAGAACCAGGATCTGAGGAGGGCGTAGTATTACTGCGTCAGAAGAGTTCTTCGTAGGGTGGGCAAAGGCGCGGGCCACACGCACCAGCCGCGCCCCACGTAGAAAAGAGCGCCATGCCCACGTGCGCGTCCGCGTGGGCACGGCGCACGCGCTTAAGCGCGTTGCGCCTTTGCCCACCCTACGCTTGTGGCGCAGTAAACAGAGCCATTCGACGACTGCCTCGTGAGGAGTATCTGATAATGCCTCGCTTCATGATGATCATTGCAGTCATGCTTCTATCCTTCGCGGGCACGGCTGTCGCGGCCGAGGCGCCGCCCGGCGCAAGCTCGTGCTCGGGGTGCCATCCGGCGAACGCCGGGGTGGATACGCCGGTCAAACGCCTCAACGGACAAGATGCAGCGCAGATCGTCGCCTCGATGCAAGCTTTCCGCGCGGGTCAACGTCCGGCGACCGTGATGGATCGGATTGCCAAGGGCTTTACCGACGACGAGATCAAGGCGATTGCCGCCTGGTACGCCGCACAGAAGGATTGAGCTGATGCTTGAGAACCGCAGCAGCCGACGCGATTTCATCAGGACTGCGGCCGCGGGAGCCTCAGTTGCCCTGTTGCCTCTGCCGGCGATTGCCCAGAATGCGGGCGGCCGTGTCGTCGTCGTGGGCGGCGGCTTTGCCGGAGCGACGTGCGCCCGCGCGCTCAAGCGGCTCGACCCGCGGATCGAAGTGACGCTGGTCGAGGCGAGCCGGACCTTCACGGCCTGCCCGTTCAGTAATGACGTAATCGCCGGCCTTCGCGACATCGCGGCGCAGCGGTTCGACTACAAGAAAGTCGCGGCCGGCGTGGCGATGGCGTTCGGTATGGCCTCAGGCGTCGACCCGCAGGCGCGCGCCGTCACTTTGGCCAACGGCACCCGCCTTTCATACGACCGGCTGGTGCTGGCGCCGGGTATCGATCTTCGCTGGGACGCCCTGCCCGGCTACAGCGAGGCGGCGGCCGAAATGATGCCGCACGCCTGGAAGGCGGGCGAGCAGACGGTTCTGCTGCGTCGGCAGCTGGAAGCCATGGAGGACGGCGGCGTGGTCGTGATCTCGGCGCCGGCGAACCCGTACCGCTGTCCGCCTGGACCCTACGAGCGAGCGAGCCTGATTGCGTACTACCTCAAGGCCAAAAAGCCGAAATCCAAGGTGATCGTGCTCGACGCCAAGGACGCGTTTTCCAAGCAGCGGCTGTTTCAGGACGCCTGGAAAGAGCTCTACGGCGATAGGATCGAGTGGGTGTCCCTATCAAACGGCGGCAAGGTCACGTCCGTCGAACCGGCGACAAAGACATTCGTCACCGATTTCGATCGCGTTACCGCCGCCGTCGGAAACGTCATCCCGCCGCAGAAGGCCGGCCGGATCGCCGAGGTCGCCGGCGTCGCCGATCGCACCGGCTGGTGTCCGGTTGATCCGGTGACGTTCGAATCCAAGCAGCAGCCGAACATCCATGTCATCGGCGATGCCGCCATCATGGGCGCCATGCCGAAATCGGCTTTTGCGGCGAATGCGCAGGCCAAGGTTTGTGCGGCTGCTCTCGCGAAGCTCCTCGCCGGACAAAAACCGGAGGAGCCCCGGCCGATCAACACCTGCTACAGCCTGGTGGCGCCGGACTATGGGATCTCGGTCGCCTCCGTCTATCAGCCCAAGAATGGAATCCTTGTGGAAGTCGCGAATTCAGGCGGCGTCAGTCCGGTGAACGCTCCGCACTCAGTGCGCGAGCAGGAAGCAAAATTTGCCGATGGCTGGTTCAATACGATCACGGCGGAAGTGTTCGGCTGATTCGGGAATCGTCTTGGCGCTTGCGGCTCTGACCGTGATGCCTCCGGGGCAGGCGGGCGCGGACGGGCTTCGGCCCTACACGGTCGTTGGCGATGCGATTCCGGCATCCCTCACCGGCCAAAAGGGCGATCCCGCGCGTGGACGCGCCATCGTGGGCAACCGCCAGGTCGGGCTCTGCCTCCTCTGCCACCGCGGTCCCTTTCCCGAGGAGAAATTCCAGGGCACCGTGGCGCCCGACCTTGCGGGCGCTGGAAGGCGCTGGTCCGAAGGGCAGTTACGGTTGCGCATCGTCGACTCGCGCCGGCTCAACCCCGACACCATCATGCCGTCCTACTATCGGATCGATGGGCTTGCCCGGGTGGCGGCAAATTTCGCCGGCAAACCTATATTGACGGCGGAGCAGATCGAGGATGTGGTGGCGTATCTGACGAGCTTGCGCGACTGAGGGCGAAACGCCGATGAATGCCGATGAAATGGGTAATGTGAGCCGCCGCCGCATCCTGATCGGGGCGGCCGGTTTTGCCGGGGGTGCCGGCTTGGCCATGCTTGCGCCCGCGCCGGCGCACGCCACCCCCGCCATGCTGGCGGCGGCGATCAAGGGCGTCATCGGTGACGCGCCGCTGCGCAAGGGAAAGGTCATGCTCGACGTGCCGCCGCTCGTGGAGAACGGCAACACCGTCCCGGTCGAAATCTCGGTCGAAAGCCCGATGACGCTCACCGATCACGTCCGGGCCATCCACCTCTTCAACGAGAAGAATCCGCAGCCCTATGTGATCAGCGCCCGGCTTGGCCCGCGTGCCGGCCAGGCGCGGCTCGCGACCCGCATCCGCCTTGCCGATTCGCAGAAAGTGACCGCAGTCGCCGAAATGAGCGACGGCACGTTCTGGTCCGACGAAGTGGACGTGATCGTGACCATTTCAGCCTGTCTTGAGGACATTCCCTGATGGCGCGCGTCCTCATCAATGTGCCGGCGAAAGCCAAAAAGGGCGAGATCATTACGATAAAGACGTTGATTTCGCACGAAATGGAACCCGGCTATCGTCACGACAACGTCGGAAAGGTCATTCCGCGCAATATCATCACGGTGTTCGTCTGCACCTATAATGGGCAGGAGATCTTCCGCGCCGATCTGTTTCCGGCGATCGCGGCGAATCCGTTCCTGACATTCTCGACGGTGGCGACCGAGAGCGGAAAATTCGAATTCACCTGGACCGGCGACAACGGCTTCTCGCAAACGCAATCCGCCAACATCACCGTCGAATGAGCCGCAGGTGCATCGCTCAGTAGCCCGGATTGGAGCTTGCCCGAAGGGCAAGCATAAATCCGGGGCCGCCCCGGATTTGCGCTGGCGTTCTCAGCGCAAGCTCCAATCCGGGCTACAGGTGCTCTTGGGATTTGCCGTCGTTGTATTTGCATTCCTCCCCGCCCGCGCCGACGAAATCCCGCTTAGCGATCGCAAGTCCGGGTACGAATTCATGGGGCCGCAGACGCGCGCCATGCAGGATGACGACACCGTCAACCCCGCTACGCTGGCAGTGCTCGACGGCGAGGCGCTGTGGAATCGAAAGGCCGGTGCGGAAAACAAATCCTGCGCCGATTGCCATGGCGACGCGGCTGCCGGCATGAAGGGCGTCGCCGCGCGGTATCCGGCGTTTAGCCCCGCGCTGCGGCGGCCGGTCGATCTTGAAGGGCGCATCAATATCTGCCGGACTGAGAACCAGAAGGCCACGCCGCTTGCGTTCGAGAGCAGGGACTTGCTCGCACTGACGGCCTTTGTGGCCCGACAATCGCGCGGTTTGCCGATCGCGGTCGCGAATGATGAGAGCACGCGGCCGTTCCGCGAAGCCGGCCGTGAGATTTTCTACCGCCGGCAAGGCCAGCTCGATTTGGCCTGCGCGCAATGCCACAACGACCACTGGAGCGAACGGCTCGGCGGTTCGCCGATCACGCAGGCGCAGCCGACCGGTTATCCCATTTATCGGCTGGAATGGCAGAGTCTCGGCTCGTTGCAGCGGCGGATGCGCAATTGCATCGTCGGAATGCGCGCCGAGGCTTATCCATTCGGGGCGCCGGAATATGTCAATCTCGAACTCTACCTGATGTGGCGCGCCCGCGGAATGAAACTGGAGACTCCGGCAGTGCGGCCGTGAGTGGGAGGGTAACTGCGCATGGCTGACTACAAATTGGCGACCTACCGAACCGACGAGGGGCCGCGTGCGGGCCTCGTGATCGACGAAAGTGTGTTCGACACCGCGAAGCTCACAGGCCGCGCTGAATTTGCGACCGTGCTCGGGATTCTCGCCCAATGGAACACGGCGCAGGGACTTCTGAAGGAAGCCGCGACGAATGCTGCGAAGGCACGCACAGACGGACGCCCGCTGGCGCGTACGGAGCTGCTCGCACCGGTGCTGTGGCCTTCGGCCATCTATTGTGCCGGCGCAAACTACGCCGATCACGCAGCCGAGATGAACAGGGCCCATAACCGCCCTGCCGAGCCCGATCCGCACACGCTCGGCCTGCAATCGTGGCATTTCATCAAGGCGTCGCGTTCGATTGCCGATCCCGGCGCCACGATCAAGGTTTCCGATTATTCCAAGCAGATGGACTGGGAGGCTGAGCTCGCGGCGGTGATCGGCCGTCCGGCCAAGCACGTTCCGGTCGAGAAAGCGCTCTCATACGTCGCCGGCTACACCATCGCCAACGACCTCTCAGCGCGGGATCGCGGCCGGCGGCCCCATATATCCGATGTTTCGCCGTTCAAGGCGGATTGGGTGGCGCACAAGAGCTTCGACGGCTCGTGTCCGCTGGGGCCGTGGATCGTTCCGGCAAGCGATATTCGCGACCCGCAGAATCTCGGCATCAAGCTCTGGGTCAACGAGGCAATCAAACAGGATTCCAACACCGGGCAGATGATCTTCAGCCTCGCCGAGCAGATTTCGCATCTCTCGTCGCGGCTGACGCTCCATCCGGGCGATCTGATCCTGACTGGAACGCCCGCCGGAGTCGGCGTCGGACGCGGCGAATTCCTCAAAGCCGGCGACGTAGTCAAAATTTGGATCGAAGGGATCGGCTCGATCAGCAATACGATGGCGTGACAGCGCAGCCAAATTACCGCGGCGTTCGCCCGTAGCGCGTCGAAGACGCGCGTTAAACGCGCTTTAGCCCCACCCTACGGAAAATCGTTTGACGTCAGAAAACATAATTCCGCGCTAGAACGGCGCACCATGCACTTGCAAATGGCTGCGACGGTCCCCCTCTCTGGTTGCGTTTGCGGGGCTGAATAGGCATATTGTGATAGTCGCGTGGCAGACCCCTAGTGAAGCCAAACGCGCCGCGCTTTCCATAACGTATCCAGGTGACGAGGGCTGACAGGAATGGCGGAGCAGTTCGTTGCTAAGGCTTCGGAGATGAAGGACGGCGACCGCAGAATCGTGTTCATGGGCGAGCACGAAATCGGCGTGTTCAGGGAAAAAGGCGAATATTACGCGTACAGCAATTTCTGTCTCCACCAGGGCGGTCCGGCCTGCGAGGGTCTGACCATCGCCAAGGTGGAAGAACGGATCATGCCGGACAAGACTTCGCGCGGCCTCTATTTCTCCGATACCGAGATGCATTTTGTCTGCCCCTGGCACGGCATGGAATACGACATGAAGACCGGCGAATGTGTATCCGACCGCCGCTTGAAGCTGCGCAAGTACAAGATTCTGCACAAGGGAGACGAAATCTATGTCGCCACGTAAGGCGGCAGCCGCGACTGACCACCGGAATCAAAAATTGGCGGGCGCCGCCAAGGCGGCGGCTGCCGGCAAGAAAACTACTGCGAAAGCGGCCGTCAAAACTACGAGCTCCGCCGGCGCGAACGGCGCTTCCGCGGAAGCCAAGCATCTCGCCGCCACCATCGAGCGCGATTTGCGGGAAGGCCGCCTCGATACGCTCTCGAAGGAAGCCTTCCAGGCCCTGATGGCGGCCCTGTGCAAGAGCTACGGGACGCAGCTCGAGGCCGGCGCCGATTTCCTGCCCGTAGCCGATCGCGCGAGCGTAAGCCCTACCGAAATCATGTCGACCACGAGCGGGCTGTTGAAGGCCGCCAATCTCGCAGTATTCGAACTCGGCATGTGGCAGAGCTGGACGGGGCGCTGATCGCGTCCGCAACCAGGCAAGTTCGAGGAGACGCACCATGGATCTGATCGCCGACCGCGGCCGCCGCGTTACGGTTGAGGAATTGAATACGACCCAATTGCTTCGCCACGCACGCAAGCAGGCGGTCCAGCGCAACCTCGACGACGTCCTGATCGTCGATGTGGACGCGCACCATTACGAGAATGAGAACTACGGCGAGTTTCTCCCGTTCATGGAGAACGAGGTCGCCAAGCAGATCATCCTTTCGGGCCGCTCCAAAGGCCGCCACAGCATCGTGCCGAGCGGATATGGCTATCAGGACATGGGCGGCCGGGTTACCCGCTACCCGATGCGCAGCTCGGAAAAGACCGAGGGCGGCACCTTGCGCGACGTCCAGCTCGGGCAGCGCTGGATGGACGCGATGAGTGTCGATTATTCCTGCCTGTTCCCGACCGGCATGCTCAATATCGGGCTCCATCCGCAGAAGGAAATGGAGGCCGATCTGTGCTGGGCCTACAACCGCTGGCTCACCGAGAAAGTGATGCCGGAAGCGGGCGGGCGCTTCTACTCGATGCTTTGCCTGCCGTTCAACGATCCGGACGCGGCACTGCGCCACGTCGAGACCTTTGGCGATCGCAAGCACGTGGGCGGCTTCATGGTTACGACCGTGCGCTCGCACATGCCGGTCCACGACAATGCGTACATGAAGGTTTACCGAGCCATCGAGGAGCGCGGTCTCGTTCTCTCGTTCCATTCCGGCCCGAACTGGGGCGAGCCGATCTTCAAGAGCTGCAACCGGTTCCTTGCGGTGCATGCGCTCGGCTTCACTTGGTACAACGTCCTCCACCTGACCAACTGGATCATCAACGGCTTGAACGAACGCTTCCCGAAACTGCCGGTGATCTGGATCGAATCGGGCCTTGCCTGGGTTCCGTTCCTCATGCAGCGGCTGGATCACGAATACATGCTGCGTCCCTCGGAAGCACCGCTGCTGAAAAAGAAGCCGTCGGATTACATGCGCGACATGTACTATTCGTCGCAGCCGATGGAAATTCAGGACAAGGAGGCGCTTGAGTGCACGTTCCGCATGATGAATGCTGAAACTCAGCTCCTTTACGCGTCAGACTATCCGCACTGGGATTTCGACCTGCCGTCGACGATTTGGGACCTGCCGTTTCTCTCCGAGAAGGCCAAGCACAACATCCTTGGCGGGACCGCGGCGCGCCTGTTCAAGCTGCCGCCGCGCAACGAGAAGCAGAAGCAAAATCTGCAACGCTTCGGCAATCTGGTTGCCGCTTAGGTTCGTCACTGCGTAAAGGCCACCCCCACCATCATGCCGCCTCCGACGATCACCACCGCATCGAGAATCGCGGTGTGGACGGCGAGCGGCAGGTGCTTGACCAGGCTGCGCGCCAGGAACGCGCCCGGAATGGCCACCGCGCCCATCAGCAGCGCGATCGCGACCTCCCGCGCACCCATCGCCCCGGCAAGCGCGAACGTCGAAGCCTTGGCCAGTCCCATGCCGATGGAGATCACGGCATCGGTTGCAACAACGGCTGAACCTTGCAGGCCGACTCCCATCAGCATCGACAGTAGCATGATGCCCGCCCCGGACGTTCCGCCCGCAATCAGGCCCCAGCCCAACGACAGGCCGGCGAGCGAGCGGTCGGAGAGCTTGAAGCCGCGGCGGCTCCAGAGCCGCCGGAGCGGGACGCTCGCCACCAGCATCGATCCGATCACCAGCGCGGCGCCGCGGCCGCCCAGCCGCGTGTAGATCCAGGCGCCGGCCATCGCGGCCGGAAGGGCAAGCGGCAGCACCACGAGAACGCGCCGCCAGTCCACCATCCCGGCAAACGCCGCCGCCCGGCTCGCATTGTTGAACAGCGCCGAGACCGAAAGGATCGGCACCACCGGCTCGGGCCCCACGATCGGGACGAGGACGAGCGGCATCAGGATCCCACTGCCGTAGCCGGACACGCCGCCAATCACCGAGGTGAAGAGCGCCATGCCGGCGATGAGCAGGAGTTGCAGGAACGGCAGATCGGCGAGGACGGACGGCAGGAGGGCGCTTCCTCAGTCCGCACTCGGCAATCGGCGCACGGTGAATTCGATTCGATCGCCCGGCAACACGCGCCAGCTTTCAATCTCCGTCTGGTAGGCGGCTTTGGGGAAGCGGCGCAGCAATTCGCGCGCCTTTTCGCGCGCGGCCTCGCGCGGCAGCGCGAAGGTTTCGCGCCGGAAAATATCGCTCCCCTTGCGGCCAGCGATGACCTTTGCTGTTCTCCGCGCCAGTTCGGCGGGACGGCGGCTGCGGTCCATGGCTCACCTCGCTCACGAATGTATAGCCTCTCGAACTGGGATGCGAGTCGCCGCGCCGCAGGCTATCATGTGGTCCAAACACCTAGTGTGGCGGATTTGACGTTCCTACCAGCCTTGCCGCGAGTCCTTCGTAGGAACGTCAAATCCAAAGCCACACTAGAACCAAGGAATTGCTAGTGTCCCTTTGGTTCCGACGCTTGTAAAAGTGCGTGCTGCAAAGGGATACAAGCGTCGGAACCGGGACACCAGGGAGGGTCTTGCGATGAATGCTCGCCGCAATCGAGATGGCCGCTTGAAGCCGATTGGGCAGACGATTCCATGGGCGGCAGCCGCACTGCTCACTCTTGCGCTTTGCATTCCGGGAGCCGCACAGACGCCCGTGGACCTCCAACTCGCCTTGATGGTCGATGCCTCCGGCAGCGTCAATCAGTATCGCTTCGAACTGAA
>DATBHB010000035.1:0-18049 GCA_036557705.1 Xanthobacteraceae bacterium
GAATACAACACATTCGAAGGCACCATTCCGCAGGGGGAATATGGCGGCGGCACCGTGCTCATCTGGGATCGCGGGCGCTGGCATCCGGAGGGCGATCCGGACAAGGGTCTCAAGAAAGGGCACCTGGATTTTACTCTGGACGGCGAGAAGCTCCACGGCCGCTGGCATCTGGTGCGAATGCGGCGGGGGTCTAGAGACACGAAGGACAACTGGCTGCTCATCAAGGCACACGACGAATGGGAGCGCCGGCCCGAGGATCCGGACGTGCTGGAGGAGAAGCCGCGCTCGGTCGCCAGCGGCCGTTCGATCGAGGAGATCGCACAAGGCAAGGGCAAGAAGCGGGTCTGGCATTCCAATCGCAGCGTCGCGGAGAACCTGAAGGAAGCCCGCGCGAGTCAGATGCCTGCGACAGACGCTGCGTCCAAACAGTCTCGTCGCGCGTCCACGCCGGAGAAAACTCGCAAGCCGAGCGCAAAAGCAACAAAGTCGAACAGGGCTTTGAATGCGCCCGACCCGCTGCCGGACTTCGTTCCGCCGTCGCTGGCGACGCTTTCGGCCACGCCTCCCGCCGGGTTAGGCTGGGTCCATGAGATCAAGTTCGACGGCTACCGCATCCAGGCGCGGCTCGATCATGGCAAAGTTCGTTTGCTCAGCCGCAAGGGGCTCGACTGGACGGATAAATTTCCGAACGTGGCCACGGCGGTGGCGAAGCTCAAGGCAGAGACCGCTCTCATCGATGGCGAGGTCGTGATCGAGGACGGGCACGGCATTTCGAATTTTTCGCAGTTGCAGGCAGCCCTGAAGGAGAGCGAGCGCAAGCGTTTCATCTATTACGTTTTCGACCTCCTCTACCGCGATGGGCGCAGTTTCACCCCACTGCCCCTGAGCGAACGCAAAGCGCAGCTCGTAGCGCTACTGGCCGCCCGCAAGGGGGCGCCTGGGCCGATCCGCTGCAGCGAGCATTTCAAGGAAGACGGCTCGCTCGTGCTCGACAAGGCCTGCCGGATGTCGCTCGAAGGGATCGTATCGAAGCGGATCGACGCGCCGTATCGCTCCGGGCGCTGCGATGCTTTCATCAAGACGAAATGTTCGAGCGCGCAGGAATTCGTCGTCGGTGGATATTCGCCTTCGACCGCGCTGCCGAAGGCAATCGGAGCGCTGGTGGTCGGTTATTACGATGACGATCGCCTCGTCTATGCCGGACGCATCGGCACCGGCTATTCGCACGCCGTCGCGCGCGACTTGTGGAAAGGGCTGCGCCCGCTCGAAACCGCAAAACCGCCATTCGGCCAGCTTCCGACCTCGCTGCGCCGGCGCCGCGATATCCGCTGGGTGGAACCCAAGCTCGTGATCGAGGCGCATTTGCGCGGCTGGACCGCCGACGGCCTAGTGCGCCAGGCCGCCTTCAAGGGCGTGCGCGAGGACAAGCCGCCGCGAGAAGTGGTGCGCGAGCTTCCAGCGGCTGCCGAGCCGCCGAAGGCGAGGCCGCAGCGCAAGTCAACCCGTCGGGCTGCGGCTCAGGCGTCCAAGGTCGCCGCGATCCGATCGAAGTCGGGCGCAAAGACACCGCGGCAAAGTTCAGCGGCTCGCACGGCGCGCAGCTCACGTTCCTCGGTGCCCGCCGCAAAATCTTGGCGGGACGGCGACGTCCGCTTCACCCATCCGGACCGGATCTATTGGGTCGATCTCGGCATCACCAAGGGCGACCTCGCGGATTATTATGCCGGCGTCTGGGACTGGATGGCCCCGCAGCTCATTGGCCGGCCGCTTGCGCTGGTGCGGTGCCCTGACGGCACCAAGGGAGAGTGCTTCTTCCAGAAGCACGCATCGGCCGGGCTGACCAAACAAAACCTGCGCGTCGCGATCGACCGCAACGGCCGGCAGGTGCTCGCCGTCGAGACCCTCGACGGCCTTCTTTCGTTGGTGCAGGCCGGCGTGCTTGAAGTGCATGTGCGCGGCTCGCGTCTCGACCGTCTCGACCTTTGCGATCGCATCGTCTTCGATCTCGACCCCGGCGAGGGCGTTGGTTGGGATGCGATCGTGGATGCCGCGCGCGCAGTGCGCGAGCGTCTTGCCGCGGTCAGGCTTGAAAGCTTCGTGAAGCTCTCCGGCGGCAAAGGGCTGCACGTGGTGGTGCCGATCGAGGGCGCCGGATGGGACGAGACCAAGCGTTTCGTTGCCGCATTCGCCATGGCGATGGCCGCCGACGATCCCAAGCGCTACGTCGCCAAGATGACCAAATCCGTTCGCGGCGGAAAAATCTTCATTGATTACATGCGCAACTCGCTGGAGCAGACTTCGATTGCCGCCTATTCGACCCGCGCCCGCGCCGGCGCGCCGGTCGCGGTGCCGGTGACGTGGCAGGAGCTCGGCCGCACGAGCGCCGCCAGCCAGTATACCGTGCTCAACCTGATGGCCCGCCTGCGCGGCCTCAAGCAGGATCCCTGGAAGGAGATTGGCCGCGTGAAGCAGACGCTGCCCGAATAGCGGGGCATCGGTCCGTAGGCGGAGCGTCACGGCGACCAAGCCCGTACGGCGATCGTTGCATTTCCCCTCCATCGGAGTCCGGGACAGGCATTACCTACCCTACGACGTGCTGACCTCTGCTTCAACGCGTGTTAGATTGCCCCATGCACCCCCTCCTCGACCGTATCTCCATCGACCCGAACATTTGCTTCGGAAAGCCGTGCATCAAAGGCACCCGTATTTGGGTGTCGCTCATCCTCGACTTCCTTGCGAGCGGTGAGACACTGGAACAGATCCTGCAAGCTTATCCGCAACTCACAGCGGAGGACGTCCGTGCAGCGATTGCGTACGGTGCTGAGGCCGCGCGCGAGCGTATTATTCCGGTGCCCGATACACTGGCTAGATAAAAGGAAAGCTTGGCAAATGACGATCAGCATTCGCCGTCGGCAATTTCTAGGCGCGGCCGCTTGCGCGGCGGCATGGCCGTTCGGCGCACGCTCGCAGCAGGCAGGAGTGCCGGTGATCGGATATCTCAGCGGCCTCGCGCGAACTCCGGCGAACCAGTACCGTGTGGCAGCGTTTCGTCAAGGCCTCAGTGAACAGGGCTATGTCGAGGGGCGGAATGTCGAAATCTTGTATCGCTGGGCGGACACTCACTTCGACCGCTTGCCGGCGCTGGCCGCAGAGTTGGTAGATCGCCGCGTCGCCGTGATTGTAGCAACCACCGGCAGCCTTACGGCACTGGCCGCCAAATCGGCGACAACAATAATTCCGATCGTATTTGCGATCGGCCGCGACCCGGTCGAGGTTGGCCTCGTTGCGAGCCTGAACCGCCCGGGCGGCAACATCACGGGCGTGACTTTTCTAGTCGGAACGCTGCTGGCGAAGCGTCTTCAGCTGCTTCAGGAAATGGTACCTGGGGCGGCATCGGTTGGTTTTCTGGTCAATCCGGAGGACGGCACTCAGTTCGTGGCGGCTGAAATAACAGAAATCGAGACTGCCGCGCGCACACTTGGAGTGCATCTGAATATCGCAAAAGCAAGCACCCCGGGCCAAATCGAGCCAGCGTTTGCAAGCCTTGCCGGGCAGCGGATCGGTGCCCTCCTTGTAGCCGGGGACACTTTGTTTTCCGTCGAGCGCGCCTTGATTACAGATTTGTCGGCTCGCTACGCGATTCCGGCGAGCTATGGCACCCGCGAGATCGTCACAGCCGGCGGTCTCATGAGTTATGCAGCGAGCTTCTCCGACGCCTGGCGCCTGACTGGTACCTACGCCGGTCGGATTCTCAAAGGTGAAAAGCCGGCTGACCTGCCGGTTCAGCAATCGACAAAGGTCGAACTGGTACTCAATCTAAAGACCGCAAAGGCCCTCGGGCTCGCCGTTCCACTCTCCGTGCGCGCGCTCGCCACTGAGGTGATTGAATAATCCTTCCCCTTGACTCTGCCGGCGCTTTTTTTCCACACATGGCCCAGGCCGTAGGGCGGGTTAGGCGCGCCGTTCGCGAAAGATGTTGCATGCTCCTCGGTCGTGACGCGCCGTAAGCCGCCATCTCGGTGGCCGGCGGGTTACGCGCGCGGGGGCAGCGCGATGAAAATGCCGACAGCCTCGGCCGCGCGCTAACCCGCCCTACAACAGAGACCGCAGGAAGGGAACACCATGGAAGCCAAAATCCAGAACTACGCCGGCTGGCAATCCGACGTCATTGTCGATCTGATCAAGCGCTACGGATTCCCCTATGTCACGCTCAATCCGGGCGCGAGCTTCCGCGGCCTGCACGATTCGCTCGTCAACTACGGCGACAACAAGCCGCCGATGATGCTCTGCAACCACGAGGAGATCGCGGTGCAGATCGCGCACGGCTACGCCAAGGCCACCGGCAAGCCTCTTGTCGTGGTCCTGCACAACCTCGTCGGCCTCCTCCACTCCTGCATGGCGATCTATTACGCCTATCTCGACCGGGTACCGATCTTTATTATGGGCGCCACCGGCCCGATGGACGAGGGCAAGCGCCGCCCGCACATCGACTGGACGCACACCGCGCTGGTGCAAGGGAACGCGGTGCGTGATTATACCAAATGGGATTATCAGCCGACCTCGATCGAGGGCGTGCCGGAGTCGTTTGCCCGCGCCTATTCGGTGATGATGACCGAGCCCAAGGGGCCGGTCTACATGTGCTACGACGCCGCGCTCCAGGAGGCGCCGAAAACCCATGACGTTCCGCTGGCGCCGGCGCAAGCCGTGGCGGTGCCCTCGCCGATGGCGCCCGATCCGCGCGCGCTCGAGGCGATCGCCGAGAAGCTCCTCAAAGCCGAGCACCCACTGCTGCTCGCCGAATATGTCGGGAGGCGGCCGGGCGGTTTCGAAGACCTCGTCGCGCTTGCCGAGACCGCGGGCGCGGCGGTGTGGGACGTCAACAACGCGCTCAATTTCCCCAACAAACATCCGCTTTGCCTGAGCATGGACCGGCAATCGCTCCGCCGCACCGATCTCGTCGTCGGGCTCGATCTCAACGATTGGGAAAAGCAGCTCACCGAGCTCAACAGCACCAAGCGCAGCCTGGAGCGGCTGCCGCCCGAGCATTGCGACTATGTCGAGATCGGCTTCGGCGAGATCAATATCAGCAAATGGGCGATGGATTATTGCCGCATGCAGCCGTGCTCGGTGCGCGCGCTCGGCGACACCGCGCTCGGCATCCCGGAGCTGACCCGAATCTGCAAGGCGCGAATTGCTGGCGACGGCAGGCTCGCGGCGCGCATCGCCGAGCGCAAAGCCGCAATCGGCAAGCGCCACGACGAGGTCTGGGCCAAGTGGCAGGACGACGCGCGCAAGAATTGGGACGCCTCGCCGATCACTTTCCAGCGCCTGGCGCTCGAAATCTGGGACGTGATCAAGGACGAGGATTGGGTGCTCACCGCCAACACGCTCAAGCAGGAGGTGCGAAAACTCTGGGATTTCGACAAGCCCTATCGGCACCCCGGCGTGGAGCTGGGCACCTCGACTCAGATCGGCATTTCGCTGGGCATTGCGCTCGCGCATCGTGAGGCGGGCCGCCTCGTGGTCGATATCCAGCCCGACGGCGATCTGATGTTCGACGCCGGCGCGCTGTGGATCGCAGCCAAGTACAACATTCCGATGCTCGTCGTGATGCACAACAACCGCGCCTATTACAACGACTGGGAGCACCAGATCCGGATGGCGCGGCTGCGCGGCACCGACGAGGCCAAGGCGCATATCGGCATGGATCTGTTCGGGCCGGAGCCGGATTTCGGCGCGCTCGCCCGCGCGATGGGCTGCTACGGCGAGGGGCCGATCGACGATCCCAAAAAGGTGCGGCCGGCGCTCGAACGCGCGCTCGCCGAGGTGAAGAAGGGTCGGTTGGCTTTGGTGGATACGGTGACGCAGCACCGGTGAGGGCGATCGGGATTTGGCCCTCGCCAAATTTACGCTGGTAGTACAATAGCGTCAGACCAAGCCGAACGCCGCCGGGCATTGCCGATGCGGAGCGAGGACGCTCCGTCTGGCGCGACGCGTTATTTCTTCAGCCCGATGCCGGCGAACTTCTTCTGGAAGCGCGACACCCTTCCGCCACGGTCGACCAGCTGCTGCTGGCCGCCGGTCCAGGCCGGGTGCGATTTCGGATCGATATCGAGGCGCAGCGTGTCGCCTTCCTTGCCCCAGGTCGTGCGGGTGGTGAACTCGGTGCCATCGGTCATCACGACTTTAATGGAGTGATATTCGGGATGAATTTCGGGTTTCATCGCTGATCCTGACGGCCGCGGCCGCGGCTCTCGTGTTGCGCAATCCGCGGCTCTATACCGCAGCGATCTCAACGCGACAACCCGCGATTGCCGCGATAATGCTGCCGTATCGCCGGCCAGCCGTCGGGCGCCGCGCCGCAGCCCGCTCCATGAGAGTCATTGTCAGTCGGGCCGCAGCGGGGCATTGTCCGCACAGCCAAATACCAGCCGTTGGAGGCATTGCGTCCTGTGAACGTCGCCGAGCGAGTAGCCCCGCAAGTCGCCCAGGAGTTGGCAGAAAAGCCGGACAGCCCTGCCCTGGTGGCCCAAAAGGAAGCGCCGCGACGCAGCCCCAAGCTTCGGCCGCTGGTATCGTTGCTTCCATATGTCCGGCGCTACCGGGGGCGGGCCATTGCGGCGCTTTTCGCGCTCCTATGCGCGGCGCTCGCTACGCTTGCTGTCCCGCTGGCGGTACGCCGCATGATCGACTTCGGGTTCTCGCGTGAGGGATTGAACCTCATCGACAGCTATTTTGCCGTGATGATCGCCGTTGCGGCGGTGCTGGCGCTGGCGAGCGCTGCACGATACTACCTCGTCACCACGCTCGGAGAACGCATCGTCGCCGACCTGCGCAGCGAAGTGTTCGGCCACCTCACCGCGCTTTCAGTGCCGTTCTTCGACCAGGCCAAATCCGGCGAGATGCTTTCGCGGCTCACCGCCGACACCACCCAGATCAAGGCGGCGGTCGGCTCCTCCGTATCGGTTGCTCTGCGCAATATCGTGCTGTTTCTCGGCGCTGCCGCCATGATGCTGGTGACCAGCCGGCAGCTCTCGTTCTTCGTGCTCGGCGCTATCCCGGTGATCGTGCTGCCGCTCTATGGCTTTGGACGTTCGGTGCGGACCCGCTCGCGTGCCGCGCAGGACACGCTCGCCGCCGCCTCGGCCTACGCGTCCGAATTGATCGGCGCGATCAGAACGCTCCAGGCCTTCACCAACGAGGCGCTTGCGCGCCGGCACTTCTCGGCCGCGGTCGAGCGCGCCTTTGCGGCTGCCTGCGAGTCGATCCGGGCGCGCGCGGGGCTGACTGCAGTCGCGATCTTTCTTGTATTTGCCAGTGTCGTTGTGGTGCTCTGGGTCGGGGCACAGGATGTCATCGCGGGCGGGATGACGCCAGGACGGCTGTCGCAGTTCGTCCTCTATGCGGTGCTCGCCGCGAGCGGGCTTGGACAGCTCTCCGAAGTCTGGGGCGAACTCTCGCAGGCTTCCGGCGCGGCCGAGCGCCTGTTCGAGATCCTCCGCGTCAAGCCGGTGATTACCGCGCCGGCGCAGCCGATGGAGCTGCCGGAGCCCCCGCGCGGGGAGCTGCGCTTCGAGGACGTGCGCTTTGCCTATCCGGACCGCCCGCAACTGCTCGATGGCATCTCCTTTGCGGTCGCGCGCGGCGAGAAGATCGCAATCGTGGGACCCTCGGGCGCCGGAAAAAGCACGATCTTCCATCTGGCGCTGCGGTTCTATGATCCCTCGTCCGGCACCATCCGTTTCGACGGCGTGCCGGTGCGCGAGGCGGATGTCTCGGCGCTGCGCCGGCGCATCTCGCTGGTGCCGCAGGATGCGGTTGTGTTTGCTGCTTCGGTTACCGATAACATCCGATTCGGGCGGCCCGACGCGACGGACGCCGAGGTCGAGCGCGCTGCCGAGCTCGCGCTCGCGACCGAATTCATCCGCTATCTGCCGTTGGGATTCGAAACCACGCTCGGCGAGCGCGGCATCACGCTCTCAGGCGGCCAGCGCCAGCGGATTGCGATCGCGCGTGCCGTGCTGCGCGATGCGCCGCTCCTTCTCCTCGACGAGGCGACGTCCTCGCTCGATGCCGAAAGCGAAAGGCTGGTGCAGACCGCGTTGGAGCGCCTGATGGCGGAGCGGACCACGCTCGTGATCGCGCACCGGCTGGCGACCGTGCTTTCCTGCGACCGCATCCTGGTGATGAACGAGGGCCGCATCGTCGAGGAAGGCACCCACGAGCGTCTGGCGGCTGCCGGCGGGCTCTATGCGCGGCTCGCCAAGCTGCAATTCCAGAATACTTGATTGACCAGTCTGCGACCGCCAGCTCATTTTGCGCACCGGCGCGGCGATCCGGTGCCATGGTCATGGCGGTCCCGCCCTCTATCAAGAGGTCGATTCGCTCCTTGGGCCTGGCGGGCCGCGGCCGCCACGCTCCGCGGCGGGCCGAGTGAGATACAAATAATGGCCAAAGCTGCCAGCACAGTTTCCGGTCGTATTGAGCGCAGCAATTGCAGCAAACTCGGTGCGCTCCCTCTCCCCGCGCGCATCGACTCCCGCGCCCAAAACTCCGGCGCATGATCAGCGCGTAAACGCGCTTATGGGCGCGCGGCGACCCTCTCCCGCAAGGGGAGAGGGTAACGGAGCGTGCCGCTTGCGAGGACATCACGAGATTCCGCCTCAGCGCGTCAGCATTGGATCGGCGAGGATCACCGCACGGATCGCCTCGTAGTACCGCACATAACCCGTACAGCGACAAATATGACTGTCCATCGCGGCTAATATTCGCCGCTCGATCTCCGCCTTCGGCGCCGGTTCGCGCGCCAGCGCCTCGACCAGTACCTGCGCCTCGTTGACGAAGCCGGGAGTGCAATACCCGCATTGAAACGAGAAGTGCTGCAGAAAGGCTTCCTGGACGGAGGTCAATCGGCCGTCGGCCGCGTGGCCTTCGATCGTACGTACCTTCTTGCCGTTGAAATCGATTGCCGGAACGACGCAGGTAGCGACTGTCCGACTCGTCCCGTCGTCATTATCCTGAATGATCACGCAGGCACGGCACGCCCCGATCCCGCAGCCGAACTTGGTGCCGGTGAGACCGCAATATTCGTGCAGATAGTCGATCATCGGCAGAACATCCGGGATCTCGTGCGGCCCGGTCGGAGTGCCGTTGATGGTGACGCTGATGCGCGCGGTGTTCACTGCAGAGCCTCCTTGATCGCCGCCGCAGTGACCGGCACCCGGGTGAAACGATAGCCGGTGGCGTCGTGAATGGCGTTCAAAAGCGCCGGCACGATCGGCATCATCACCACCTCGCCGATCCCCTTCGGCACGTCCGCGCTGCCGAGCGGCGGCAGGATCTCGACCTCGAGGTTCCACAACGGCAGGTCGGAAGCGCGCGGGATTCGATAGCGATTGAGATTCCACTCGCCGTTGCCTGGTCCGCCTTCGAGCGACGGAAGAAACTCGGTCAAGGCAAAGCCGACGCCTTGGGCAAAGCCGCCTTGAGCCTGACCGGAAACCGCCTCGGGCACCAGCGCTCGGCCGCACTCCAGCACGGAGTAGGCTTCGACAATTTTCAAGGTGCCGGTTGCGCGCTCAATCTCGACCGCAGCAATGCTCCCGCACGCGGCCATATAATTGTTCAGGAAGCGTTGGAGCAACGTACTTGGGAAACTCACCGAGGTCCGGTCCAGCAAATGAAAGCCGTCGGAGTTCAGCAGGGCTCGCCGGTCCGCTCCCGCTCCGACGCCATATCGGAGCGCAAGCGCGTCAATCGGCGCCTGCCAATTGCTACCGAGGATTTCGAAATCGGCAACGGCCCACTCCCAGCGATTGAACCCATGCACCAAAGCCGTGGTCACCAAACCCATCTCGTGCGCCTTCGCGGCGAGCCGTGCCAGGGACAGCGGCTCCATTCCTGCGGCGGTCAATGCGCCGCCGATGAACCGCCCGTCCTCGGGTCGCAGAAACTGGCCTATCGCCTGCCCTCCCATCAGGCCCTGCCCCCATATGGCGAGTGCCGCCGGCCAGATGCCGAAGCGGAAGACGATCCGCGCCGCTTCCGCCACGACGTGGGTGTGAACATGCGCGCCGATCGACGCATAGGTCGGGGCATTGAGCCGCGGGACCCAGCGCGGGTTGGACGCTGCGGCATCCTGATCGGCTTGACTGATGGTATATGGGTTTCCGGATGTCACCAGGCGCAACGGCTTCCATTCCGCCAACGCAGCCATCGTTACCCGATCGGCGGAAGCGCCCAGATGGTCGGCGGTGCGAACCGCGACCGCCGTCGACAAACCAGTACCGATCTCGACCCCGCTGGAGGTGGCGAGGATGCGCGCGTCGGGCGTGATCTCCACCTTTGCTAATGCGGCGTCCGCACTGCCGCCGTAATGATTACCGACGCAGGCAACCCCCACGCCATAAACCTTGTCGGGGTAGAGATTATTCCGGCGTGCTTTCACCGCGGCGCGTCCGGTCCAGATCCGGTGTTCAGCGAGCTTATCGAGCACCTCCTCCGTGCGCACGGCGCCGCCTTGAATGTTTCCGGTGAAATTCTTTTGCCCAGACTCGATCACGTTCATCTTGCGAAACGCGATGGGATCGACATCCAATGCCTCTGCGGCGCGATCGATCGTTGTTTCGAGTGGCGTCATCGATTGTAATGTTCCGAAGCCGCGCATGGAGCCAGCCGGTACTGCCGCCGAAGCAGTTGCAATCGAAGTCACGTCGGCCTTTGGAATGTCGTAGATGCCGATCGCGCCTCCTGCGGCCACGAAGCCAACAGTGGCGGAATAGTTGGCCAGCCCACCGCCCTCGACGGTCAAATCGGCAGCATAGGCTACGAGCTTGCGCGTTTTTCGGTCCACGCCGAGCTTGCTCGTGACCACAAAAGCGTGCCGCTTGAGACCGGCCTGGAACTGCTCGAAACGGTTGTTTGCGAGGCGAACCGGTTGGTTTGCCGCAAACAGGCCGGCAAGAGCCACATAGAGAGGAAAGATCGAGTGTTCGCGGCCGCCGAAGCCGCCACCGGGGGAAGCGCAATGGGCAACGACGTTTGCTACTCGGAAATTGCCGCTGGCCTCCCCACGAGTTCGGCAACCGACGACGCCGATTCGTCGGGTGATTGCGTGCCGACCACCAGTTCGAGCGTGCGCCGCGAGGCGTCGTGCCAAGCCAGCCCGCTCTCAGGCTCGAGGAAAACCGGATCGTTCGGAGGAGTGTGAAAGGTCTGCTCGATGACGAGGAGGTCGGGGTCGGGCTCGTCCAGCAACTTTCGAATTTGTTGTCCGTAATAGGACGCGCGGGCGGAGGCGGAACCGGCGATGTTTGGCGGCTCCCACTCGGCGACAAATGACGGCGCGTCCGGCGCACGTTCCGGCGACTGCACCAGGCGATAGCGAGCCGGCACGGTCCAGCCGTCACGTGCCGCGGAATAGACATCATCGGAATCTGCGGTTGGTCCAGCTATTCGCACATAGCGCATGCCGCCATAAGGCATTCGCGGCTCTCTGGAGACGACTGCGCCGTGACGTATCACGCCGGCTCTGCCGCGCAGACGCGCTCTAGCTACCGCAAAAGCTGCAAAATCGTCCCAGATCAGCAGCGCAAGCGGCTGCCCGAGATAAGCCGGCGCCTGGCCAACCCGACACAGGAGGTCTCCGGCATGGAAAGCCGGCACGCGCAGCTTCGCCGCGGCTACGTCCTCGGCCAGAACCGTGCGGTCGGGTAGGAGCGGATGCTCCAATTCGGATAAATCGACGCCTGCAAATACGTGCGTGACGTCCCGCGCCCGCAACAGCATCGCGTGCGACGTGCGGGCCGGCCAGCCCGGCATGTCCGCAGACCGGAAGTCTGCCGCGTAGAGCTTGCTCCCCGTGACCTTCGGATGCCCGTCGATGCGCCGGCGCGGCGGATTTTGTCGCGCATCTCGTGAGGAGGGCAGCCCAAATGTGTCGGCGCCAAACGAACGCAACGGCAGCACGACAACCCCGACCGTGCCGACGACGAAGCGTCTGAGCACTTCTCGGCGGTTGATGCCTGTGCTCCCGCATTGGTCGGCTGATTCTGTCATCATCGAAGCCCCAATGTGTTTGGGAATATACCGTGCTCCCAATTATCGGGCCGAACTGAACCAGATCGAGCGCCAGCAACTGAGTTCGATGCTCAGCGGCGGCAAGCCCATGAACCGAAAATTGCCGGCTTTGACAATGCCGCCCGAATTTGAGATCATTGTTATCATTGATCTCAAGGAGGCGCAATGCCTGGCAATCTTCACGTGCGCAACCTCGATGACGACCTGATAGCCCGTTTGAAGCGGCGTGCTGCCCGGCATGGCCGATCCACCGAAGCCGAACATCGGGAGATACTTCGGCAGGCCCTTGCAAGCGAGATCGAACCTTCGTTCGACACGCTGGCGGCGGAGTTGCGCAGGCTCACCAGCGGCCGCAAGCATACGCCATCGGAAGTGCTGCTGCGCGAAGGACGCAAGGAACGGTGAGGGTTCTTGTCATCGACGCCAGCGTAGCTATCAAATGGATTGTCGAGGAAGATGGGACGGCGGATGCGCTCGCCTTGCGGCAGGCGCGGCTGATTGCACCTGACCTTTTGATAGCCGAATGTGCAAACATCCTCTGGAAAAAGGTCCGGCGCCGCGAATTATCGAAAAATGAAGCCGTTTTTGCCGCTCGCCTTCTTCAGGGTGCCGACGTTGAATTGTCGCCAACCCGCTCACTGCTCGAGACCGCAACTGTGATGGCGCTTGAGTTGGATCATCCTGCCTATGATTGCGTGTATATCGCCCTAGCCGCAGCGAAGGATTGCCAGTTCGTAACCGCCGATGACCGGCTCATTCGCAAGGTCGCCTCTGCAAGGCCGGTGCGATGGCGTGATAAAGTAATCGCACTGCGCGATGCGGCCTCTACGTAAACAAGAGAGCTGTAGAGCGACCAGGCGCCGAGCATTGAGCTGGCCGCTCGCTGCGAGTTGCCAAGCGGGTGGCTAACGTTAGAAGCAAAAGGCCGTGACGGCGGATGAAGCTAGAGACCTAAGCGGGACCCCGGTGTTCCGCGCGCGGCTTACTCAAGTGCTTTCCTTAAGAAGAACTTGGCGTGTCCAGGAGGATACCCGTCCAGCTTGCCGAACACCTCATAGCCGAGGCGCTCATAAAACGGCCGGGCCTGAAAGCTGTGTGTCTCGACCGCTGCCCCAACGGCACCTCGTGAGAGAGCGTATGCCTCTGCATTTCTCATAAGTCGTGTTCCGTGTCCTGCACCGCGTGCAGCATCGGCGACCCACAGATGAGTCACGTGCAGCCAGCCTCCCCAGAGCTGGCCGAGCACGCCACCTAGCACGTCGCCACGCTCCCCGCGCAGGACGAAGTTGACCGGGAAGTAGTCGGGCAAGCTGGTGGTTGCGATATTGTAGAAGTCGACGCCGTTCACAATGGATTGTCGCGCTCCTTCGTCAATAAAAGGTTCGAACTCGATACGCACCGCGTCCATGACTCCCTGCCGATGTTTAGATCCAAGACCAAGGCGGACTGAGTTTATCAGATGAGTTCGTCTGATTCGGGCGGCGGCTCGTGCAGGATGATGCCTTCCAGGGGATCGCAGGAGTCCTCCCAAGGTTTACGCTCCAGTGCCCGCATTGTATCCGCGTAACCTGCCTCCCAACGCAGCCGCACAGCCGAGGAGCTGAAATCGATGTCCTTCGTATAGTTTTCATTCTCGAGGCGCGGAGCCAACAGGCGCACCACGTGCATGCGCGTGAGACAGCCGTATTCTGCCAGTCCTTGAATCACTTCATCCTTGCGCACCTCGTCCGGAATGCGTTTGACCAGTTCGGAGATGACGTGCCGCAGCTTATGGATTTGTCGTTGCCGGGCGATATGGCTTGATACCCGGCTCGAATATTGGATGTCCTTGTGCCGGTGCAGTACCTCCCAGATCGTACGCGGCTCCGGTCCAGTGGGATCCCACATGTGCACCGCGAAGATCAGCGAATTACGCCGTGGTGTCTCTTCGAAAATGGTTTCGGTCGGCGTGTTGGAAAGGATCCCGCCGTCCCAGTAGAGCTCGCCCTCGATTCGTACCGCCGGAAACGCCGGCGGCAGCGCCCCGGACGCCATAACGTGTTTGACTGTGATTTTCGTCTCGCGGCTGTCGAAATAGCGCATCGCGCTGGTGCGCACATGCGCAGCCCCGACGGTAAGGCGTGGTTTGCATTGCGTGATGAGCGAAAAGTTTACGAGTTCGGTCAACGTATTTTGCAAAGGCGCTGTCTTGTAGAATCCCGCATCGTCCGGTCCGAGGTGAAAATGCGGACCGAGAAACGCTCGCGGATTGGGTTCGAAAAACCCGGGAATCCCGTTGAGCAACATCGACCAATAGCCCGCTGTGTCGTTCACTCCGGGCCAGGCGGAGAGGCCCCAGAACTCCTTGCGCTTCATCCGGCGCCAGAACTCTTCGAGCCGATCCAGGCGATCGGCCGGCTCGTTCCCGGCAATCAGGCTGGCGTTGATGGCCCCGATCGAGGTGCCGATGATCCAGTCCGGCTCGACCTGCGCCTCATGCAGAGCCTGATAGACGCCGGCCTGATAAGCGCCCAATGCGCCCCCGCCTTGAAACACCAGCACGGTCTGGCGCGTATGTTGGGGCGGAGTTGTCACACGGGCCAATGCGCCTGTTTCTACCGGAGTTCTCAATCGATCAAGCATGGCGTTCACCTTTCGCGTGCAACAAATTACAGCATTGGCCCGTGTGACAACTCCGCCCCAACATCATGTTCTTGTTCAGTGGGCAGTCCAGCCGCCATCGACCGGCAACGCCACGCCGGTGATCGATGCTGCCGCTTCGCTCGCAAGAAAAACTGCAAGCGCTCCCAGCTCTTCGACCGTAGCGAAACGCTTGTTGGGCTGCTGCGCCAGCAGCACGTCCCGAATTACCTGCTCGCGTGGAATGCCGTACGCCTTCGCCTGGCCTTCGATTTGCGCCTCGACCAGCGGCGTGTAGACGTAGCCCGGGCAAATCGCGTTGCACGTAATACCGTGTTCAGCGGTTTCGAGAGCCGTGACCTTAGTCAGACCGACAATGCCGTGCTTGGAAGCCACATAGGCGGATTTGAACGGGGAAGCTACCAAGCCATGCGCGGAAGCCACATTGATAATGCGGCCCCACTTGTTTGCAATCATGGCGGGTAGTGCAAGCCGGGTCGTGTGAAAGGCGGATGAGAGGTTGATTGCCAGGATCGCATCCCATTTCTCGATCGGGAAATCCTGCAGTGGCGCAACGTGCTGGATACCGGCATTGTTGACCAGGATGTCGAGCCGACCGAACGAGCCAAAGGTTTGTTCGATCATCTGGTGGATCGAATCGGGCTTCGACATGTCGGCGCCCGAGTAGGAGACCAGGACATTGAATTCCGAGGCAATTTTTGCCTTGGTTTCCGCGATGTCCTCGGGCCTGCCAAAGCCATTTAGAACCACGTTGGCGCCCGCCCCAGCGAACGCCCGAGCGATGCCGAGCCCAATCCCGCTGGTTGAACCGGTAATGAGCGAGACTCTTCCGATAAGTGACTGCGGAGTCGAAAGGTCCTGCCTGATCGCGATGTTCATGGCGCATGCTCCTTGTCTCGAAGGGACCATCTCTGGCAAGCATGGTAGGAGGCAGCGCCCCACAGTGCCCGAGGCACTCGAAACCTGGAAATGCCGATTGGCTAAGGGGTCGATAGGTTGCAGCTATGGAAATGCATCAGGTCCGATATTTCCTGGCGGCCGTGAGCGAGCTGAATTTCACCAAGGCGGCCGAAAAGTGCAACGTCTCGCAACCCTCGCTGACCCGCGCCATTAAACAGCTCGAGGCCGAGCTGGGCGGAGACTTGTTTCGGCGGGAGCGTCCGCAGGCGCAGTTGACGGAGCTCGGCGAGCGTATGCTGCCGCTGCTCAAGCAGTGCTATGACAGCGCGCTCGGCGCCCGATCGCTGGCCTCTGCGATCAAGAGCGGCGAAATCGGGACGCTAAGGCTCGCCTTGTCACGCACGATCGAACTTGCCCCAGTGCTATGCCATTTGGACGAATTATCGCGCCTGTTCTCCGGCCTCGACATGAAGCTCCTGCGCGGCAGCATCCCGGAGATCGTCGAGCATCTCAAACGCGGCGACGCCGAGTTGGCGATCGCGGGCGAGATCGGCGAAGAATGGGAGCGGCTCGACAGATGGCCGCTGTTCACGGAACGCTTCGATCTGCTTTTGAACGGCAAAAACGAGCTGGCAAGCAAAGCGGATCTCAGATTCGATCAGCTGCGCCAGCAACGGTTCTTGCGGCGGGTATATTGCGAGAACGCCGAGCAAGCCAGCGCGATCCTGCGCGACCACGACATCGATGTCGATCGCGGCTGCGAAGTCGCGTCCGAGCACGACCTGCTCATGCTCGTCGAAGCACAATTCGGTGTGGCGATCGCGCCGAGAAGCCTGCGGACTCCGCCCACACTGTCAAGAATATCGATCGCAGGACTCGAACTATCGCGCACAGTCTACGTCTATGGGGTTGCGGGCCGCCGGCGCACTCCTGTGGCTTCGGCCATGCTGAAGATGTTGCGCGCCTATGACTGGTCTACACACGTCAATTAGGGCCCAGCGCCGGGTCGATCCCATAGGGGCGCCGCGCCTGTCTCCATAGCGGCCTGCTATCGATTTCATCTTCAAACGGCATTTCCAGTCAGCATCCCATTGCGGCAAACCGTGCCGATCCTGACGATCGGGATCACAAGTCGCGGATCTTTCGCGAACAACCTTGAGAGGAGAAGTAACATGCGCGCTACTGCACTCGTTTTCATCGCTCTAATCATCACCACGACTTCGATTCTAGCCGCTCCCGCGAGCATGGCCCAAATCAAGTCGAAGATGGCTGCAATGCAGGCGAGCAATCCACGAGGTTTCGCTGCCTGCCAGGCGCTAGCGTCTTCGCGCGGATACCGAATCGCCCAGCAGAACGATTACGAATACATGGCCGTCGTCAGCTTCATCGATGGCTGTCTCATGGGCAGACAGCACTGATCGGCTGCCTTCCAGTCCTTCAAAATGAACCGTTAATTAGGAGAGTCACCGATGAACAAATTCTGGCGTAGCCTAGCCATATTCGTACTCGGAGGAGCGCTCGGCACCGGCTTCGGTGTTGCAGTCGGCTTCTTCATCTTTCCCTACGTGTTTCCGCCGCCGGCAGCGGCAGAGCAGATTACCGACGCAGAGCGTTCCACTCTCGTCGCCTCGGGGTCGTTCATTCACGCAAACCCGTCCGATCCGGTCCACTACGGCAAGGGCCGGGTCAGCGTCTACGAGCACGCCGTTTTCCTGGAGTCCGACTTCGAGGTGGGTCCGGGCCCGGCATTTCACGTGTATCTCGTCCCCAAGGCTCCAATCCGCTCGAGCTCTGAGCTCAAGGACGCGATGTTTGTCGACCTGGGCGGATTGCGCGCCTTCAAAGGCAGCCAGCGCTATCCAGTCCCGGCCGGCGTTGATCTCAAGCAGTACCAGAGCGTGGTTATCTGGTGTGAGCGTTTCGGGGTTCTCATATCACCGGCTGACCTTAAGACCGCCATGGCGATGAAGTGAGCCCGATCGCGAATCGCTGCTTCAGGGGCGGCTTCAAACCCGCCCCTAAAGCATCAGATCGAAATCAGCTGCGAGCGTTGAACTAGCCCGAAGCGCCAGCAGCGGGGCGGATGTTCGCCCGGAGCGCCGCCAGCAAATCCTCGATCGCCATGCGTTTGCGATAATCGGGATCGACGAACCGTGCCTTCACGCGGCTGTCTTGTCCGACGACGAAGGTCGCCGGAATTGGCAGCATCCAAGAACTGTTGCCTTGGTACGACGAAAGGTCCTGCCGGTCCGCCATCATATTCTGCATTTCGGTTCCAAGCCAAATCGCAAGATTGAGCGACAGGGCATAACCGTTGTCCATATCAGTGAGGATCGGGAAAGGAATTTGCCCTGCGTTCTTCAGCTCCGAGGCGAATTGCTCGCGGTCGGGCATGATCGCGACGATCTGGCCGCCTTTGGCCGAGATTTGC
>DATBHB010000036.1:0-4857 GCA_036557705.1 Xanthobacteraceae bacterium
TGAAGAATTTCCGCAAAGCCTTCGTCGGCGTGCTTGCCGATCTTGCCGAGCAGGTCGCGCGCGACGGCGAGGGCGCGCGCAAGCTCGTCGAGATCGAGGTCGAAGGCGCGGTGTCGAAGACCTCGGCGCGCCGGATCGCGATGTCGATTGCCAACTCGCCGCTGGTGAAGACCGCGATTGCCGGCGAGGATGCCAACTGGGGACGCGTGGTGATGGCGGTCGGCAAGGCCGGCGAGCCCGCCGACCGCGACAAGCTCTCGATCTGGTTCGGCGGCATCCGCGTCGCCCATAAGGGCATGCGCGATCCGGCCTATGACGAGGCCAAGGTCTCCGCGGTGATGAAGGAAGCGAAGATCCCGCTCAAGGTGAGCCTCGGGCTTGGCCGCGCCCGCGACCGCGTGCTTACCTGCGATCTCACCAAGGATTACGTCGCCATCAACGGCGACTACCGCAGCTGACACATTCAGCCTCGTGTTGAGGAGGCGCGCGCTTCCAAAAGCGCGTTTACGCGCGTCTTGACGCGCTGTGGAGCGCGCCGTCTCGAACCATGAGGCGGAGAGGGCCTTCACCTGCCTGCATGCATTTCTCCTCATGCATAGCTCCGCCGGCCGTTTGTTTAGCGGCGCCGGCCCCGCCGTATTTTGTTAATGTGCTTTTTCCCTCTGCCTTCCGATTAGCGGGCGAGCGAGGGGGGAGTGGAGCACCGAGAAACGCAGGTGCTGGTGAGGCACCTTGGCGTGTTTGCGAGACACGCCGAGACGCTTGCGAGGCGTCTCGCGTCCCTTGCGATCGGGACGCACGCCTCTCGGCGCTCCACTGCGGCATTTCTCGCCGCCCATCCTGACCCTCCTCGTTGTAGGGGCGGGTTTAAAACCTGCCCCTGGGGAGGGTAAGGAGAGAGCAAACGCCCGCGGGGCTGGTTACAAGCCAGAGCCGCAGGGAGCCGCTCCCGGCTCCGCCCAACGGGACTGCCTCCGGAAGGTGCCCCTCGTCGAACCGGGATGTTTTGCGAGTAGCATTGTTTAGGACTATTGTCAAGAACAAAAAGAGAACAGCGCCGCAATTCGGACATGGGGCTTGGACCACCGTTAGCAAGCCTTGGACTCGACAGCTTTTGCACACCCTGCCGAGGCGGGTCAGGTGGTGCTATGCTTCTATTCCATGGACGCTCACGACGCCGTCGCCACTCTGCGCCGCCACGAGCGCGTGTTGCGCGCGCGCGGCGTCACGCACGCCGCCGTGTTCGGCTCCGTTGCTCGGGGCGAGAACCGGCCCGACAGCGACCTTGATATCCTGATCGATATCGATCCGGAGGCTCACGTCACCGTCTTCGATTATGTCGAATTGAAAGACTACATTGCCGGTCTGTTCGAGGTACCGGTTGACGTGATTGATCGCGAGGCGGTCAAGCCCGACCTGCGCGGGCCAGTAGCGCGTGATGCGGTCCACGCCTTTTGATGCCGAGCAGAGCGTACTGCGCGATATCCTTCGTCACTGTATCACTTTCGCCGTTTCCTCACGCCGCAGAATCGGTTTTGGCGAGCGCGCGACGCACCGCCTTCGGTTCAGCCTTGATGACATCGATCAAAGTGCGCCCAGCCCCGGAGGGGCGTCGCGTGCCCAGCTCCCATTTGCGTACCGTTCCAACCGCTGTTTTGATAAAGGAACAGAACAAGGGCGAGATCGAGGTGTTCATCCTCGATCAGGTCTTGACCGCGCTTCCGACACCTCCCTTCACCGACGATGAGAAACAGGCCGTCGCCGGCAATGTCTATGCGCACGTCTGGCAACAGGCGATGAGCGGCGAATTTGCCACGGTGATGTAGCCGCTTTCGGAGCGTGCAACGTTTCCAGTAGGGGCGGGTTTGAAACCTGCCCCTATCCCTGCGGAACTGTTCATATGATCGAGAACGATTTGTGTAGGGTGGGCAAAGGCGCAGCGCGCCTCAGCGCGTGCGCCGTGCCCACGCGGAGGGGCGCGTGGGCACGGCGCTGTTTGTTGCGGGCGGGGTGGCTCGCGCGTGTGGACCGCGCCTTTGCCCACTCTACAGAAATGCTGGCCCCGTGAACGCGACGTCGGCTAAGCCGGTCGTCATCGGTGTTGCCGGTCCGAATGGTGCCGGCAAATCGACGGCGGCGCCGCACTTGCTCAGAGATGCGCTGGCCGTGCGTGAGTTCGTAAACGCGGATACGATCGCGGCAGGCCTCTCGGCGTTCCGGCCGGAGGCGGTGGCGATTGCCGCGGGACGTATCATGCTCGCACGGATGCGGGCTCTGGCCGGGGCGCGGGAGGATTTTGCGTTTGAGACTACGCTCGCGACCCGCAGCTTTGCTCCCTGGCTCGCCCGCCTGCGGCGCAACGGTTATCATGCCCATTTGTTGTTCCTTTGGCTTCGCAGTCCGGAGCTTGCGATCAGTCGCGTCGCCGAACGGGTGCGCCTCGGCGGTCACGACGTTCCAGTTGATGTGATTCGGCGCCGTTACCGGGCTGGACTTGTGAACTTCTTCCGGCTGTATCAGCCCTTGGCGAACAGCTGGGAGTTGTTCGACAATTCGGGACCAGGCGGCCCGAAGCCGGTTGCTGCCGGTGAGCGGGCAGAAGTCCGTATTGTGGAAGACGGCGAGACTTGGCGGATGTTGAACGAGACCCATGATGGCAGATGAATCTCCCGACAGTCCGCCGAGCGAACGCGTCCGCGACCTCAAGCTCATCGAACGAGCGCTTCGGCGCGCTGTGCGCGAGGCGCTGCTGCGGCACAAGCAGGCGGGAAACCCGATTGCGGTTTGGCGCGAGGGCGGTGTCGTGTGGATTGCACCCGAGGACATTCCGGTCGGGGAAGGAGATGGCGAAGTTCAGGAATAAGAGAATGCCGGCGCCGCAGCACGTCGGTGAAATGTGGCGTGTCGCATCTGGTATGGTCGTGCCGCAGCGTCATTTTGCCCATCCTACGGACCTTGAGGAACGCCGCCCTTTATTTCGGCTCAGGCGCGCGATTCGAATGGATTAATAACCTGTGCACCGAGATCGCTTACATCCGACACGTTCCGCGTCACCAGTGTCATTCCGTAAACCTTCGCAGTCGCAGCGAGCAGCGCATCTACCGTTGACACAGGACGGCTGGCGCCCATGCGTCCCCATTCGTCCGCGATGGCGCGATCGATCGGCAGGATACGCTCGGCAAAAGACATGGCTACCTTCGTCAGCCACTGCTCCAGCGCGTGGGCCCGATCTGGATTGGTGGGCCGAGCCCGTTCGACCCCTTTGCGGATCTCGCCCAGCACCAGGACACTGAGGTAAATGGCTGCCTCGTCTATCGAATCATACCAAGCTGCTACGTTTCCATTGCACCTGACGCCCTTGCGGACTTCTGAAATGATGTTGGTATCGATCAGATAGTTCACAGCACAATATCCCGCCCGAAGTCACGGTCGCGGCTCAAATCAATTCCTTCAAGGGGCGCCGCGGCCAGAAGAACCTTGAGTCCCCTGGTCTTGGTGGAGCCAAAGCGCTCCCGCAACAGCGCCCTGGCCTCAGCCTCGCGTGCGGGGTCCGACAACGCTTGCGCCACACCGCGGAGGAGAGCGGCGTCGTCCTTGCGCACATGCACCTCGAGGCGAACAATCCCGCGCCGCTTAAGGCGCCGTCGGTATGCATTAAGAGCCTTTTGTTGCGTCCTTGGCATTGAGCCTATCACTCTCTTGTTTCCGGAAGCATATCCGGAAATAGGAGCAGTTTACAAGCGGAGGGTGCGCGGAACAGTTGCTGCCCGTCGAGGCTTACGGTCGCGCCGCGAATGGGTGGGGAGCGCTTCAGCATAAGGCGGAAAATAAGAAAAGCCCCGCGGCGGGATGGTCCCGGCGGGGCAAGTTCATGTTGACCAGCTGGCAGAATGGACCCAAGCCGGCTAAAATTCAAGAGCGTAATCCCGAGGCGCTGCGATTCATGCGCTCCTTCGGGCAGGAACGCAAAGCCGCTGCGGGCGTTTGCTCGGCGCCCGTCACCAAGGAGCAACAGACATGCGCTTCGCCCTCGTAGGACTTGTCACGCTTGCCGGCGCCCTAACGGTTGGAGTGCAATCGGCGAGCGCCCAGGAATCCTTCTTCAATGAGCGGTATTGCACCCGGCCAGGCAGCGAAAGGGGCGGGAGCGGCGCTCCTGACTGCTCTTTCCATACTTGGCAACAATGCATCGAGAGCGCGCGTGGATTGGGGCGCTACTGCACGGAAAATCCATTCTGGCACGGGCCTCGCCAGCAGCCGACGACCGAAGGTCGGAGGTATCGGCGCAGCCGCTAGCGTCGGCCCTCGCAAAACACTGGGCGGCCGGCGCGAGCAGGGCAGCTACCGCCGTCGGCGTCTGCAATCCGGGCTACGGGAGCCTTGACCGGAACGCCGCAACACGCAACCCTCGCGTCGGACTCGACGGTACGGGTGGCAGATGCGCCTCCATGGTTGGGCAATTGCTGGCGTGCTGGCGGCGCTCGTGAGCGTCGCGGTGGCGGCTGACGATGCCGAGTCATTCGTCAGCGGCTCAAGCAAGAGATGCATCGAATGCGATCTCTCCGGGCGCGATCTATCGGACCGCGGTCTCGAGCGCGCGAGGCTCGATCGCGCCAATCTGGCCAAAGCGAATCTCACGGCGTCCAGCCTGTTCCGGGGCGTGCTCGTGCACGCCAATCTCGCTGGCGCCAAGCTCAAGGACGCAAACCTCAATCTGATCGACGGCAAGTGGGCGGATTTCCGCGGCGCCGATCTCACCGACGCGCTGCTCTACGGGGCCGACCTCGGCAGCGCCGACCTTTCGGGCGCGCAGCTCGAAGGCGCCAAGCTCGGCCGCGCCAAGCTTAACCAGGCGAA